>DATJAC010000399.1:0-5513 GCA_035516655.1 Alphaproteobacteria bacterium | reverse complement strand
ACGCTGGTGCGCGATGGCGAGCTGCGGGAACCGCGCCAAGGCGCGCCGGCACTATGCGCGGCGGCGGGAGGCGGGTTGAGGGCGGTCCGGGCCGCTAAGGCAGGACCCCACCTTCGCGGTCGGAGACGGTGAAGCTCGGATCGTGGGCGAGCAGCACCCAGCCGTCCCAGCCCGAGCGATCGGGGCTGACGCTGCGGCGGACGATGCGCGTGGGGCCGAGCTCGGCCTCGAGCTGCGCGCGCGGGGCGTTCTCGTCGCGCGCGGCACGGCCGAAGGTGAGAAAAGAGCCGACGTGGTAGAGGCGCTGCTCGACGGCCGCCCCCAGCCAGAGACGCAAGGAGCGCCCATCCCCGACGTCGACCTCGACCGGCGAGCGCCAGACCCGCAGGATGAGCCGCGCGGTCGGCCCGCCCGGGTTCGCCCCGGAGCGGATGAGAATGAGCCGTGCCGGCTGTCCGTCGTGGAGCCTCGTCAGGACCGGGAGCTCCGAGAGGTCGGCCCCCGTCTCGAGCCAAGTCAGTGCCGAGGCCAAGGTCCAGGGCGGAGGCTCGACCCAGCCGCGTTGCGCGAGCCGGGCTTCGAGCTCCTTGACGGTGCCGACCCATTGCAGGGTCAGCGGCTCGTCGAGGCCGCCTCCGAGATCGATGCGTCGCGCCGGCAAAGTGGCCCAGCCGCCGCGCCACCAGTCGAGTGCCGCCATATGCGCGGCCATCGGACGCGCGGCGTAGCGCTGCATGTCGGCAGTGAACGTGGCGCGCGCGTGATAGGTGCCGACGACGGCGAAGACCGGGAGGACGATGGCGAGCAGCGTGCCGGGGGCGATGGAGCGCGGCCGGTGGCTGAGGTAGACGAGCCCGAGCCCGGCCACCCAGGCGAGCGCGAAAGCGATGCCCACGCCCACGTCGGAGGTCCAGCGCACGCCGAGATAGAGGCGCGAGAAGGCGATGACGAAGACGAGGCTCGCGATCGCAACGGAGAGGACGAGCCGGCCGCGCGGCCGCAGCTCGGACCCGACGAAGAGGGCCAGCATGCCGTAAACCGTCCCTGCGACCGCCGTGTGGCTCGAGACGAGGCCGAGGGCGCCCTCAGCCCCCGCGAGCGGGGTCGGCCGCGGCAAATGGAGGATGAGGGCGAGGCCTGCGGAGAAGGCGCTCGCGACCGCCAAGGCCCCGAGCCAGTAGCCGGCGGCGCGCCAGGTGCCGCGTGCCGCAAGCCAGAGGGCGACAGCCAGGGCGACCGCACCCGTCACGAGGGGGTCGCCGAGCTCGGTCAAGATCACCATCAACCGGTCGGCCCACAGCGTCCGCGTGTCCTGCATGAAGTTGAACACCGCACTGTCCATGCGCTGGAGCGGATCGCCGGTCACCACCTGCGAGAGGATGCCGAAGAAGGCCCAAAGGCCGACGGCGAGGAAGCCGGCGAGGAGGAGGAGGCCCTTGAGTTCGTCCTGGCTCGGATCAAGCAGCGAGAGGATCTCGCGGCTCACCCAATTGTCGTGATGCCGCGCCCAGAGCCAGAGTCTGACCGCCCCCTGTGCGATGAGCGGCACGCCCTTGCCGACCGCGGCGCGCACGAGCAGTGCGACGAGCCAGAGGATGACGGCCAGGACCAGGATCAGCACCAAGAGGCGGCCGCCGACCGCACCCGCCACGGCAAGCGTGGCGCCGGCGATCACGGCGGGCACGATGTGCAACGTCGCCCAGGCGATCGCGGAGCCGACGTTGACGAGATAGAAGCGCCAGGGGTCCATGGCGAGGATGCCGGCGACGAGCGGCACGATCGCGCGGATCGCGGGCGTGAAGCGCGCGAACAAGATGCTCTTGCCGCCGTGCTTCCCGACCGCGACCCGCCCCAACTCGACGAGTTGGGGATAGCGTTTGAGCGGCCAGACGCCGGCGATGGTTTGGCGATAGCGGTAACCGACCCAATAGGAGAAGCCGTCGCCGAGGATGGCGCCCAGGATGGCGGAGGCGAGGAGCCACCAGATGTCGACGGCCCCGCTCGGCACGAGAACCGAGATCGCGACGATGATCGTCGTCCCCGGGATGAGCGAGCCGAGGACGGGGAGGGATTCCGAGAAGGAGAGCACGAGCACGAGGCCATAGGCGAGATGCTGATTGGCCTCGACCGCCGCGACGATGCTGTCGAGAATGTGGCCCATCGCCGTCCGTCTCGTGCTCCCCTTGCGCCGGCGGCCGAAGCGGCGCTACCCGGCCGCGGGAATCATAGCACCGCGCTCAGCACTTCTCCTCTCCCTTCGCCACGGCCAGGGCCGCGCGCACTACCTCGAGGTCGCCGATGTGGTTGGCCAGGAGGAGGACCAGCTTGGCGTCGAGCTTGAGGCTCTCTGCCGGCGTCAACCCCTCGTGGGCCCGGAGGAGGAGGGCATAGAGCTCGTCGGGGGAGGGGATGTTGAGGCTGTCCTTGAGCGGTGCCGTCATCGGACTCATTCCCCGGCCTGGGCGAAGGCGTGCTGCATCTCGTCCCGGCCGAGGGCGCGCGCGAGGGCCGCCGCGAGAGCCGAGCCGTCGAGCCTGCGCCAGCGCGCCGCGACATGCTGATCCGGCCGCAGGAGATAGGCGGTCCCCGGCGCACCGTCGTAACGGCGCACGGCAATGCCTTGCCGATCGCGGAGCTGGCCCTGAGCGGCGTCCTCGCCCGCGAGGGCTACGAGACGCGGCCGCGGCAGATCGGCGGGCAGGCCGCGCACGATGGACTCGGCGGCGCCGGGAGCGCCGAAGACGAGGAGCGTGAAATCGCCGCCGAGCTCCTCGAGGAGCCAGCCTCGGTGCCCGGCCTTGTCGAGGGGGGCATCGAGTGCCGGTGCTCCGGGGGCGAGGCCGCCCGCGAAGCGGTCGCGATCGGGGGTGCTGAGCGGCGAGGCGGCGAGGAAGGCCGGGGTCGAGAGCCGGCCGCTGTTGACGAAGGCGCGCGCGAAGGGGCAGCACTCGGCGAGCTCGAGCACGGCGTCGCGGAAGGCGATGGCGGCAGGCCCCTTGGCCGACATGAAGTCGGTCGTACGCGAGGCGATCGCGACACTCTCGCGTTGCGCCGGCACGCGCTCGCGGTCGTAGGAATCGAGCAGCGCCTCGGGGGCGGCACCCGCGAGTACGAAGGCGAGCTTCCAGGCCAGATTGTCGGCGTCCTGGATGCCGCTGTTGCCGCCGCGCGCGCCGAAGGGCGAGACCTGGTGGGCGGAATCGCCGGCGAAGAAGACGCGGCCATGGCGGAAGCGCTCGAGCATGCGGCACTGGAAGCGGTAGATGCTCACCCACTCGAGCTCGAACGGGC
The DNA here is from genome assembly GCA_035516655.1 of Alphaproteobacteria bacterium. GTDB lineage: Bacteria > Pseudomonadota > Alphaproteobacteria > JACZXZ01 > JACZXZ01 > DASPPM01. Next base: position 2,222 of record DATJAC010000399.1, on the reverse strand, counting down.
GCTCGGGTCCGAGCATCGCCTTGAGCCTGGGGATGACCCGCTCGGGCTTCCTCTCCTCCTCGGGGTCGACCTCGGGGCCGAGCTGGAGATCGATGCGCCAGACGTCGTCCGCCTGGCGATGGAGCAGGGCCGAGGGTCCGGCATGGAAGGTGGGCTCGAACCAGAAGCGGCGCTCGGTCGGAAAGTCCGCCTTCATCTTGACGTCGGCGATGAGGAAACGGTCCTCGAAGGTGCGGCCCTCGAACTCGAGGCCGAGGAGCCGGCGCAGCTCGCTCTTGGCCCCGTCCGCCGCGATGACGTAGTCGGCGGCGAGCGCATAAGGTCCATCGGGGGTCTCGACTTCGAGAACCGCGCCGTCGTCGCGGACATGGGCACCCACGACCCGGTTCTTCCAGCGCAGCTCCACTTTCGCGATGGATTGGGCGCGCGCGACGAGGGCCTCCTCCACGTAATATTGCTGGAGATTGATGAAAGCCGGGAACTTGTGCCCGGGCTCGGGCAGCAGGTCGAAGCCGTACAGCAGCTTGTCGCGGTGGAAGAGCTTGCCGTGGTTCCAGGTGATCCCCTTCGCCATCATCGGTGCCACGGCCCCCAGGCGGTCGAAGATCTCGAGCGTACGCTTGGCCCAGCAGATGGCGCGGCTGCCCACACTCACCGTGTCGTCCTCGTCGAGCAGGACCACCTCGACCCCGCGGAGGCCGAGGTCGATCGCTGCGGCGAGCCCGACCGGGCCCGCACCCACGACAGCTATCCGGTGCCGCGCCCCCGGCCGCTCAGGGACCCTCCGATAGCCGTAGGTCGGGTAGACGTGGCCGCTCATGCCAAAACCTGCACCTTCAATCCTTGGGCCGCAGATCGATGATGCGCTTGGCCTTGCCGAGCGAGCGCTCGACGGTCCCCACGGGCACCACCTTTACCTCCGCGGTGACGCCGACGTAGGCCTTGACCTCGTGCTGGAGCGCTTTCGCCGCACTCGCTTGAGCCGCCGGGGGCAGCCCGACGGCCCCCTCGACGACGACGGTGAGAGAGTCGAGCCGGCCCTCGCGCTTCACCTCGAGCACGTAATGGGGCGAGAGGCGGTCGTCCTTGAGGATGAGCGCCTCGATCTGGGTCGGGAAGAGGTTGACGCCGCGGATGATCAGCATGTCGTCCGAGCGGCCGGTGATGCGCGTGAAGCGGCGGAAGTTGCGCGCGCTCCCGGGGGCGAGGCGCGTGAGGTCGCGCGTGCGGTAGCGAATCACGGGCATGCCTTCCTTGGTGAGCGTGGTGAAGACCAGCTCGCCGAATTCGCCGTCGGGAAGGGGGGCGGTCGTGGCGGGATCGATCACCTCGGGATAGAAATGGTCCTCCCAGATGGTCGGCCCGTCCTTGGTCTCGACACACTCGTTGGCGACCCCCGGCCCCATCACCTCGGAGAGGCCGTAGATGTCGACCGCATCCATGTCGAAGCGGCGCTCGATCTCCGCGCGCATCGCCTCGGTCCAGGGCTCGGCCCCGTGGATGCCGATGCGCAAGGAGGAGGTGCGCGCGTCGAGGCCCTGGCGCGCGAACTCGTCCGCGATCGCCAGCATGTAGCTCGGCGTCACCATGATGATGTCGGGTTTGAAGTCCGTGATGATCTGGACTTGGCGCTCGGTCATGCCGCCGGAGACCGGGATGACGGTGCAGCCGAGCCGCTCGGCGCCGTAATGAGCCCCCAGGCCGCCGGTGAAGAGGCCGTAGCCGTAGGAGACGTGCACGATATCGCCCGCCCGGCCGCCCGAGGCGCGGATCGAGCGAGCCATGAGCTCGGCCCATACCTCGATGTCGCCCTTGGTGTAGCCGACCACGGTCGGCTTGCCGGTGGTGCCGGATGAGGCGTGGAGGCGCACGATCTTCTCGCGGGGGACCGCGAAGAGGCCGAAGGGATAGTTGTGGCGCAGGTCCTCCTTGGTGGTGAAGGGGAAGTGCTGGAGATCGTCGAGATGCTTCAAGTCGTCGGGATGCACGCTCGCGGCCGCGAAGGCCTCGCGGTAATGGGGTACGTTCGCGTAGGCATGCGCGAGCGTCCATTTGAGCCGCTTGAGCTGAAGGGCAGCGATCTCATCACGGCTCGCGCGCTCGATCGGCTCGAGCTCGGGCTTGCTCGGCGCTCTTTTCATGCCGTGGCCACGTGGCAATCCCTCACCCCTGAGCAACCGGCAACATAGTTGACAGGTCTGACCGACGACATGGTTAACAGT
>DATJAC010000398.1:0-2477 GCA_035516655.1 Alphaproteobacteria bacterium | reverse complement strand
CGAGCTCGGCACCGTCAAGGTTCGGCGCATCTGGGCGGCCCACGATGTCGGCCGCTCGATCAATCCGACCCAGGTCGAGGGCCAGATCCACGGCGGCATCGCCCAGGGACTGGGGCTGGCCCTCATGGAGGAGTTCATTCCCGGGCGCAACGAGAACCTCCACGATTATCTCATCCCCACGATCGGCGACGTGCCGCCGATCGAGATTTTCATCGTCGAGGATGCCGAGCCGCTCGGTCCCTTCGGCGCCAAGGGGATCGGCGAGCCCGCCCTCATCCCGACCGCACCTGCGATCCTGGGCGCCATCTATCACGCGAGCGGCGCGCGCATCCGCCGCGTACCGGCAACGCCCGATCGGGTGCGCGCGGCAATTCTCGCCCTCAACGCCTCTGGGTGCCGAGCGGGAGCGCGTCATGACTGAAGCCCCGGACATCGCCGCATCCGGGAGCGACGCCGGAATCGTCACCTGCGATGCCTGTCCCGTGCTTTGCCGCATCCGCCCGGGCCGCACCGGCGCCTGCGACCGCTACGGCAACGTCGAGGGCGCCTTGACGCGCATGGATCCCATGGTGCTCGCCGCGAAGGTGATCGACCAAGCGGGCGAGATCGTGCCCTTCCTCGCCGGCCCCGAGTGGGAGGGCGGCATCCTCTCCTCCGCTCCCATGGCGGCCGGCCGCCATTTCCTCACCGGCATCGGCTCGGGCACGACCTATCCCGACTACAAGCCGGCCCCCTTCATCGTGGCGAGCGAGTACCAAGGCGTCGACATGGTCACGGTGGTGACCGAGGGCATCTTCAGCTACTGCGGCGTCAAGCTGAAGATCGATACCGACCGCTACGTGGGCCCCGAGCAGGCCGCGGTGCGCGCGGAGGGCGAGCAGGTGGGCCACGTCACCACGGCCGAGTACGGCTCGCAGATGCTCGCACTCGGCGGCGTGCGGCACCTGACGGGGGGGAGCAAGAAGGAGGGGGTCGTCGCCTGCCGCACGATGCTGAGCCTCTGCCAGAAGGAGGCGGTCGAGCTCACGGTCGACGGCGGGGCCACGCTCACGGTCCAGGCCGGCAAGGCCCCTGTCGTCAACGGCGAGCAGGAGGAGCGCATGCGGGTCGGCTGCGGCTCCGCCACCATCGGCATTTTCGCCAAGCAGTGGCACGGCCACGTCGACGAGGTGGTGGTGGTCGACGATCACATCACCGGAGTCCTGAGCGAGCATCAGGCGGGGCGCTTCCTCGACCTCAAGCCCGCGGGCGTGCGCGTGCGCGGGCGCCGCTCGACCCCGGGACGCTACTTCCAGGTGGCCAATCCGGGGAGCGGGTGGGGTGGGACCGACGTGAGCGATCCGCTTGCCATCATCGAGTCGATCGACGCCAAGACGGCCTGGCCGGGCCTGCGCATGCTCATGGTGAGCACGACCGGCGAGGACGCCGAATATTTCGTGCTCGACGATGCCTTGCATCCGGTCAAGGCGGCGATGCCGGAGCCTGTCCGCAAGGTCGTCGAGCGCATCGGCGAGAATTGCGAGCCCGCCCTCGTCTCCGTCCTCTTCATGGCGGGAGCCGGCGGCTCGCTGCGCGCAGGGGTCACCGAGAACCCGGTCAAGCTCACCCGCTCGGTCAAGTCGGCGCTTACGCGCGTGACCTCGGGGGGTGCTCCCGTCTTCGTCTGGCCGGGGGGCGGGATCACCTTCATGGTCGACGTGCTGCGCATGCCGGACAATGCCTTCGGCCATGTGCCCACGCCCGCGATCGTGGCCCCGATCGAATTCAGCCTGCGCCTCGAGGCTTACCGCGAGCTCGGCGGCCACATGGCGAGCGTGCGCCGCATCGAGGAGCTCGGCAAGGTCGACCGCCTCAGCGTCACCGCCTGGCACGAAGGCAATCCCTGGCCGCTCGAGCCGGCGCCCGCCGGACGCAGGGTCGACTGATGGCGCCGCTCGCGAAAGCGCCCGTGCGGCTCGAGAGCGGCGGTGCCGTCGCCAGCCTCTTGCCCGACGGCCGCCGCCTCCATCTCCAGCACGGTCCGATCGATCTCGTGATCGAGGCGGTGGGGAGGGCCGAGGAAGTGGCCCTGGCCTATGGCCAGGCCTGCGCCTGCTTCCGCGACCTCCTCGCCACACTCGCCTCCGAGCTCCCGCTTCTGCGCAGCCCCCTCGGTGCCGGCTTTCCCCGTGCCGCGGGCCCGGTTGCGCAGCGCATGGTGCGCGCCTGCTGGCCCTACCGCTCGGGTCTTATTACGCCGATGGCGGCCGTGGCGGGTGCGGTCGCGGACGAGGTCCTGGCCGCCCTCGTGGCGGGCCGCTCCTTAGTCCGTGCCTATGTGAACGACGGCGGCGACATCGCCTTCCATCTCGCTCCGGGCGAGGTGCTGCGCGCGGGCGTGGTCGCCGACCTAGCCTCGGCGTCGCTCTGCGGCACGCTGGAGCTCACGGCGGCGATGCCGGTGCGCGGCCTCGCGACCAGCGGGCGGGCGACCAAGG
>DATJAC010000397.1:0-7423 GCA_035516655.1 Alphaproteobacteria bacterium | reverse complement strand
ACGCAGGCGTCGTCCCGGCGAGCATCGGCAGGGCCTCTCGCCTCCCCTCCGGTCACCTCGTGCGCTCTTGCAAGCCGCTTGGGAGCGCCCCGTGGCGCCCCATCGAAATCCGCGCAGTTCTTCGTCCTTCCCCGTCGCGCGCGCGCCGGCCGCTTCGCCGATGCGCACCGCGGTCCGAAGCCGTAAACGGGAGAGGGAGCTCTCCCTCACGCGTCCGCCAAGGTCGCGCGCGTGAAGCTCTCGATATAGTCCATCAGGCGGTCGGAGGCTTGGGCGGCGGCCTGCTCGTCGCCGGCGGCGATGGCGCGGGCGATGTCGGCGTGGAGGCGGGCGGCGAGCGGCAGGTCGGCGACCTCCTTGTAGTGGATGTACCAGAAGCGGCGCGAGAGCCCGTGCATGAGGGTCATGGCCCCGGTCGCGTATTCGTTGCGCGCGGCCGCGATGACAAGAAGGTTGAAGGCGCGGTCGAGGCGCATGAAGGTGGCGTCGTCGTCGCTCGCGGCGGAGCGCTCCATGCCGGCGACGATGCGCTCGAACTCCGCGCGCTGCTCGGGGGTCGCCCGGCGGGCGGCCGAGCGCGCGAGCAGGCGCTCGACCTCGCGCCGCACCTCGAGCAGGCGGAGCTGGCTGCGCACGTTGACCTCCGAGACGAAGACCCCGCGCCGCGCCATGATGACGACGAGGCGCTCGCGCGCCAGGCGCTGCAGGGCCTCGCGGATCGGCATGCGGCCGATGCCGAGCGACTTCGAGAGGATGGCCTCGGAGACGACGGTACCCGGGGCCAAGCGCAGGGTGACGATCTGCTCCTCGAGTTCGCGATAGGCGCGCTCGGCGAGCGTGTCGCTGTCCGCCCCTTCGGCGAGCGGTCTCCGTCGCCGCGTCCTGCTTGCCACAGCCATCTCGCTCGACTCTCCTCGGCGTTCTCTCGGCCGACGCGGCTCAGTGCTGCCGCCGGCGCTCGACCATGGTGAGGAACTTCTCGTACTCGCCCTCGTCGACCTTGTAGCTATGCTCGTCGTCGGGGAACGTGCCGGCCTTGACCTCCGCCACATAGCGCCGGATGCCGTCGACCGCGACCTCGGTCAGATTGCTGAAGCGCTTGGTGAACTTCGGCTTGAAGTCGGTGAAGACGCCGAGCAGATCGTAGCACAGCAGGATCTGGCCGTCGGTCCCGGCCCCGGCCCCGATGCCGATCGTCGGGATCTCGAGCTCGCGGCTGATCGCGGTCGCGATTCGTGCCGGGACCGCCTCGAACTCGAGCATGAAGCAGCCGGCATCCTGGATGGCGAGGGCGTCCTCGAGGATCTTGAAGGCGTCCTGGGCGGTGCGGCCCTGGATGCGGAATCCGCCGAACATGGCGACGGTGTGCGGGGTCAGGCCGATGTGGGAGGCGGTCGGGATGCCGGCATCGACGAGGGCCCTGAGGATTTGCGCCTGGCTCTTCCCGCCCTGGGGCTTGACCGCGTCCGAGCCCGCCTCCTGCATGAAGCGCGTCGCGTTGGCAAGCGCCCGCTCGACCGTGTGATAGCTCTGGTAGGGCATGCAGCCGAGCACGAAGGTGTTGGGGGCACCCCGGCGCACGGCGAGCGAATGCAGCACCATCATGTCCATGGTGGCGGGGATGGTATTGGGGTGCCCGTGGGCGACCATGGCGAGGCTGTCGCCGACGACCGCCACATCCACCCCGCCGAGCTCCGCCCAGCGCGCCGAGGTATAGTCCGGCACCGACATATAGACCATCTTCTCGCCACTCTTCTTCGATTCGCGGATTTCGCCGATGGTGCGTTTCTTGCGCTCGGGCCCCGCCTCGCCGCGCTTAGCCTCGTGCTTCGCCGCCTTCTCCGCCGCCTTGCCGCTCATGGTCGCCTCCCAGCTAGATGCGCATCTTCCTCCGGGTGCCTTCAGCCGCCAAGATAGAGCTTCTTCACCTCGGCCGTCTCCTTGAGTAGGGCGGCAGGGCCCGCGAGCGAGATGGACCCCGAGTCGAGGACATAGGCGCGGTCGGCCAGACCGAGGGCCACGGCCGCGTTCTGCTCGGCGAGCAGGATGGCGATGCCACTCGCGGCCAGCGCGCGCAGGATGCGGTCGATCTCCGCGACGAGGATGGGGGCGAGCCCGAGCGTGGGCTCGTCGAGGAGCAGGCAGCGCGGGCGCGAGATGAGGGCCCGCCCGATCGCCAGCATCTGCTGCTCCCCGCCCGACATCGAGCCGGCACTCTGGCCGCGCCGCTCGGCCAGGCGCGGGAAGAGCTCGAAGACGCGTGCCAAGTCCCCTTCGAGGCGGTTGCGGTCGGCGCGGTGGTAGCCGCCCATCAGGAGGTTCTCGAGCACGGTGAATTTGGGGAAGACCTGGCGTCCCTCGGGCGAGAGGGTGACGCCGCGCCGCACGCGCTCGACGGTCGAAAGCCGGGTAACGTCGGCACCGGCGAAGCGGACGGTCCCGCCCGCGAGCGCCTTCAAGCCCATGATCGCGCGCAAGGTCGTGGTCTTGCCCGCGGCGTTGGCGCCCACGAGGGCCACCACCTCGCCCTCCGCGAGCTCGAGCGAGACCTCCCGCAGGACCGGGCGCTTGCCGTAGTGCACGCTGATCCGCTCGAGCTCAAGCATGGCCGCGCCCGAGATAGGCGGCGACCACGTCGGGGTTCTCGAGCACCTCGGCCGGCGGCCCCTCGGCGATCTTGCTGCCGTGATGCATGGCGATGGCGCGGTCGGCGAGGGTGCTGAGGAAGCCGACCTTGTGATCGATGATGCAAAGGGTCGTGCCGTGGGCGCGCAGCGCACGCAGGACCCCGTCGAGGTTCTTGATCTCGTCCTCGCCGAGCCCCGTCGCCGGCTCGTCGAGGAGGAGAAGCTCGGGCTCGCACATGAGCGCCATGGCGACGCCGAGCATCTTCTCGTTGCCGTAGGACAGGCTTGCCGCCCGCTCGTCGCGGATCTCGCGGAGCCGGCAGAGTGCCAGCACGCGCTCGACCTCGGCACTGAGGCTGTGCTCGTGCAGATGCCGATTGAAGAGGGTCGCGATGCGGCCCGCCCCGAGCGCGCGCTTGAGCTTCAAATGGGCCGCGATCAGCACGTGCTCGGCGACGCTCAGCTCGGCGAAGAGCTGCGGGTTCTGGAAGGTCTTGACGATGCCGAGGGCGGCGAGCTCGTGGGGCTTGGCCCCGGCGAGCTTGCGGTCCTTGAAGACGAGCCGGCCCTCGCTCGGCGCGTAGATGCCGGCGATGAGGTTGAGGAGCGTGGTCTTCCCCGAGCCGTTCGGCCCGAAGACGCCGACGATCTCGCCTTGGGCGATCGCGAAGGAGACGTCGGCGACCGCGGTCAGCCCGCCGAAGCGCTTGGTCAGGCCCTCAATCTCAAAGAACACGGCGCCGCCTCGCGAAGACGCCGGCGATGCCGCGCGGGAGGGCCAGGATGGTGACGATGAGGATGAGGCCGTAGACCAGGATGCGCGCCTCCGCCGAGAGCTCGATGACGTGCGGCAGGGCGGTGAGGATGAGCGCCCCCACGATCGGCCCGACCACCCAATCGCGTCCGCCCAAAAGCGCCATCGCGACGATGGCGAGGGACTGCTCGATCGAGAGATAGCCGGGCTCGATGTAGCTGAGATAGAAGGCGTAGAGCGCACCCGCGACCGCGGCCCCGGCATTGCCGATCGCGAAGGAGACGAGCTTGTAGCGGAAGACGTCGATGCCGAGCGTATCGGCGAGCTCGTCGTTGATCCGGATCGCGGCGAAGGCGCGCCCCATCCAGGAATGCACCACGCGGGTGACGACGGCGACGGTCGCGATGAGGGCCGTGAGGCTCAGATAGTACCACATGCGGGTACCCTCGACCGGGATCGAGCCCCCCGGCAGCCACAGCGTGGGCTTCGAGTTGAGGTTGATGCCGAGCGAGCCGTTGGTGAAGCTGCCCCAGTTGAGGATGACGAGCCGCGCCATCTCGGAGAAGGCGAGGGTCACGATCGCGAAATAGAACTCCTTGAGCTTGAAGCGGAAGCAGATGGTGCCGACGACGAGCGAGAGGGCGCTGACGACGAGGACCGCGAGCGCCATGCCGATCCAGAACGACACGCCGAGATGCGCCATCGAGAGATGGGTGGCGTAGGCCGCGATCCCGAAGGCCGCGGCGTGGAACATGGACAGCTGTCCGGTGTAGCCGAAGATCAGGTTGAAGCTCACCGCGAGGATGCCGAGGATGAAGGTGAAGACGAGGATGGTGAGCACCACCTCGTTGTGCAGCACGAGCGGGACGAGGAAGAGGGGCAGCCAGGCGAGCACCACCTTCATTGCCGGCTTCATCGTCTGGCCCCGAAGAGGCCCGCGGGCCGGAAGAGCAGGACCAATACGAGGAACACGAGACCGTAGGCGTCGCGATAGGCCTGGGGGAAGAAGATGGAGCCGACCGCCTCGGTGACGCCGAGGAGGATGCCGCCCATGAGGGAGCCCATCACGCTGCCGATGCCGGCAAGGATCGCGGCCTCCACCCCTTTCAGGATGTAGCTCGAGCCGAGCGAGACCTCGAGGGAATAGAGGCTCGCATAGAGCGCACCGCCGAGCCCGGCGAGGGCGGTCGAATAGACCACGACCCCGGTCTCGAGCAGCCGCGTGCGCACGCCCATGAGGAGGGCCGCCTCGGGGGCCTGGGCATAGGCGTAGGCGGCACGCCCCGTCCAGGTGCGGGTGAGGGCGGCATAGGTGGCGAGGATCACGGCCAGGAGGACGAGGAAGACGACACCCTTCATGCGCGGCACGATGAACCAGCCGAAATCGATCACCCCCGGCAGCACGTAATGCATGTTCTTGGGCGTGGTCGTCCACAGCATGAGCAGCACGCTTTCGATCACGGAGATGAGCCCGATCGAGACGATGAGGCCGTTGATGAGGTTGTTGCGCGTGAAGCGGAAGAGGGTCTGGTCGGCCAGGAGGCCCATGAGGGCGGTCGCACACACGGCAAGCGGGATCGCCGCCGGATAGGCGATCCCGAGCCCGTCGGTCAGGTACCAGCCGGCATAGGCGCCGATCGCCATGAAGGCGCCGAGCGCGAAATTGACGATGCCGGTGATCCCGAAGGTGAGGGTGACGCCTAAGGCGATGATCCCGTAGAGCGTGCCGATGATGACGCCGTTGAGGAGCTGTCCGACGACGAGCTGAAGCACAGGCTCACTTCGGTGCGAAATGCGTGACCGCGATGGTGCCGCCCTTCTTGATGTCGACGACGTCGAAGTTGAACACTTCCTCGCCGGTCGAATCGTAGCGGATATTCCACAGGCCCTCGTAGGTGAAGCCGAGCAGTGCCGCCCGCACCTTGGCCACGTCGTCGACGCTGCCCGCCTTCTTCATCGCCTCCACCAGCATGAAGACATGGTCGTAGCAGGAGGAGGAGCAGAGCGGGGCCTGGTCGTAGGGGAAGTCCTTCTTGTAGAAGGCCTTGTAGTCGGCGACGAACTTCTTGACCTTGGCCTCGCTCGCCTCGGCCTCCTCGAAATATTTCGGGATGTAGATGATGTAGTCGTCGACCGCGTCCTTGTTCTTGAGGCCGGGCCCGAGCGAGCCGCGCACCAGCCAGAAACGCGTGAGCCCGACCTCGGTCGCCTGGCGCACGATGTCGTAGAGCACCGCATCGGTGTAGCCGGGGAAGAGATAGTCGGGCTTCCAGGCTGCGATCTTGGCGAGCACGCTCGAGAAATCGGTGGTGCCGGGCTCGAACCACTCCTCGTGGAACTCGATGCCCTCCTTGGCGAAGAGGGGTGCGTAGATGTCGCGCGCCACGTGGCCGAAAGCGTCGTTCTGCATGAGCATCGCGACCTTCTTCGCCCCGCGCTCCTTCAAGTTCGCGACCATGAGCGAGCCGAAACCGGCGTCGCCCGCGTCCCAGTTCCACGAGCGCAGGAGGTAGCCGTGCTGCGGCTTGCCGAGGTCGAAATGGATCGCGGTGGCGCCGCCGATCATGAGGAACTTGCCGTCGAAGCCGTCGGCATAGGGCTCGATGCCTTTGTAGACGTTGGTGAGGAAGGGCCCGAAGACGTAGCGGACGTGCTCCTCCTCGAGCATCTTCTTGAGCTCGATGAGGGCCTGCTGGGGATTGCCCTGGGTGTCGGGTGCGGTGAGCTCGAGGGTGTATTTCTTGCCGGCGACCTCGAAGCCGCCCGCCTTGTTGATCTCCTCGACCGCCATGCGCATGCCCTGGGAGGACATCCAGCCGTAGGTGTTGAGGGCCCCGGTCTGCGCCTCGATCTCGCCGATCTTGACGGCCTCCTGGGCCGCGGCCGGGAAGGCGGCGAGCGCAAGAACCGCGAGGGCGGCTCCGGCTCCGAGCGCGATGCGGCAATGCTGGCTCTTTCCCATGGCGTCCTCCCCTGAGCGCGCGCTTGGCGTCTGTTATCTTAGTGATATCTCAAGATGCCGCTTACGCTAGCATCCCGATGGTGTGCCGGCAAGCGGGTGCTTGCAGCGCGCTCCGCCGGCCCGGGCTCCGCGCGAATTTTTGCGTCGCGGAAGCGTCATCTTGGCGATATCTTAGCCCGCCACCGGCAACCGCCCAGGGCAACGACCGGCAGGCCGAGGACGCACCATGCCCAAACGCTTGAGCAAGGCCCAGATCGAGCAGTTCCGCGAGGAGGGCTGCGTCTTCCCTATCCGCGTCATGTCGGCGGCGGCGGCGAGACAGCTGCGGGCACGGCTCGAGGCCTTCGAGGGCGAGACGGGTGGCGCGCTCAAGGGCGACCTGCGCCACAAGTCGCATCTCCTCTTCACCTGGCTCAACGAGCTCGTGCGCAACGAAGCGATCCTCGATGCGGTCGAGGACCTCTACGGTCCCGATCTCCTCTGCTGGACGACCAACTTCTTCATCAAGGAGGCGCGCAATCCGGCCTTCGTTTCCTGGCACCAGGATTCGACCTATTGGGGTCTCGATCGGCCCGACGTGGTCTCCGCCTGGGTCGCCTTTACGATCGCGAACGAGGCGAACGGGGCCATGGAATATATCCCCGGCAGCCACAAGCTCGACCAGATCCCGCACCGCGACACCTTCGCCAAACACAATCTCCTCACGCGCGGCCAGGAGGTGATGGTCGAGGTCGAGGGGAAGGAGCGCCGCGTGATCGCGCTCGAGCCCGGCGAGATCTCGCTGCACCACGTACGCCTCGTGCACGGCTCCCCGCCCAATCCTTCGGACGACCGCCGCATCGGCTTCGCCATCCGCTACCTGCCCACACGGGTGGCGCAGATCGCCGGCGAGGACAGCGCCACCCTCGTGCGCGGCGAGGACCGCTTCCGCCATTTCGAGCTCGAGCCCCGACCCGCGCGCGATCTCGATCCCGCCTTCCTGGCACTCCACAGGCGCATCACCGAGCGCAATGCCAAGATCCTCTACCGCGGCACCGGCGTGGCGAGCTACAACGACCCCAAGGCGTTGGCCGAGCGCGG
>DATJAC010000396.1:0-6222 GCA_035516655.1 Alphaproteobacteria bacterium | reverse complement strand
GTGGATTGATTCCACTTGATCGGACCGCGCTCTAGAAAAGCCCGTCGCTCCCGCCCACGGCCGTGAAAATGACCAGCAAGGCCAGAGCCAGGAGGATGCGGTGCAGCCGGATCATGCGGGCGAGGGTCGCCTCGGGGTCCCTGGCGGCGCGCTCGGCGAGTGTTTTGCGCAAAACAAGGGGCTCGACGAGGAGCAGGACCGCAAAGATCAGCCAAAGGACGACCATGAGGTGCATCCACCAAAAGCTGGCGTGCGCAAACCGGTCCCAAAGATCGTAACGCTCGAGCATGTAAAGCCCGCTCAGGAGCGTGAGCAGCAGGGCGACGCGCGCTTGCGGTGCGAAGCGGCGCTCGATTGCGGTGAATTGCGCGAGCCATTCCATGGGCGGTTTCTTGCGCATGCCGGGAAGCAGCACCATCGTCACGAGCCAAACGCCGCCGATCCAAACGACGACGGCGAGCAGGTGGATCGCGCGCGCGACGACGCCCCAGTCGGGAACGAGAGAGTGGGCGGACATGGGCGTGATCTCCTTCGAGGCTCGGGGCTCAAATGGGCGGTGCCGCGGTTCCGCTGATCCTCGGCCGCGACAACGGCCGCCCGTAGAACAGCGCAAAGAGGCCGAAGGCGCCGCTCCAAGCCAAACCGGCGAGCCATAGGAGGAGCTCCGTGCGGCCCCCGGACAAAGCCACGGCGAGGCGCAGCAGGGCCGCCGCCGTGATCAGTAGAAAGATCGCCTTGGTCCCCGGACCCGCTGCCAACGGCCGTCCGGTGTGACCGAGCGAGGCCCGCGTCATGACGGCAAGGGTCATCGTGCCGACGGCGCCGATCGTGAGCGCATGCACGGCGTCGCTCGCCGGCATGAGGGCCCAGAGCCCGTTGAACGCGAGCAGCAGCAGGCCGCAGGCAAGCCAAGCGTAGCCGACATGGAGGACGACGAGCAGCGGCTCGCGCATGGTCGCGAGGCCGCGCCAGCGCGCAAGCCGCACGGCCACGGCAATGCCGGCCAAGAGCTCGGCCCAAGGCGTCCATTCGCCGTCGGGTGCCCCGACCCAGGCCGCAAGCCCGAGACCCGTCAGCACGAGGGTCGCCGCATCGAGGACGCCGGCCGCTGCCGGTAGACGCTCCTGCGGCCGCATCTTGACGAGCCAGTTCCGGGTGAAGCTCGGAATGATGCGCCCGCCCATGAGGGAGATCAGCATGAGCAGGGTGGCGAGCCCGAGCCGATTGCCGAGTTCGCCCGTCTGGGCGACGCCGAGGGCCTCGAGATGAACGAGGAGGCTGCCGAGGAGAAGGAGTGCCAATGCCGCCAGCATCGGCAGGTTCCGCCAATTGCGTCCGGCCAGGATCTCGCGTGCGATGGTGAGGAGAAAGGCGAGCGGAAAGGCGAGGTCGATGGCCGCCGCAGCTGGCGCTCCGATCGCGGCGGAGCCAAGCACGGCGAGACGCCCGGCGGCCCACAGCAGCACAAGGGCGGCCAAGGGCCAGCCCTGGAGCGGCATGCGTCCGGTCCAATTCGGGATCGCCGTCAATAGAAAGCCCGCCACGCTCGCGATCGCGAAACCGAAGACCATTTCATGGCCGTGCCAGAGTGCCGGCGGAAGCACGCTCGCGGCGACCGCACCTCGGCCATAGGCGGCGAGCCAGAGCGGGACCGCAAGGGCCGCCCAAAGGGCTGCCGCGAGGAAGAAGGGCCGGAAGCCCGCGGAGAAGAGCGCCGGGCCCGCGTGCGGGCGGTAGCGAGGAATGCCGACCATCGTTCGATCCATTCAGCTCCCCGACAGCCGATCGCGGGATCGGGCTTGTCACGCGGACCGGATTATAAGATATAAATAATATGTATCTTTATCGCAGGCAAGCTGCCCGCCGGCCTTCTCCGGCGTTGAAAGGAACGTGCCGATGCGCCTGACCCTGCACACCGACTACGCCCTGCGCGCGCTCATGTATGTCGCCATGAAGGGCGAGGCGCTGGCGACGATCGACGAGATCGCCGCGATCTTCGCGATCTCGAAAGGCCATCTCATGAAGGTGGTCAACCGGCTGGCGCGGATGGGGTACCTCGAGACCGTCCGCGGCAAGCGGGGCGGGATCCGCCTGGGGCGGCGCTCGGCCGAGATCAATGTCGCGGCCGTGGTGCGCGATATGGAGGAGGAGCTCGGCGTCCTCGGCTGCCTTCAGGGCCGCGGCTATTGCCGCATCGAGGGCTGCTGCGTGCTGCGCACGGCGCTGCGGGAGGCGACCGACGCCTTCCTCGCGGTCCTCGGGCGCCTGACCCTCGAGGATCTTCTGAAGCCGCGTCATCCGCTCCGGCACCTCTTGCGGATCGAGGGCCGGACTGTGTCGAAACCTCCGTGGCGCGCGCTCGCCCGAGGATAGATCGCACGGCCGCGGCGAACGCGGGGCCCATCTCTCGTCTCATCCGGCGCTAGAACCGCTCGATGCGGAAGGGCTTGAGGTCTATCCCCGGGTCGCGCCCGGCGGCGAGCGCCGCGATGATACGGCCCGTGGTTGCCCCCTCGGTCAAGCCCAGGTGCCCATGGCCGAAGGCGTAGAAGAGATTGGCGAAGTGCGGGCTGCGCGCGATCACGGGGAGCGAGTCGGGAAGCGAGGGGCGGTGGCCCATCCATTCGGTACCGCCCTCGGCGTTGAGCCCGGGGAGGAAACGCTTGGCGCGCGTGACGAGGACCTTGGCGCGCGCGTAATCGGGGGGAAGGTCGAGCCCGCCGAGCTCGACCGTGCCGGCAAGCCGCAGCCCCATCGCCATGGGGGTCACGACGAAGCCGCCCTCGGCCGAGTGCAGCATGCGGTTGACGGCAACACCGGGGACGGGCAGCGTCGTGTGATAGCCGCGCTCGCTCTCGAGCGGCACCTTGCTCCCCAGGCTCGCGGCGAGCTTGCCCGACCAGGCGCCGGCGGCGATCACGAGCTGATCGAATGCGATGCGCTCGCCGGCCTCGGTCCGTACGGCAGTCGCTCCTTGGGCGTCGGTCTCGACCTGGACCGCGCGCGCCGCTTTGAGCGTGCCGCCTTGGCGCTCGAAATTCTCGGCGATCGCGGCGACGACGCGGTAGGGATCGGCGACATGGCTCCAGTCGGGCATGAACATGCCGGCCGCGAAGACGGGGGCGAGGGCTGGCTCCATCTGGCGCAGCTCCTCGGGGCCCAGGCGCTCGACTCGCACGCCGTGCCTCGCCTTGAGTTTCCATTCGAGCGCGTCATGGCGCAGTGCGGCCTCGCTTTGATAAAGCGAGATGCAGCCTTGCCGCCGCAGGAGGTCGCGGATGCCGGCCTCGGCGAGAAGGGGGGCATAGTCGTCGTAGGCGCTGGCGTGGAGACTGGCGAGCGCCTTGGCCGCCGCTTCCGCGCGCGCGAGGGTGCTCGCGCGCCAGAAACGCCACAGCCAAGGTACGAGATGCGGCAGATAGGACCAACGGATGGTGAGCGGCCCGAGCGGGTCCATGAGCCAGGCAGGAACGCGCCAGGTGGTTCCGGGCAAGGCGAGCGGGACCACCTCGGTCACCGCCATGCCGCCCGCATTGCCGAAGGAGGTGCCGCGGCCGGGCGGCAGCGGATCGATGACCGTGACGGCGGCACCGTCGCGCTGCAGCGCGCGCGCCGCGCACATGCCGACGATGCCGGCGCCGATCACCGCGACGTGCCGGGCCCCGGTCCGCGAGGACGCCGTGCTCATGACTCTGCTATAGCCGAGGGGCAGGCGTTGCGCCACGGGGAAGTGCTGCAAGTGCTCGCTCGCCGTTGCGCGGTCGGGGCGGCTGGCGTAAAAGACCGGCATGGCAGTCCACACCTTCTTTTGCGTCGACGCGCATACCTGCGGCAACCCGGTCCGCGTCGTTGCCGGCGGCGGGCCGCAGCTGCAAGGCGCTTCCATGAGCGAGCGGCGCCAGCACTTCCTCAAGGAGTACGACTGGATCCGCACCGGGCTCATGTTCGAGCCGCGCGGCCACGACATGATGTCGGGAAGCATCCTCTATCCGCCGACGCGCGTGGACTGCGATATCGGCATCCTCTACATCGAGACGAGCGGGTGCCTGCCGATGTGCGGGCACGGTACCATCGGGACCGTGACGGTGGCCCTCGAGCGCGGCCTGGTGACGCCGGCCAAGGAGGGGGAGCTCCGCCTCGAGACGCCGGCCGGCCTCGTGGTGGCCCACTACCTGAGGAACGGTGCACGCGTCGAATCGGTGCGCTTCACCAACGTGCCCTCCTTCCTCCACTCGACGGGACTCGAAGTCGACTGCGATGGCCTGGGCCCGCTCAAGGTGGACGTCGCCTACGGCGGGAACTTCTACGCCATAATCGAGCCGCAGGCCGGCTACCGCGACATGGACGAACTCTCGCCGGGCGAAATCCTGCGTCTCTCCCCACTTTTGCGCAAGGCGCTCAACGCCAGATACGAGTTCGTCCATCCCGAGAATCCGACGATCCGCGGGCTCTCCCACATCATGTGGACGGGGCGGCCCAAGCACCCGGATGCGCATGCGCGCAACGCCGTGTTCTACGGCGACAAGGCGATCGACCGCTCGCCCTGCGGCACCGGCACGTCCGCGCGCATGGCGCAGAAGGCCGCGCGCGGCGAGCTCAAGCCGGGCGATCTTTTCGTGCATGAGAGCATCATCGGCAGCCTCTTCCGCGGCCGCGTCGAGGGTGTGGCCAAGGTGGGCAATTACGCGGCCATCGTCCCCTCGATCGAGGGCTCCGCGCGCATGACCGGCTACAACACCATCTTCATCGACGACGACGATCCCTACGCGCGCGGCTTTCAGCTCGTGTAAGCCGCTCCCCGCCGTGCTGCTGAAGGGCCGCCGCCGCCCTGTCCCCGCGATTCTACTCCGCCGCAATCCGGGGCCGGCTGTCGAGCGCTCGACGGATGACGGCGTCGATGCGCTTGCGCTCCTCGCCCTCGAGCGCGAGGCGCGGCGGACGCACCGTTTCCGAGCCGAGCCCCGCCAGGTGTTGCGCATATTTGATGTACTGCACCAGCTTGGTGTGGCAATCGAGATGGAGGATCGGCATGAACCAGCGATAGAGCGGCAACGCCTCCTGGTAGCGCCCCGCCGCGGCCAAGGCGAATAGCCGCACCGACTCCTCGGGAAAGGCGTTGATCAGGCCCGCGACCCAGCCGACGACGCCGAGCATGGCACTTTCCAGAATGAGATCGTCGACCCCGCAGAAGAGCGTGTAGCGATCGCCGCAGGCGTTCACGATGTCGGTGATGCGCCGCACGTTGTCCGAGGATTCCTTGAGGGCCACGATCGTCTTCTCGCTGGCGAGCTCGGCGAACATCTCGGGCGTTACGTCGACGCCGTAGGAGATCGGATTGTTGTAGATCATGACCGGCAGCTTGCTCGCGCGCGCGACCGAGCGGAAATGCTGCAGCGTCTCGCGCGGGTCGGACTTGTAGACCATGGCCGGGAGCACCATGAGCCCGTCGGCGCCGAGCTTCTCCATGTCGGCAGCGTAGCGGCAGGCGAGGGCCGTCGAGCATTCGGCAACCCCCGACAGCACCGGCACGCGTCCCTTCGTCCGCTCGATCACCGCGCGCATGACCGCGCGCTTCTCCTCCGCCTCGAGGGCCGTGTTTTCGCCGACCGTGCCCAACATGATGAGGCCATTGACGCCGGCCTTGATCAGCCGGTCCGCATGGCGCGTCGTCGCCTCGAGATCGACCGCGAGATCGTTGCGAAATTGGGTCGTCACCGCGGGCAAGACGCCCTTCCAGGCCGGTTTCATGGTTCGAGCTCCTCGCATAAGAGAATTTGGCGCGCATCATAGGCACTAGAGAGCTTGGCGTGCCAGTCCCAAGGTGCAGGTTGCGCCGCCGCACGGCACCAGTCGAAGGTTTTGCGTGCGTTGCAATAAATCCTGGACAAGCCGCGGGCGGGCTCTATATATAGCGGCAATGACGCGCCGATCGGGACGCTTTGTTCCGGTCGGCCGTTGTGCCAATAGGTCGACCTCGCTATAGTTGGCGGCGACACTCTTGCTGGCCCGTTGGATCGGGACAGTCGGGAGCGTTGCGCGTCCCTCGAGCAGCGACGCAGGCCTTTTGCATCTTGGCCGCGAGTTCTTTGACATTGTGGAAGAGGAAGGGATGCGCAGGCGGCGGCGTGTTGGTTGAGGCATGCCGATCGGGCTTGCGTATCTGGTCGATGCGCTAAGTTTGAGAGAGATCGGCTCTGTTGGCTCGTCCGCTTCGGTGCTTTG
>DATJAC010000395.1:0-2339 GCA_035516655.1 Alphaproteobacteria bacterium | reverse complement strand
GAGCTCGGCCCCGCCGGCCGCGAGCTCCACACCTCCCTCGCCGCCCACATCGCCGCCCACCGCATCGATCTCGTCTTCACCGCCGGCCCGCTCATGGCGGCCCTCGACCGCGCCCTGCCGCCGGCCGTGCGCGGCGGCCACGCGGAAAGCTCGGAGGCGCTCGCCAAAGTCATCGTCGCGGCGGTGCGGCCCGGCGACGTGATCGCGGTCAAGGGCTCGCTCGGCTCGCGCATGGGCAAGGTGGTGGATGCTCTCTTGGCCCTCGACGAGCTGCCGAGCGCGGTCAACGGCTAGGCCGAGGGGAGGACCGCATGCTCTTCAACCTCCTCGCTCCGCTGGCCGAAAGGTTCGAGCCCTTCAATCTCTTTCGCTACATCACCTTCCGCACCGGAGGTGCGATCGCTACCGCACTCCTCATCAGTTTCCTCCTCGGGCCGCATCTCATCGCCTGGCTCAAGCACATGCAGGGCTCGGGCCAGCCGATCCGCGAGGACGGCCCCGAGAGCCATCTCATCCGCAAGAAGGGCACGCCCACCATGGGCGGGGTGCTCATCCTGGCGGCGATCACGCTCAGCACGCTGCTCTGGGCCGACATCACCAACGGCTACGTCTGGCTCGTGCTGTTCGTGACCTTCGGTTTCGGCGCCATCGGTGCTGCGGACGATTATCTCAAGCTCAGCCGGCGCTCGAGCCGTGGGCTTCCCGGCCGCATCAAGCTTACCGGCCAGGTGATCATAGCGCTCCTCGCCAGCATCTGGTTCGTCTACCACGCGCCCGCCCCGCTCAATACCGGCTTCGTCGTGCCCTTCTTCAAGGCCGTCCTGCTCCAGCTCGGCTGGCTCTTCCTCCCGGTCGCCGCCTTCGTGATCGTGGGAGCGTCCAACGCGGTCAATCTGACCGACGGCCTCGACGGGCTCGCCATCGGGCCCGTCATGATCGCGGCCGGCGTCTTCGGCCTCATCTCCTATGTGACCGGCAATACGGTCTTCGCCAACTACCTGCAGCTCCATTACGTGGCGGGTGCGGGCGAGCTCGCGGTCTTCTGCGGCGCGCTCGTGGGAGCGAGCCTCGGCTTTCTCTGGTTCAACGCCCCGCCCGCGATGGTCTTCATGGGCGATACGGGCTCGCTCGCCTGCGGGGGCGCCCTCGGCGTCGTCAGCGTCGTCACCAAGCACGAGCTGGTGCTTGCCATCGTCGGCGGGCTCTTCGTGCTCGAGACCGTCTCCGTGCTCGTGCAAGTGCTCTCCTTCAAGCTCACGGGCAAGCGCGTCTTCCGCATGGCCCCGCTCCACCACCACTTCGAGAAGAAAGGCTGGCAGGAGGCGACCATCGTCATCCGCTTCTGGATCATCGCCTCGATCCTGGCACTTGCCGGCCTCTCGACCCTCAAGCTGAGGTGAGCCCGGTGATCGACGTCTTCCCCTTCGCCGGCATCCCGGTCGCCGTCATGGGCCTCGGCAGGAGCGGCTCGGCGAGTGCCAAGGCACTCCTCGCGAGCGGGGCGGAGGTCCGGGCGTGGGACGACAGCGCCGAGCGGCGTGCCGAGGCCGAGGCCGCCGGCATACCCCTCGTCGATCTTTACACGCACGACTTCGAGGCGGCCGCCACGATCGTCTGGAGCCCGGGCATACCGCACACCTATCCCAAGCCCCATCCCATCGCCGAGCGCGCGCGCGCGGCCGGGCTCGAGCTCGTGTGCGACGTCGAGCTCCTCGCGCGCAGCCAGGGCGGCTCCTCCTTCATCGGCGTCACGGGGACCAACGGCAAGTCGACTACGACCGCCCTCGTCGGCCACATCCTGAGCCTCGCCGGACGCAAGGTAGCTATGGGCGGCAATCTCGGAACGCCGGCCCTCGCCCTCGAGGCCCTCGGCACGGACGGCATCTACGTCCTCGAGATGTCGTCCTACCAGCTCGAGCTCGCACCCTCGATGACCTTCGACATCGGCGTCCTCACCAACATCAGCCCGGACCATCTCGAGCGTCACGGCGGGCTCGCCGGCTACATCGCGGCGAAGAAGCGCATCTTCCGGCACCAGAGTGCCGCCTCGACCGCGGTGGTCGGCGTCGACGACGCGTCCTCTCGCGCCATCCGCGACGAGCTCGCGGCACGGGCCGAGCAGCGCGTGGTGCCGGTCTCGGCGGAAGGTTCGGTCGCGGGCGGGGTCTACGTCCGCGACGGCCGGCTCGTCGATGACGTCCTGGGGAGCAAGGACGAGGTCGCCGACCTCACCGCGATCTCCAGCCTGCCGGGTCGGCACAATTGGCAGAACGCCGCCGCCGCCTATGCCGCGACCCGGGCCGCGGGCGTGTCGCCGGCGCGCATCGCAGCCTCGCTCG
>DATJAC010000394.1:0-6819 GCA_035516655.1 Alphaproteobacteria bacterium | reverse complement strand
GCGGTCAAGCTCCTCTCCGAGAAAGTGAACTGTGCGGTCATCAACGGCGGCGACGGCAGCCACGAGCACCCGACCCAGGCCCTGCTCGACGCCCTCACCATCCGGCGCCGCAAGAGCCGCATCCGCGGCCTCGTGGTCGCCATCTGCGGCGACATCCTCCATAGCCGCGTGGCACGCTCCAACATCTGTCTCCTCAACACCATGGGGGCGAAGGTGCGCGTCGTGGCCCCGCCCACGCTTTTGCCGGCGGCCGTCGAGCGGCTCGGGGTCGAGGTCTTCTACGACATGAAGAACGGACTCAAGGACGTCGACGTGGTCATGATGCTGCGCCTCCAGACCGAGCGCATGCACGGCTCCTTCGTGCCCTCGATCCGCGAGTATTTCCGCTTCTTCGGCCTCGACTACGCCAAGCTCGCCGCGGCCAAGGAAGACGCCATGATCATGCACCCCGGGCCGATGAACCGCGGGGTCGAGATCGACAGCGAGGTCGCCGACGACATCGGCCGCAGCGCCATCCACGAGCAGGTGGAGATGGGGGTCGCGGTGCGCATGGGCTGCCTCGATGCGCTCATGCGCACGGGCGAGCGGCGCAACGAGCCCGACGGGGACAGCGCATGAGCATCCCGCCGGGACTGCGCCCCGGCCGCACTGCTTATGTGAACGTCCGCCTCCTCGACCCCGCGAGCGGGCTCGATGCGATGGGTGCGCTTCTGACCGAGGGCGAGGCCGTCGCCGACTTCGGCCCCCGCCTCCTCAACGACGGGATACCCGAGGGCGTGCAGGTGATCGACGGACGGGGCGCCTGCCTGGCCCCCGGCCTTGTCGACATGCGCGTGCAGCTCTGCGAACCCGGCGAGGAGCACAAGGAGACCCTTCAGAGCGGGAGCGAAGCCGCGGCCGCGGGCGGGGTCACGGCCGTCGTGGCCCTCCCCAATACCGCCCCCGTGATCGACGACGTCTCGGGCATCGAGTTCATCGCCCGGCGCGCGCGCGAGGTGAAGCTCGTCAAGGTCTACTCCCACGCGGCGGTGACCAAGGGCCTCGCGGGCAAAGAGCTCGCCGAGATCGGCCTGCTCAAGGAGGCGGGAGCGCTCGCCTTCACCGACGGGCTCAAGCCGGTCGCGAGCTCGCTCGTGCTGCGCCGGGCACTCTCCTATGCGCGTACCTTCGCGGCCCTCATCATCCAGCGTCCCGAGGAACCCGAGCTCGGCGAGGGCGGGGCCATGAACGAGGGCGAGGTCGCGACCCGCCTGGGCCTCCCCGGCATTCCGCGCTTGGCCGAGGTCATGCTGCTCGAGCGCGACCTCCGCCTCGTCGAGCTCACGGGCGGGCGCTATCACGCAGGTCCCCTCTCGACCGCGGAAGGGGTCGCGGCGATGCGCGCCGCCAAGGCGCGCGGCCTCGCCGTCACCTGCGACACCGCACCTCATTATTTCACCCTCGACGAGAGTGCGGTCGGCGACTACCGCACCTTCGCCAAGGTCTCCCCACCCTTGCGCCGGCCCGAAGATATCGCGGCCCTCATCGCCGGACTGGCGGACGGCACCATCGACGTGATCGCGAGCGACCATTCGCCCCAGGACCAGGACAGCAAGCGCCAGCCCTTCGTCCAGGCCGCGGCCGGCATCATTGGGCTCGAGACCCTCCTGCCGCTCTCCCTCGCCCTTTATCATCGCGGCAGGCTCGGCCTGCTCGCTGCCTTGGCGCCCCTTACCCACAAGCCCGCGGCTCTTCTCGGCCTCGCTGCCGGCCGCTTGCAGAAGGGTGCAGCCGCCGACCTCGTCCTTTTCGACCCCACGGCAAGCTGGACCGTCGAGGAGCGCCGCTTCCGCAGCAAATCGAAGAACTCGCCCTTCGCCGAGCGCGAAGTCCAAGGCAAAGTCCTGCGCACCATCGTCGACGGGCGCCCGGTGTTCGGCAACGGAGAGAAGGACGCGCGGAGATAGGAGCGCCGCGTAGGGAGGAAGCTTGGGCAATTTCTGGCCGTTCCTCGCGGCCGCGGCCGCCGGCTATCTCTTGGGCTCGATCCCCTTCGGCCTCGTGCTCACGCGCCTCGCCGGTTTGGGCGACATCCGCGCGATCGGCTCGGGCAACATCGGCGCCACCAACGTGCTGCGCACCGGCAACCGGGCCCTCGCGGCGGCGACACTTCTCTTGGACGGCGGCAAAGGTGCCGCGGCCGTGCTGCTCGGCCGCCACTTCGGGCTCGAGGCCGCGGCCCTCGCGGGGGCCAGCGCCCTCGTCGGCCATCTCTTTCCCGTCTGGCTCCGCTTCAAAGGCGGGAAGGGTGTCGCGACCGGCCTCGGCGTGCTGCTCGCGGCGTCCCCCTTCACGGGGATCGCCGCCTGCGCGAGCTGGATCCTCACAGCCCTCCTCACCCGCTATTCCTCCCTCGCCGCCCTCGTCGCCTTCGCCTTGGCCCCGCTCTTCGCTTGGCTCCAGGGCGACGGACTGACCGCATGGCTCGCCGCCGCCATGGCGGTCCTCGTCTATCTCCGCCACCACGCCAATATCCGCCGCCTGCTCCGAGGCGAAGAGTCCAAGATCGGCGCCAAGGGCTAATGTTCTGAAAGATAGACTCACCGCATCTGCCATCTTTCGTCCCGGCGGAAGCCGGGACCCATGCCCGCCATAGATACCGGCCCTCGCCGGTATGGCAGAAAGGAAATAGCTCAACCGAGAGCCAACGAATTTCCTGTCCGAGACGTCAGCCGGCGGGCCGGGTCTCAACTTCAGGTTGACGAAACCCGCCGCCTTAACCATGTTTGCGCGATGGCCGCGCGATCTTTTGCCCAGCAAGAGCGACTCGACTGGCTGCGCCTCATCCGCAGCGAAAACGTCGGGCCCATCACCTTTTATCAGCTCCTCGCCCGCTTCGGCACGGCCCAGGCCGCACTCGAGGCCCTGCCCGAGCTCGCCAAGCGGGGTGGGCGGGAACGGCCGATTCGCATCCCCTCGCGCGCCGCCGCCGAGCGCGAGCTCGCCGCCCTCGAGGCCGTGGGCGGCCGGCTCCTCTGCCGCGACGAGCCCGGCTATCCCGCCACCCTGCGCGCGATCGAGGACGCCCCGCCCGTCCTCATGCTGCGGGGTCATGCCCACCTCCTCGAGCGCCGCATGATCGGGATCGTGGGTGCGCGCAACGCCTCGGCCAGCGGGCGGCGCTTCGCCCGCGAGCTGGCCGCGGCCCTGGGCGAAGCCGAGCTCGTGGTGGTCTCGGGCCTCGCCCGCGGGATCGATGCCAGTGCGCATGAGGGGGCCTTGGCCCACGGCACGGTCGCGGTCATGGCGGGCGGGGTCGACATCGTCTATCCGGAGGAGAACCGCGAGCTTTATGGGGCCGTGGTCGCCCAGGGCCTGGCGGTCTCGGAGATGCCCCCGGGCACGGAGCCCCAAGGCCGTCATTTTCCGCGCAGAAATCGAATTATTTCAGGGCTTTGCCTAGGCCTCGTCGTGGTCGAGGCGGCGGCGCGCTCGGGCTCCCTGATCACCGCCCGCTTCGCTGCCGACCAGGGCCGCGAGGTCTTCGCGGTACCGGGCTCCCCCCTCGACCCGCGCTGCAAGGGGACGAACGCGCTCATCCGCGACGGCGCCCATCTGACCGAGAGTGCGGCCGACGTGCTCGCGGTCCTCGAGGGCATGGGCCGGCCCCCCCTCGGCGAGGAGCCCCCCGAATCGGCAGCACCCCCGGCCCCGGAACCCGCCCCTTCCGAGCTCGAGCGGGCCCGGCGGCGGGTGCTCGAGGCCCTCGGGCCGACCCCGGTCCCGGTTGACGAACTCCTGCGCCAAACCCATCTCTCCCCCGCGGTGGTGGCGATGGTGCTCCTCGAGCTGGAGCTCGCCGGGCGGTTGGAACGCCATCCCGGCCACCGGGTTAGCTTGCTCTCCTAGGCGAAACCGACTAGCCTCCCGGCCCTTTGACAGACAGGCCAGGCGCAATGATCGTCGTCGTCGTCGAGTCTCCGGCCAAGGCCAAGACCATCAACAAGTACCTGGGCAAGGACTATGTGGTGGTGGCGAGCTACGGCCATGTGCGCGACCTCCCGGCCAAGGACGGCTCCGTCCGGCCCGAGGAGGACTTCGCCATGTCGTGGGAGGTCGACAGCGGCTCGGAGAAGCACATCCGCTCGATCGCCGGTGCCCTCAAGAAGGCGGATCGGCTCTGCCTCGCGACCGATCCCGACCGCGAGGGCGAGGCCATCTCCTGGCACGTGCTCCAGCTCTTGAAGGAGCGCGACGCCCTCGACAAGATCGAGGTGAAGCGCGTCGTCTTCAACGAGATCACCAAAGACGCGGTCCTCGCCGCCATGGCCAACCCGCGCGAGGTCAACCGCGAGCTGGTCGAGGCCTATCTCGCGCGCCGGGCCCTCGATTACCTCGTGGGCTTCACGCTCTCGCCCGTGCTCTGGCGCAAGCTGCCGGGGAGCCGCTCGGCGGGCCGCGTGCAGTCGGTCGCCTTGCGCCTCGTCTGCGAGCGCGAGTCCGAGATCGAGCGCTTCCGCCCGCGCGAGTATTGGACGATCGAGGTCGAGTTCCGCAACGCGAGCGGGGCGGTGCTGACGGCGCGCCTGACCCACCTCAACGGCAAGAAGCTCGACAAGTTCGACCTCGGCGACAAGGCCGCCGCGGATGCCGCCGTTGCGGCGATCGCGGGCGGGGATTATGCCGTCCTCAAGGTCGAGCGCAAGCAACAGCGGCGCCACCCCTATCCGCCCTTCACCACCTCGACCCTGCAGCAGGAGGCCTCGCGCAAGCTCGGCTTCAGTGCCAGCCGCACCATGCGCGTGGCTCAGCGCCTCTACGAGGGCGTGGAGCTCGGCGGCGAGAGCGTGGGCCTCATCACCTACATGCGCACCGACAGCGTGGCGCTCGCGGGCGAGGCGATCGCCGCCTCGCGCCGGCTCATCGAGCAGCAATTCGGCAAGACCTATCTGCCGGCCGAGCCGCGGCGCTACAAGACGACAGCCAAGAATGCGCAGGAGGCGCACGAGGCGATCCGCCCCACGGACCTCTTCCGCCGGCCGCAGGAGGTGCAGCACCACCTCGACGACGATCAGCGCCGGCTCTACGAGCTCATCTGGCTGCGCACGGTCGCAAGCCAGATGGAAAGTGCCGTCCTCGACCAGGTGGCGGTCGACATCGCGGACAAGGCGGGTCGGGCCGCGCTGCGCGCGACCGGCTCGGTCCTCCTCTTCGACGGCTACCTGCGCGTCTATCAGGAAGGCCGCGACGATCCCGCCGAGGACGACGAGCAGGAGGGCCGCCTGCCCCAGGTCAAGGAGGGCGAGGCGCTCGCGCGCGGGCCCATCAAGCCCGAGCAGCATTTCACCCAGCCCCCGCCGCGCTATACCGAGGCGAGCCTGGTCAAGCGCCTGGAGGAGCTCGGCATCGGCCGGCCCTCGACCTACGCCTCGATCATCCAGGTCCTGCAGGACCGCAAATACGTGCGCATCGACAAGGCCCGCTTCGTGCCCGAGGACCGCGGCCGGGTGGTGACGGCGTTCCTGGTGAGCTTCTTCGAGCGCTACGTCGAATACACCTTCACCGCCGATCTCGAGAACAAGCTCGACGACGTCTCCGAGGGGCGCATCGACTGGAAGCAGCTCCTGCGCGACTTCTGGCTCGATTTCTCGAAGGCCGTCGAGGGCACGAAAGAGCTCTCGATGACCCAGGTGATCGACGCCTTGAACGAGGAGCTCGCCCCCCATTTCTTTCCCGACCAGGGCGACGGCAAGGACCCGCGCGCCTGTCCGGCCTGTGCCGCCGGCCGCCTGAGCCTCAAGCTCGGCAAGTTCGGCGCCTTCGTCGGCTGCTCGAACTATCCCGAGTGCCGCTACACCCGCCCGCTCGAGGTGCGCGTCAACGGCAACGGCAACGGTGCGGGGATCGCCCACGAGGGGCCGAAGACGCTCGGCAGCGATCCGCAATCGGGCCTGCCTGTCCAGCTCCGCAAGGGTCCCTACGGCTACTACATCCAGCTCGGCGGCGAGACCAAGGCGAACGGCGGCGGGAACGGCGCCGAGGAAGGCAAAGCCAAATCCAGGAAGAAGAAACCGGCGGTCGAGAAACCGAAGCGCGTCTCGCTGCCGCGCGAGGTGAAGCCCGAGGATGTGACCTTGCCGCTCGCCCTCCAGCTCCTCTCGCTGCCGCGCGAGATCGGCCTCCACCCCGAGACCGGCAAGCCGATCACCGCGGGCCTCGGCCGCTTCGGGCCCTATATCAAGCACGAGAGCATCTATAAGAGCGTGGGCACGCTCGAGGAGGTGCTGACCATCGGCCTCAACCGCGCCGTCGATCTCTTGAGCCAGGTCAAGAGCCGCGGACCGAGCACCTTGCGCGAGTTGGGTGCCCATCCCGCGGACGGGCGGCCGGTGCGCATCCTGAAGGGCCGCTACGGCCCCTACATCAAGCACGGCTCCACCAACGCGCCCATGCCGAAGGGCAAGGAGCCCGAGGCGGTGACGCTCGAGGAGGCGGTGGCGCTCGTGGCCGCGCGTGCCGCGAGCCCGGGCAAGGCCAGGGCGCGCAAGGCCCCCCGCGCGCGCGGCAGCCGCAAAGGTGCGGCCACCGCCAGCGCGGAATAAGGCCGCGAGCCGCAGGTGCCGCCCCAGCGCCCCAAGCAGAAGCGCGCGCCTCTGCCGACCAAAGACGAGCTCCTCCAGTACATCCGCGAAAGTGCGGTCCCGCTCGGCAAGCGCGAGCTTGCGCGCGCCTTCCGCTTGGGCGGAGCCGAGCGCATCCAGTTGAAGTCGATGCTCAAGGAACTCCACGATGAGGGTGCGCTCGGGCGCGAACGCGGCCGGCGCTTCGCCTCGCCGGGCC
>DATJAC010000393.1:0-13922 GCA_035516655.1 Alphaproteobacteria bacterium | reverse complement strand
GGCCGGCATCCGCCTCGTCTCGGACGAGATTTATCACGGCATCACCTACGGTCAGGTGGCCGCGACCGCGCTCGCCGCGAGCGGCGAGGCGATCGTGGTCAACAGCTTCTCGAAATATTTCTCCATGACCGGCTGGCGCATCGGCTGGATGGTGGCCCCGCGCGACCTCGTGCGGCCGATCGAGTGCCTGGCCCAGAATCTCTATATCAGCCCGCCCACCCTCAGTCAGATCGCCGCCGAGGCGGCCTTCGACTGTGCGGTCGAGCTGGATGCGATCGTGGCGGGCTACGCGCGCAATCGCGCCCTCCTGCTGCGCGAGCTGCCGCGGGCCGGCTTCGACCATCTGGCACCGGCGGACGGTGCGTTCTATCTCTATGCCGACGTGGCTCGCCTCACCAACGACAGCGAGGCGTTCGCGCGGCGCATGCTGCTCGAGTGCGGGGTCGCGGCGACGCCCGGGATCGATTTCGACAGCGAGCGCGGCCGGCGTTTCCTGCGCTTCTCCTTCTCCGGTCCCGAGGCCGAGATCGCCGCCGCTGCGGAAGCGCTCAAGGCTTGGCGGCGCTGAGCGCCGTCATTCGGTGAAGCGCTGCCACCAACCGCGCTTCTTCGGCTGCGCGTCATCGCCCTTGGCGCCGACCTCGATGACGGGCGGGGCAGCCGCCGGTGCTGCGGGTGCCGGGGGCTCGGCTGCCGGCGGCACGGCTGCCGGCGGCACGGCGGCAGGTGCCGCACTTGCCGACCGCTCCGCGGCCTCGTCCGCGCGGGGTGCTTGCCCAAAGAATTCGCCCTCGGCCTCTTCCCTCGGACGCCGGGCACGCGGGCGATGCCGGCCTTCGCCCTCCGGCGCAGTCGTCGCATTTTGCTCGGGCCAAGGAGCGATGCCGCTCTCGCCACTCGTCGTTGGTAGAGGCTCGGAAGTTGCCGGCTGCACCTCGTACTCGCCGCCCTGGGCGGCACTCGCCGCCGGTGCTGCGGCCCAGTCCGTGCTCTCGCTCGACGGGAAAGGCGGGAGTGCTTCCGGCGCGGGCTGGCCGGGCTCGAGCTCGCCTCGCGCCGGCTCGACGCGATGGCGTCGGCGTCCACCGCGCCGGCCGCGGGTGCGCCGCCGCCGCCCCTCGCGATCCTCGTCGGAGGCGGGAGAGGCCGCGTCGCGCTCGTGAGGGGGACGGGATGCCGCGGCGGCGCTTTCGCGCGCCGCAGCACCGGCTGCGGGAGCCATGAACGCCGGCGGCTCGCTCAGGCTCGCGCGCTCGCCGTCTGCTTCGATTTCGGCCGTGGGCGGCAGGGGGTGCCGTGGGGCATGGGTGCCAGCGCCGCCCGCCGCCGCAACGCTCCCCTCCTCGTCGCCGCCGCGGCGGCGCCGACGGCGACGCCGGCGGCGGCGGCGCACCTCGCCCGGCTCGCCCGGGCGCGGCTCCGGCACCGCTTCGGCGGCTTCGCGCTCGGCTGCCGGCTCCTCGGCGGGCGGGGGCTCGGCCGCCTCGCTTGCCTCCGCAGTCTCGAAGACTTCGGCGGCGGCGGCAGCACTCACCGTCTCGTGGCTGACGGGAGGCGGGACATGATCCGTCGCCTCCGCCGCCTTGACGCGCTCGAGGCGATAGGCCGGCGGGACCAGGCCAGCGTCGGTGTCGACGAAGACGGCGAAGCGATAGCGTCGCTCGAGATCGGCCAGCGCAGCGCGCTTCTGGTTGAGGATATAAAGGGCGACCGGGGGCGGGACGGTCAATCTCAGCTCCGCACTGCGCCCGCGAATGCCCTCCTCCTCGAGCCCGCGCAGGACGTGGAGGACGGTCGATTCGGTCGAGCGCACCCAGCCCGAGCCCGCGCATTGCACGCACTGGATCATGGTCGCCTCGACCAGGCTCGGCCGCAAGCGCTGGCGCGAGAGCTCGAGGAGGCCGAAGGGGCTGATGCGTCCGATCTGGATGCGGGCGCGATCGGCGCGCATCGCCTCCTTGAGGCGGCGCTCGACGGAGGCGTTGTTGCGGGATTCCTCCATGTCGATGAAGTCGATCACGATGAGGCCGGCGAGGTCGCGCAGGCGCACCTGCCGCGCGATCTCCTCCGCCGCCTCGAGGTTGGTGCGCGTGGCCGTCTCCTCGATGTTGCGCTCCTTGGTGGCGCGGCCGGAGTTGACGTCGATCGAGACGAGCGCCTCGGTTGGCGTGAGCACGATGTAGCCGCCCGATTTCAGCTGCACGACCGGGCTGTAGATCGCGTCGATCTGGCCTTCCACCTGGAAGCGATGGAAAAGCGGGATGACTTCGTCCTTGTAGGAGTGCACGCGCTTCGCATGGCTCGGCGTCAGCACGCGCATGAAGTCCTTGGCGGCACGGTAGCCTTCCTCGCCCTCGACCTGGATCTCGTCGATGTCGCGGTCGTAGAGGTCGCGGATGGCGCGCTTGATGAGGTTGGCTTCCTCGTAGATCAAGGCAGGGGCGGTCGATTTGAGCGTGAGCTCGCGAATCTCGTCCCACAGGCGCATCAGGTATTCGAGATCGCGCTTGATCTCGGCCTTGCTGCGCTCCATCCCGGCGGTGCGCACGATCACCGACATGCCGTCCGGAATCTCGAATTCCTCGAGGATGCTCTTGAGCCGACGCCGGTCCTTGAGGTTGGTGATCTTGCGCGAGATGCCCCCGCCGCGCGGCGTGTTCGGCATCAGCACGCAATAGCGCCCGGCGAGCGAGAGATAGGTGGTAAGGGCCGCCCCCTTGTTGCCGCGCTCCTCCTTGACGACCTGCACCAGCATGATCTGCCGGCGCTTGGTCACTTCCTGGATCTTGTAGTGGCGCGGTGCCCGGAAGCGGCGCGGGACCACTTCCTCCATGTCGTCGCCGCCGACGGTCTCGACTTCCTCGCCCTCGGGGCTTTCCCCGCCCAGGCCCTCGCTCGAGCGCTCGGCGTAGGCGCGGTCCTGCTCGATGAGCGCCTCGCGGTCGGCGATCGGGATGCGGTAATAGTCGGGATGGACCTCATTGAAGGCGAGGAAGCCGTGGCGGTTGCCGCCATAATCCACGAAGGCCGCCTGGAGCGAAGGCTCGACCCGCGTCACCTTGGCGAGATAGATGTTGCCTTTGAGCTGCTTCTTGGTCGCGGTTTCGAAATCGAAGTCTTCGAGTCTATTGCCCTTGAGCACCGCCACCCGCGTTTCCTCGGGGTGGGCGGCGTCGATCAGCATGCGCATCGCCATCTGGCAGAACTCCGGCGCACGCCACCTCGAAACCCGCGCGAACAGCGGGCGGCGGCGTGCCTGGGCTATGCGGAGCAGGTTCGCGGGCTCGACCCGTCAAGCAAGGCACCGCCCCTCAGGGGGAGGCGCCATGACGGGGACCGCGCAAGGCGACCGCTTTCGCGGCCACCGTGAACCCGGCTCCGATGTTCCACTCGTCGTCCGCAGCTGAGCCCGGCACCCCGGGGTGAACACGGCCGAGGCTCCCTTTCCCTCTCGGGGCGACCCTCGTTCGCGTTCCCGCCCGGCGGCAACGGGCGCCGGCCCCGGCTCGGGGCAGGCGGCTGCGGCGGTTCGCAGCTCTACCATACCGAGGCCAGTGCCTGAGAACAATTGATAAATCTGGCACCCGCATGCACGGCACCGGCGCGGGAGCTCGACCGCGGCGAAATTTTTCTCTTATTTATCAATTCGTTGGCGCCACGAGCACCGGGTGCCGGCAAAACCTGCCCAAGGGCCCCGAGTCTTTTCGTTTGCGCTCCCGAGTCGCAAGCCGTATATCTGGTAGGCAGCATGCAGCTTAGCCGCAAAATGTGCCGCATACCTTGGGGCAAGGTGATGGCGGCGGGACTCGGCCTCGTCCTCGGCTTGGACCTCAGTGGTGCCGTCGCCGAGACCGCGGCCACAGGGGTGCGGGTCCTCACAGGCGCCATGGGCACGCGCTTCGTGCTCGACTTGAGCGACGAGGTGAGCTTCAAGGTCTACACCATGCGCGATCCCTATCGCGTCGTGGTCGACTTGCCCGAGCTTGCCTGGAAGGTGGCGCCGGCAGCGACGAGTGCCCACGGCGGCGTCATCGAGCGCTTCCGCTTCGGCCTCTTCAAGCCCGGGACGTTCCGCGTCGTCCTCGACGTGAACGCTCCGGTCGCCGTGCACAGTGCCGTGGCACTGTCGCCGCGCGACGGCTTTCTCCACCGTCTCGTCCTCGATCTCTCCCCGATCAGCAAAAGCGAGTTCGACCGCACCTATGTCGGCCCGCCCCCGCCCGAGCCGGTGGCGGCTCGGACAAGCGCTCCTCCGCCCGCCGAGGCTGCCAAGCGCATCGACGGCAGGCACGTCGTGGTGGTCGATCCCGGGCACGGCGGGGTCGACCCGGGGACGACCGGTATCAGCGGGATCTACGAGAAGGAACTGACCCTCGCCGCGGCCAAGGAGCTCAAGCGGCAACTCGAGGCGAGCGGGCGTTATCAGGTGATCCTGACGCGCGACAAGGACGTCTTTCTCCCCTTGCACGAGCGGGTGCAGATCGCGCGCAATGCGCGCGCCGAGCTCTTCATCTCGCTCCATGCCGACAGCATCGGCAGCGACAGCATCGTGGGAAGCTCGGTCTACACGCTCTCGGAGAAGGCCTCGGACGCGCAAGCCGCGGCCCTAGCCGCGGACGAGAACAAGGCGGACACCATCGCGGGCGCCAACCTCGACGGCTATTCGGGCGAGGTCGCCGACATCCTCATCGACCTGGCGCAGCGCGAGACGAAGAACGACTCCGCGAAATACGCGCACGAGCTCGTGCAGGAGCTCGACAGGAGCGGACGGATGCTCGAGCACGCCAGCCGCTCGGCCGGCTTCGCCGTGCTCAAGGCGCCCGACGTGCCCTCGGTCCTGCTCGAAATGGGCTATCTCTCCAACCCGCAAGAGGAGCGGGAATTGCGCGATCCGGCCTATCGTGCCAAGCTGATGACCGCGGTCAAGCGCGCGGTCGACATCTATTTTGCCGCCCTCGACCGCATGACGAAGTCATAACTCCGCCGCATTTCTTGGACTATCCTTGCCTTCGTCGGCAGCGTCCGGCCGAGCCGGAGGTGGCGTCGGAGACCCGGCGTGAAAGCGCAGCTCGCACCCATGTACAAAAGGCTGCTCAAACGTCTGCTCATCGCAGCCTCGCTGGCGCTGGTCCTTGCCCTCTGCGCTGCCGCGGCGGCGGTGGCCCTCTTCTACCACTACGGCCGCGGGCTGCCGGACTACCATCAGCTCGCGGACTACGAGCCTCCGGTGGCGACGCGCGTGCTCGCCGGCGACGGGCGTCTGCTTGCCGAATATGCCACCGAGCGGCGCGTCTATGTGCCCTTCGAGGCGATCCCCAAACCGGTGGTGCAGGCTTTCCTCTCCGCGGAGGACAAGAATTTCTATTCGCACCCGGGCGTGGACGTCGGCTCGATCCTGCGCGCGAGCCTGCAGAATCTGGTGCACCTTGGCGACAACCGCCGGCCGGTGGGTGCATCCACCATCACCCAGCAAGTGGCCAAGAATTTCCTTCTCACCAACGAGGTGTCGCTCTCGCGCAAGATCAAGGAAGCGATCCTCGCCATCCGCATCGAGAACACCTTCACCAAGGATCACATCCTCGAGCTCTACCTCAACGAGATCTATCTCGGCGGCGGCTCCTACGGCGTCGCCGCGGCGGCGCTCAACTACTTCGACAAACCGCTCGACCAGCTCACGGTCGCCGAGGCCGCCTTCCTGGCCGCCCTGCCCAAGGCCCCCAACAACTATAATCCGAGCCGCTTTCCCGACGCCGCCAAGTCGCGGCGCGATTGGGTGATCGACCGCATGGTCGAGGACGGCTATCTGAGCAGCACCGAGGGGACTGCCGCGAAGAACGAGCCGCTCGTCACCCGCAAGAGCGGGGCGCCGGAGTTCGCCAATGCCGGATATTTCAGCGAGGAGGTGCGGCGCGAGCTCGTCGATCGCTTCGGCGAGAAGGCGCTTTATTCGGGCGGGCTCTCCGTGCGCACGACGGTCGATCCGGCACTCCAAGGCGATGCCGATCAGGCGCTCCGCGACGGCCTCGTCGCCTACGACCGCCGCCACGGCTGGCGCGGGGCGCTGGGCAAGCTCGAGCTCGCGCCCGGGTCGGCGGATGACGCCTGGGCGGCACCGCTTGCCGCCTTTCAGCGTCCCGTGGGGCTCGGCACATGGCAGCTCGCGGTGGTGCTCGCGGTCGATGCGACGGAGGCCGCGCTCGGCCTCGGCGAGCGCGACCACGGGCGCATCCCCTTCGAGGAGCTCAAATGGGCGCGCCCGGAGCTGCCCGACGAGCACGTGGGTCCCCCGCCGCGCCGTCCGGCGGACGTGCTCGCGCGCGGCGACGTGATCGCGGTCGAGGCGGTCGAGAAGGCGGCCGACGGCAAGCCCTATCCCGCGGGCACCTATGCCTTGCGCCAGCTGCCGGAGCTGAGCGGCGCCATCGTCGTGCTCGATCCCCACACCGGCCGCGTCTTGGCGATGAGCGGGGGCTATCAGTTCGAGCGCACGCGCGACGAATACAACCGCGCCATCCAGGCCAAGCGCCAGCCCGGCTCCGCTTTCAAGCCGTTCGTCTATCTGACCGCCATGGACAACGGCTTCACCCCGTCCTCGCTCGTGCTCGACGCGCCCTTCGTGTTCGATCAGGGTCCGGGCTTGGGCAAATGGAAGCCCGCCAACTACGAGCATAATTTCCACGGGCCCATGCCGCTCCGCTTCGGGCTCGAGCATTCGCGCAATCTCATGACCGTGCGGCTCGCGCAGAATATCGGCATGGACAAGGTGGCCGCCACGGCCGAGCGCTTCGGCATCGTCGACCAGATGCCGCCCCAGCTCGCCATGGCGCTCGGTGCGGGCGAGACCACGCTCCTGCGGCTGACCACCGCCTATAGCGAGCTTGTCAACGGCGGCAAGAAGACCACGCCCAGCCTCATCGATTGGGTGCAGGACCGCCACGGCAAGCTCATCTACCGCCACGACGCGCGGCCCTGTCCCGAGTGCAGCAACGTGACGTGGCACGACCAGGACGTGCCCGAGATCCCCGACACGCGCGAGCAGCTCGACGACCCGCGCAGCATCTACCAGGTGGTCGCCATGATGCAGGGTGTCGTCGAGCGCGGCACCGGCGTGCGCGCGCGCGTGCTGGGCAAACCCATCGCGGGCAAGACCGGCACGACCGAGGACGACAAGGACACTTGGTTCATCGGCTTCACCCCCGACCTCGTGTGCGGCGTTTACATGGGCTTCGACCAGCCGCGCACCCAGGGCCCGAAGGAGGAGGGCTCCTCCGTGGCGCTTCCCGTCTTCATCGAGTTCATGCAGCAGGCGCTCAAGGACAAGCCCGCCATTCCCTTCCGCATCCCGCCCGGGCTCACCATGGCGCGGGTGCGCGAGGCGGACGGCTTGGCGGCCGGGCCCGGCGACAAGGGCATCGTGCTCGAGCCCTTCAAGCCCGGCACCGTGCCGCAGGCGGCGGGGCCGGTGCTCGACGGCAGCGAGAGTGCCGGGGCCGCGGGCGAGACGCTCCTTCATGTCCCGGCCGCATCGGAGGGGACGGGCGGGATCTATTGAGCGCGCGTTGCCGGTGTGGGAGCGACGGGATCATCTCTGTCGCCCCGAAGGGAGCAGGCTTTCGAGGTGGGTGACATACTCGTTTAGGGCTCGCCGACCGGCCTCGGTGAGGCGATAGACCGACTTGGGCTTACGCGCGGCGAAGCGCTTTTCCACAGTGACGTAGCCGGTATCCTCGAGCTTGCGCAGGTGGACGCTGGCGTTGCCGTCGGTGGTCTTGATGGCGTCGCGGATGGCCGAGAAATCGGCGGCGCCGGCACCGGCGAGAAAGGCCACGATCGCCAGCCGCACCCGGCTGTGCAATACCTCGTCGATCGCGGCATGATCGTAATCGGTCATGCGGACCGACGCGGCGTTCGGCGGGTCACGAGAACGAGTCCCGGCAGCGCGAGGAGAAGCAGCATCATAGCGGCCGAAACCAACTGCATCTCGGCCTCGTTCCGAAGCCCGTAGACGAGAAGCTCTCCGCCCCACCAGCCGACGGCAACCCAACGCAGCCAGGGGAGGCTCGCCAGCCACGCGGTCGCGAAAACAGTGCTGCCCAGCGCGCCCGCGGCGACGGCGTCGAACCA
Organism: Alphaproteobacteria bacterium; assembly: GCA_035516655.1. Lineage (GTDB taxonomy): Bacteria > Pseudomonadota > Alphaproteobacteria > JACZXZ01 > JACZXZ01 > DASPPM01. The sequence continues at coordinate 5,798 of DATJAC010000393.1, read as the reverse complement.
TCCGAGCCGCATTTCGCCCGTCCAGCTTGCGGCGATCGCGAGCGTCGTCAGGAAGATCCCGAAGCCCAACCAGAGCATCTGCTGTGCCTTGGCCATCGGGCCAGGGTGCGTCGGCTGACGGTTACGGAGGAAGCGGCGCCAATAGCGGCGCAACGAGTAAAGCCAGGGCAGACCGATGCACGCCGCCCAGATCCAGCCGGGAGAAAGTCCCCCTCCGACGCGCAGGTATGTGGTGAGATGGCCGATCGCGACGGCCACTCCCCAAACCACCATGTCCGAGCCGAGTGACGTCGCATAAGTCCGTCCCGCTTCGATCGTCTCTCGGATGAAGGCGATGTCCTCGCGCGCCCGATCTTCGATCATGATTTGTCTCCCTCATTAACTTTAATTTATAAAGTACTTTGTCGATCTCAGAGAGTCAAGCACCATCCGCGCACCGTCGCGGCGGCGCTCTCGGCCGGGCTCGGCTGGCGTCTCGGTCCTGTCCGTTCCCGGCGCCGGCTACGCCTTATCGGAGCGAGTGCGTTCCTGCCGGCCAAGTCCGGGGGCGGCGCCCATTGCGGACGTTTCCTCCTTGCGCGGCTGCAGCCCCCCGCTTAAAGAGAGCCCATGCGCACCGAGCTCCAAGCCGTCGTCGACCAAATCGAGCAGTCCCTCGAGCTGCTGAGGAGGCACCTTTGACCTGGAGAATGCCGAGCGGAAGCTGGCCGCACTGAACGCGCGGGCCGAGGATCCGAAGCTCTGGGAGGATCCGGTAGGGGCCCAGCGCGTCATGCGCGAGCGCACGCTCCTCGAGAAGTCGCACGCCAATTACCGCGCCCTCGAGCGCGAGTACAAGGACAGCCTCGAGCTCATCGAGATGGCGGAAGCGGAGGGCGATGCGGGAGTTGCCGCCGATGCCGAGGCGAGCCTGCGCGCGGTCGCAGGCCGGGCCGCCAAAGAGGAGCTCGAGAGCCTGCTCGCGGGCGAGGCCGATCAGAACGACGCCTTCCTCGAGGTGCATGCCGGGGCGGGCGGGACCGAATCCCAGGACTGGGCCGAGATGCTCTTGCGCATGTACATGCGCTGGGCCGAGCAGCACCGCTACAAGGTGGAATTCATCGAGGAGAGCCCGGGCGAGGAAGCGGGGATCAAGTCCGCCACCCTCAAGGTCTCGGGCGAGAACGCCTACGGCTGGCTCAAGGGCGAGTCGGGCGTGCACCGCCTGGTGCGCATCTCGCCCTTCGATTCGAACGCCCGCCGGCACACGAGCTTCGCCTCGGTGTGGGTCTATCCCGTGATCGACGAGACCATCGCCATCGACATCCAGGAGAAGGACCTGCGCATCGATACCTACCGGGCCTCGGGGGCGGGCGGCCAGCACGTCAACCGCACCGACAGTGCGGTGCGCATCACCCACCTCCCGAGCGGCATCGTCGTGCAGTGCCAGAACGACCGCTCCCAGCACCGCAACCGCGCCATGGCGTTCGCGATGCTGAAGGCGCGGCTCTACGAGGAGGAGCTAAGGAAGCGCGAGGCCGAGGTGCGCAAGGAGCACGAAGCCAAGAGCGAGATCGCCTGGGGCCACCAGATCCGCTCCTACGTCCTCGACCAGTCGCGCATCAAGGACTTGCGCACCAACTACGAGGTAGGCAACACGCAGGCCGTGCTCGACGGCGACCTGGACCGCTTCCTCGAGGCCTCGCTCGCCCATCGCATCAAGGGGGGTGGAGCCCTCGCCGCGGGCACCGACGCGGAGACAGAGGCACCTTAGCCGTTCCGCCAAGCCGCCGTTAGACCAAGAGCGAGGCCAAGAGCAGCGTCAGCACGCCAACGGCAATGGTCGCGAGCGGCAGGATCAAATACCAGTCGCGCGCCCGGAAGATTTTGCCCCTACCCGTCATCACGAGCTTGATACGCGGGAGGGAGTCCCGCCTTGCGCGGGCAAACGCCGAATTCTCATCCCTCCGGGGCCTTGCGCAGCGGACTCAGCAAGGGCGGCAGGCTGAGCCCCAAGGCGAGGGTCACGAGTGCTAGGGCACCCGCGATCAGGTACACCTCGTGGAGCGACCCCGCGATGGCGGCGCTGAGGCGCCGGATCAGTTGGGGATCGAGGCCTTGGCGCTCGACCGGGTCGAGGAGGCGATTGACGGCGTCCGCCATGCCCGGCACGGCACGGGCGAGGCCGAGATTGAGCACGGCCCCGAAGAGCGCGGTACCCAGGGCCTGGCCGACCATGCGCATGAACATGTTGGCGGAGGTGGCAACGCCGCGCTCCTGCCAGCTCACGCTCGCCTGGACGGAGACGATGTAGGTCGTGTTGCAGAAGCCCATGCCGATGCCGACGAGCAACGAGCCGGCACCCGCCCAGAGCAGCCCGCGCTGAGGCGTCAGCATGATCAGGGCGGCGGTGCCCAGGATCAAGCCCAAGGCCCCGACGACCGCCGTGAGGCGATAGGACGTGCGCACCATCACGCGGCCCGCCGCAAAGCTCGCCAAGGCCCAGCTCACCGACATGGCGCCGAGGGTGAAGCCCGCGGCCGTGGCGCTCAACCCCATCACCGCCTGCACATAGGTCGGCAGGAACGCGGCCACGGCCATGGTGATCGCCCCCATGGTGAAGCCGCCGAAGCTGCCGACGACGATGATGCGGTTGCGCCAGAGCCGGAGCGGCAGCATCGGCTCCGTCACGCGCCGCTCGTAATAGGCGAGGGCGGCCAAGGCAGCCAAGCCGATGCCGAGCGCCCCCGCGAGGACCGCGGCATCGAGACTGACGCCCTGGACCAGAGCCAGCATCAAGCTGCCCGCACCCAGCATCAAGAGAAGGGCGCCCAGATAGTCGATCTGCCGGCGGTGGTGCTCGAGCCGCTCGTTGAGGAAGAGCGCGATCATCGCCATCGCCGCGACACCGATCGGCAGGTTGATCCAGAACACCACCGACCAGCTCACATGCTCGACGAGGAAGGCCCCGAGGGCGGGGCCGATCACCGCCGCCACGCCGAAGGTGCCGGAGAGCAGTCCCTGCACGCGTGCGCGCTCGGCGGGCGTGTAGAGGTCGCCCGCGATCGTGTAGGCGATCGGCTGGACCGCACCGGCACCGAGGCCCTGCAGCGCACGGAAGAGGATGAGCGGCACCATGCCCCAGGCGAAGCCGCAGAGGGTCGAGCCGAGGAGGAAGAGGGCGGCACCCGCGATGAAGACGCGCTTGCGGCCGAAGATGTCGGCGAGACGGCCGTAGATCGGGATGCTGACTCCTTGGGTCAGGAGATAGGCGGCAAAGACCCAACTGAAGAGCTGGAAGCCGCCGAGGTCGGCGACGATCGTGGGCATCGCGGTCGCGACGATGGTGTTCTCGACCGCGGCCATGAAGGTCGCGATCAGGCAGGCCGCGAGGGCGTAGGAGCGTCGCGTCGGAAGTGCCGCAGGTGCGCTCCGTGCTGCACGGGCTTCGGCGGGAAGGCGGGGCAGGGGACGCTCCATGTCGTCAGGCGTGCTCCGCGGCCGAAGGGGCAAAGAAAAGACAAGTGGACAAAGACAATCGAGACCCGCGCGCGGTCGCGTTGTATCCTTCGCCCGCCTCGGGGGCAAGCCGCGGGCGCAGCACGGCTCGCTCGTCACCCACATCGCGGTGCAGCAATCCGGATCATGAGCAGTCCCTCCGCCCCACGCGCCGGTGCCGTCGCCGCCGCGAGTATCGAGACCCGAGCCTCGTGGCTCGCCGCCTGTACCGCCCTCGTCATCCTCTCCTTCTCCTATGGCGCGCCGCTGGTCACGGCGGTCGCCCTCAAGCCCATCGCGGCCGAGTTCGGCAGCGCGCGCTCGCTCCCGGCCCTCGCCGGCTCCCTCGCCTGGCTCGGATCGGGCGTGGGCGGCATCGCCATGGGTTTGCTCGCGGAACGGATCGGCGTGCGCTGGACCGTCATGTTCGGGGCCGTGATGATGGCGGCGGGGCTCGCCCTCTCGGCCGCGGGCGGGGCCTGGCAACTCGTCTTCGGGCATGTCGTCTTGGTCGGGCTCGCCGGCATGGGCGGCATCAACGTCCCCTTGATGACCCACGTCAGCCGCTGGTTCGACCGGCGGCGCGGCACGGCCCTCGCGCTGATCTCGAGCGGCCAGTACGTCGCGGGTGCGATCTGGCCGCCGCTCTTCGAGCATGCCGTCGCCGAGATCGGCTGGCGCGCCACCATGGCCCTCTTCGGTGCCGTGGCGCTCGGGGCCATTCTTCCCTTGGCGGCACTCTCCCTGCGCCGGCCGCCCGAGCTCGCGCGCATCGCCGCCGTCGCCGCGAGCGCTCCCCACACCGGCTCGGCCTGGACGATGCGGCCGAACGTCGCCTTCGTGCTGCTCTCGCTCGGGGGCTTTCTTTGCTGCGTGCCCATGGCGATGCCCCAGGCGCACCTCGTCGCCTTCTGCAGCGACGTCGGCATCGCTCCGGCACACGGTGCCTTGATGCTCTCGCTCCTCTTGGGCTGCGCCTTCGTCAGCCGGCAGTTCTGGGGCTGGCTCTGCGACCGAGTCGGCGGTCTCGCCGGCGTCTTCGCGGGCTCGGCCTGCCAGTGTGCCGCGCTTGCCGCCTTCCTCCTCACCCAGGACGAGGTCGGCCTCTTCTCGGTTGCGGCCCTCTTCGGCCTCGGCTTCAGCGGCATCGTGCCGGCCTACATCCTCGTCATCTGCGAGCTCTTCCCCATGCGGGAAATCGGCTGGCGGGTGCCGGTCTGGTTCTGCTGCAGCCTCGGCGGCATGGCCGTGGGCGGCTGGCTCGCGGGTGCCATGTACGATGCCTACGGCTCCTATGTCCCGGCCTTCGCCACGGGGGTTGCCTTCAACTTAGCCAATCTCGCGGTGATCGGCTGCCTCCTCCCTTGGCGCTACGGCACGGGTCGGGCAGCACTCGCCAAGCTGTGACTTGCCTCGGCTGCTTCGGCATGACATGTGAAGGGCAAGCGATTGGGCGCATCCCGATGGAGCGAGCGTCATGTGGTCTTTTGCGAGGAAGAAGCTGGAGGTGCCCGGGGCGGGCGAGGCGTTGCCGGGCCGTGCCACGGCGATGGCACTCCGCGAGCGGCATTTCGTGAGCGGCCGGCCGCTCACACCACCCTTTCCGGCCGGCCTCGAGCAGGCGGTCTTCGGGCTCGGCTGCTTCTGGGGGGCCGAGCGCTGCTTCTGGCGGAAAGAGGGGGTCTATGTGACCGCGGTCGGCTACGCCGGCGGGACGACGCCCAACCCGACCTATGAGGAAGTCTGCAGCGGCATGACCGGCCACACCGAGGCGGTGCTCGTCGTCTACGACCCCAAGCGCGCGAGCTACGCGAGCCTGCTCAAACTTTTCTGGGAGAGCCACGACCCCACCCAGGGCATGCGCCAGGGCAACGACGTGGGCACGCAATACCGCTCGGCGATCTATACCTATGGCGAGGCCCAGCAGCGTGCGGCCGAGGCCTCGCGCGAGGATTTCCAGAAAGCGCTCGCGGCCGCCGGCCATGGTGCCATCACGACCGAGATCCGCGCGGCCCCGCCCTTCTATTACGCCGAGGACTACCATCAGCAGTATCTGGCCAAGAACCCAGCCGGCTACTGCGGGCTCGGCGGCACCGGGGTCGCCTGCCCGGTCGGGGTGGCGGCGGCGGCAGCGGGCGAGTAGCGGGCGAAGCTCAGGCGATGGTGTCGACCACGCCGCCGTCGACGCGGAGGGCGGCACCCGTGGTGGCCGAGGCTTGAGGCGAGGCCGCGTAGACGACGAGGTTCGCGACCTCCTCCACGCTCGCCGCACGCCGAATGATCGAGCTCGGCCGGTGCTCCATCACGAAGGCGGCCGCGGT
>DATJAC010000392.1:0-6479 GCA_035516655.1 Alphaproteobacteria bacterium | reverse complement strand
GTCGCCGGGGCAGCGGCTCGGATGGCGCGGATGGTCGCGGCAAAGTGTGCCGCCCCGCCGTCCGGGAGGTCGTCGCGGTCGACCGAGGTGACCACGATGTGGGCAAGGCCGAGCCCCCGTGCGGCCTCGCCCACATGGGCGGGCTCGTGGGGGTCGAGCCGGTCGGGCAGGCCGGTCGCCACGTTGCAGAAGGCGCAGGCCCGCGTGCAGACGCTGCCCAGGATCATCACGGTGGCATGCCCCTTGGCCCAGCACTCGCCGATATTGGGGCAGGCCGCCTCCTCGCAGACCGTATTGAGGCGAAGCTCGCGCATGAGCCTGAGGGTCTCATGGTACTCGCGGGAGACCGGGGCCTTGACGCGGATCCACGCCGGCTTGCGCGGAATCGGGGAGTCGGGTCGGTTGACCTTCTCGGGATGGCGCGGCCGCGGAGCCTCGATTGTCATGACTCAGGCGCCTCGCAAGGTCACGCGGCCGAAGATCCGACGCGCACGCAGGTCCGACTCGACGTCTTCCACGAGCTTGTCGCAGGCTTCCTGATCGTAGCCGGCCCGGGCCGCGTCGAGCACGAGGCTGGTCTCGACCACGGTCACCACGTCCCAGCTGCCGTCGGCGTTGGGCTGCAGGGCGGTGAAAATGCGCTTGACCGAGCCGTTGCCCCTGAGGCCCGTCTCCTCCAGCACGGCAGCATTCGGAACGAGTATTTCCACGGCCTCACTCCATTCCCGGAAGGTCCTGCCTAGATGTGGATTGCGAGGCCGTAAGCGTCAAGCACGGCCTCGTGCATCATCTCGCTCAAGGTCGGATGCGGGAAGATCGCGTGCATGAGCTCGGCCTCCGTCGATTCGAGCGTCTTGGCGATGCCGAAGCCCTGGATGAGCTCGGTCACCTCGGCCCCGATCATGTGGGCCCCCAGAAGCTCGCCCGTCTTGGCGTCGAATACGGTCTTGACCATGCCCTCGGTCTCGCCAAGCGCGATCGCCTTGCCGTTGCCGACGAAGGGGAAATGGCCGACCTTGACCTGGTGGCCCTTGGCCTTGGCCGCCGCCTCGCTCAATCCCACGCTCGCCACCTGCGGCATGCAATAGGTGCAGCCGGGCACGTTGGTGACGTCGAGCGGGTGCACGCCACCCACACCTGCAATCTTCTCGACGCAGATGACGCCTTCATGGCTGGCCTTGTGCGCAAGCCAGGGCGGGCCCACCAGATCGCCGATGGCATAGACCCCCGGCTCGCCCGTCGCGAGCCATTCGTTCACCACCACATGCGTCTTCTCGACCTTGACCTTGGTCCCCTCGAGCCCGAGGTTCTCCACGTTGCCGGCGATGCCGACGGCGAGGATGACGCGCGCGAAGGTGGCCTCGCTCGACTTGCCGCCCGCCTCGATCGTGGCGGTGACGCTGTCGCTGCCCTTCTTGAGTGCGGTGACCGTCGCGGCGGTCAGGATCTTCATGCCCTGCTTCTCGAACGACTTGCGGGCAAAGGCCGAGATTTCCTCGTCCTCGACGGGGAGAATGCGGGGGAGGACCTCGACCACCGTCACCTCGCAGCCGAACGTGCGATAGAAGCTCGCGAACTCGATGCCGATCGCCCCCGAGCCGATGACGAGGAGCGACTTCGGCAGCGCCGGCGGCACCATCGCCTCCTTGTAGGTCCAGACGAGCTTGCCGTCGGGCTCGAGGCCGGGGAGCGAGCGCGCCCGCGCCCCCGTCGCCAGCACGATATGCTTGGCCGCGAGTGCCGCCACTGCCTTGCCGTCCTTCGTCACGACAAGCTTGCCCGCACCCGCGAGCTTACCGTGGCCGTCGAAAACGGGGACCTTGTTCTTCTTCAAGAGAAACTTGACCCCGTTCGAGAGGCGGTCCGCCACCTTGCGCGAGCGCTCGACGATCTTCTTGGCGTCATAGGCGACGTTTGCGGCACTCAGGCCGAACTCGTCGGCATGCTTCATGAGGTGGTAGACCTCGGCCGAGCGCAGGAGCGCCTTGGTCGGAATGCAGCCCCAGTTGAGGCAGATGCCGCCCAGATGCTCGCGCTCGACGACGGCGGCCTTGAGGCCGAGCTGGGCCGCACGGATGGCGGCGACATAGCCGCCCGGCCCGCCCCCCACGACGATGACATCGAACGTTGTATCCGCCATGCCCAGCCCTCGGTCCTAGAACGTGATTGCGAGCCGAAGGCGCAGCAATCCAGGTGCCCCACGCGAGATCCTGGACTGCTTCGTCGGCTTCGCCTCCTCGCAATGACGAAAAATTACAACAGCATCGTGAGCGGGTCTTCGATGAGCTTCTTGAAGGCGACGAAGAACTCGGCACCGATGGCGCCATCGACCACGCGGTGATCGACCGAGAGCGTGCAGGTCATCACCGTCGCGATCGCGAGCGCTCCCGCTTTCACGATCGCGCGCTGCTCGCCCGCACCGACCGCGAGGATCGCCCCTTGCGGCGGGTTGAGCACGGCCGCGAACTCGCGGATGCCGTACATGCCGAGGTTCGAGATCGAGAAGGTGCCGCCCTGGTATTCCTCGGGCTTGAGTTTGCCCTCGCGCGCGCGCGCCGCGAGCTCCTTCATCTCGTTCGAGATTTCGGCCAGGCCCTTGCGCTCGGCCGCCCGGATGACCGGGGTGATCAAGCCGTTCGGAACGGCGACCGCGACCGAGATGTCGGCGCGCTCGAAGAGGCGCACCGCCTCGTCCGTCCAGGAGGCGTTGGCCGCGGGCACCTTGCGCAGGGCCAAGGCGGAGGCGCGGATGACGAAGTCGTTGACCGAGAGCTTGTAGGCCCCCTTCCCCTCGCCGGCGCGCGCATTCAAGTCCTCGCGCACCTTGAGGAGCGCATCGAGCTCGCAATCGATCGAGAGATAGAAATGCGGCTGCTGCTGCTTCGCCTCCGTGAGGCGCCGCGCGATGATCTTGCGCATCGAGCTGTGCGGCACTTCGCGATAGGGGGCGGCCCCGGGGAGCTCGATCACGGGTGCCGGCCGGGCCGCCGGTGCCGCGCGCGGAGCGGGCGCTGCCGGGCGTGCCGCAGGAGCACCCCTGCCGAGGGCCGCGTCGACGTCGGCGCGCAGGATGCGGCCATGCGGACCGCTCCCGCGCAGGCTCGCGAGATCGATGCCGGCCTGCTGCGCCATGCGGCGCGCAAGGGGGCTCGCGAAAACGCGGTCTTCGCCGTTGCCTTGCTCGCCCGCCGGCTGCACCGCCGGCACTGTGGCGGTGGGGGCCGGCTTGGCAGCGGGAGCGGGTGCCGCGGGTGCCGGGGCTTGCGGAGCCGCTGCGGGCTTGGGCGGGGCTGCGGGGGCCGCTGCCGCGGCGAGCGCTTTGGCGTCCTCGCCCTCCTCGAGCAGAAGGGCGATCGGGGTGTTGACCTTGACCGCCTCGCTCCCCTCGGCGACGAGAAGCTTGCCGATGGTGCCCTCGTCGACCGCCTCGACCTCCATGGTCGCCTTGTCGGTCTCGATCTCGGCAAGGACGTCGCCCGCCTTCACCGCGTCCCCTTCCTTCTTGAGCCACTTCGCGAGCTTGCCCTCGGTCATGGTGGGCGAGAGGGCTGGCATCAGGATCGGCGTCGGCATGAGCTTTACCTTTCGTTCGCAGTCGGCGCTCGGTGTCCTCAGCTCTTGTAGCAGGCCTTCTTCGCGGCCTCGACGATGGTGCCGGCATGGGGCAGGGCAAGCTGCTCGAGGTTGGCCGCGTAGGGCATCGGCACGTCGACCCCGGCCACGCGCGCGACGGGTGCGTCGAGCCAGTCGAAGGCCTCCTCCATCATGCGGGCGGCGAGCTCGGCCCCGATGCCCGCGAAGGGCCAGCCCTCCTCGACCGAGACGAGGCGGTTCGTCTTCTTGACCGAGGCCACGATGGTCTCGCTGTCGAGCGGCCGGATCGAGCGCAGGTTGATCACCTCGGCGCTGATGCCCTCCTTGGCGAGAAGCTCGGCCGCCTCGAGTGCCCTATGGACCATGAGCGAGAAGGCGGTAATGGTGACGTCGGTTCCCACGCGCTCGACCTTCGCCTTGCCGATCGGCACCACCCAGTCGGGATGGTCCGGTACGGCGAAGCTGTAGCCGTAGAGGATCTCGTTCTCCAGCATGATGACCGGATTGGGATCGCGGATCGCCGCCTTCAAGAGGCCCTTGGCGTCGGCCGCCGAGTAGGGTGCCACCACCTTGAGGCCCGGCACGTGCCCGTACCAACTCGCGTAGCATTGCGAGTGCTGCGCTGCCACGCGGGCGGCCGCACCGTTGGGCCCGCGGAAGACGATGGGGCAGCTCATCTGCCCGCCCGACATGTAGCGCGTCTTGGCGGCCGAGTTGATGATCTGGTCGATCGCCTGCATGGCGAAGTTGAAGGTCATGAACTCGACGATCGGCCGCAGGCCGTTGAAGCCCGCACCCACGCCGAGGCCGGTGAAGCCCTGCTCGGTGATCGGCGTGTCGATCACGCGGCGCGCGCCGAACTCCTCGAGCAGGCCCTGGCTCACCTTGTAGGCGCCTTGATACTGCGCCACTTCCTCGCCCATGAGGAAGACCCTCTCGTCGCGGCGCATCTCCTCGGCCATGGCGTCGCGCAGCGCCTCGCGCACGGTCTGGGTCTTCGTCGCCCCGGTGTATTCCGGCTCGGCGGCGGCCGGCGCCGCGCGCGGAGCTTCGGGCAGCGTGGGCGCCGCCGGCGCCTTGGCCTCGGGCGGCGCTTGCGCGGGTGCGGGCGCAGCACTCGCGCGCGCGGGGCCGATGTCAGCGGCCCTCTCGCCATCGGCCAGGATCACGGCGATCGGGGTGTTGACCGCCACCCCCTCGCTGCCTTCGGCCACGAGAATCCTGCCGAGCTTGCCCTCGTCGACGGCCTCGATCTCCATCGTCGCCTTGTCGGTCTCGATCTCGGCGAGCACGTCGCCGGCCTTGACCGCGTCGCCCTCGTGCTTGAGCCACTTGGCGAGCTTGCCTTCGGTCATGGTCGGCGAGAGGGCCGGCATCAATACTTCGGTCGGCATGTCGGTTCTCCCCGCGCCGCTAAGCCGGAGCCAGCACGTCGGTATAGAGCTCGGCGGGATCGGGCTCCGGGCTCTGCTGGGCGAAGTCGGCGGCGGCCTGGATGGCGTCCTTGATCTCGCGGTCGATCTGCTTGAGGCCGTCGTCGTCGACGATGCCCTCGCTCTCCAGGCGATGGCGCAGGCGGTCGATCGGGTCGCGCTCCTGGCGCATGCGCTGCACTTCCTCCTTGGAGCGGTATTTCGCGGGATCGGACATCGAATGGCCGCGGTAACGGTAGGTGACCATCTCGAGGATGGTCGGCCCCTTGCCCGCGCGGGCGTTGGCGACCGCCTTGTCGCCCGCGGCCTTGACCGCGGTCACGTCCATGCCGTCGACCACCTCGCCCGGAATGCCGTAGGGCACGCCGCGGTGAAAGAAATCGGTGCGGGCGGAAGCGCGCTCGATCGAGGTGCCCATGCCGTATTTGTTGTTCTCGATCACGTAGACGACCGGGAGCTTCCACAGGGCCGCCATGTTGAAGGCTTCGCCGACCTGGCCCTGGTTGACCGCACCGTCGCCGAGGTAGGTGAGCGCCACCTTCGCCTCGTCGCGGTACTTGAAGGCGAAGGCGAGCCCGGTGCCGATCGGCACCTGAGCGCCGACGATGCCGTGCCCACCGAAGAAATTCGCCTCGCGGCTGAACATGTGCATGGAGCCGCCCTTGCCTCTGGAATAGCCGGTGCGGCGGCCGGTCAGCTCGGCCATCACGCCCTTCGGATCCATGCCGGAGGCCAGCATGTGGCCGTGGTCGCGATAGCTCGTCACCACCGCATCCCCCGCCTGGCTCGCGGCGCGCATGCCCACCACCACGGCCTCCTGCCCGATATAGAGATGGCAGAAGCCGCCGATGAGCCCCATGCCGTACATCTGACCCGCCTTCTCCTCGAAGCGCCGGATCAGCAGCATCTCGCGGTAGAAGCCGATGAGCTCGTCCGTGGCAGCGCTCTTGGCGCGCGGCTTGGGGCGCGTGGTCTTGGCAGTGGCCATCCCGTCATCCTTTGGCGATCCGTGGAAACGCGACCGCGGCGGCGGTGCTATCGCCGCCCCCGCTGCCCTGACTAGTAGCCCCTCGATGTGACGTTTTCAAGGAAGCGGAGCGCGAAAAATGCTTCCATTGCAATGCACAATGGCGTTTTAACGCGATTCCGGTTAACAAGCGGTGCTACCACTGGAACGAGGCACCCGCGAGCAGGCCGCGCGAGCGAAGCCTAGGGCCTGGCAGCGGCCTTGGGCTGGAGGATGACGATCTCGTCGGGCCGGCCGAAATTGAGCAGAACGCGCGCGCGCTCCTCGAGCATGTCGGGATCGAGGCTGTCGGGCCTGAGGTGCGCCACGCGCTCCTCGAGCCCCGCACGCTGGCCGTTGAGGGTCGCGAGCGTCGCATCGGCCAGCTCGATCTTCTGGCGCAGCGCCCACCACGCATTGAGCCCGCGATCGCCCTCGACCGCGTG
>DATJAC010000391.1:0-7350 GCA_035516655.1 Alphaproteobacteria bacterium | reverse complement strand
ACTGCCTCGGGTGCCTCCCCGCCCTCCTCCGCCTCCGAGGCTCTCGGCAGCTGCTCGATCGGCGCCTGCGCCCGCTCGCCGATGTCCACGCCCGATTTCACGAGCTGCTCCTGGAGGCCGTCGAGCACCGCGCCGGCGATGAGCTCGCAATAGATGCGGATGGCGCGCTGGCTGTCGTCGTTGCCGGGGACCGGGTAGTCGATGGCGTCCGGATCCGAATTGCTGTCGACGATGGCGACGACGGGAATGCCGAGCTTCTTCGCCTCGGCGACGGCGATCGCCTCCTTGTTGGTGTCGATGACGAAGAGCAGGTCCGGCAGCCCGCCCATCTCCTTGATCCCGCCGAGGGCGCGCTCGTACTTGTCGCGCTCGCGGGTCAGGTTGAGGAGCTCCTTCTTGGTGCGGCCGAGGCTCTCCTGCGCTAACTCCTCATCGAGGCCGCGCAGGCGCTTGATCGACTGGGAGATCGTCTTCCAATTGGTCAGCATGCCGCCGAGCCAACGGTGGTTGACGTAATACTGGCCGCAGCGCTTGGCTTCCTCGGAGACGATGTCGGCCGCCTGCCGCTTGGTGCCGACGAAGAGCACCCGGCCGTTGTTGGCAGCCGCCTCGCGCACGACCTGAAGGGCGCGAACAAGCAGCGGGACGGTCTGTTGCAGGTCGATGATATGGATGTTGTTGCGCACCCCGAAGAGAAAGGGCGACATCTTCGGGTTCCAGCGCCGGGTCTGGTGGCCAAAATGCACGCCAGCCTCGAGGAGCTGGCGCATGGAAAAGCTCGGGATCGCCATGGTCTGTCCTTTTCCGGTTGCACCGCCGCAGGCGTTTGAGGCCGGGTTTTGGCACCTGGCCACCGGAGCGAGCGCACGGGATGTCTCCCCGAGCGACCGCGATGCCCGCGTGTGGAGTTAGAGTGGCCGGTTAAATAGCGGCAAAAGGGCCCCGTTGCAAGGGCAAAGGGCCCCACGGGCGGCGCGGAAAACGCTGGCCGACGGACGAACGACCGCCCCGGGCTACGCCTTTCCCAGCCGCGGCATCAGCCGCTCCGCGTTGCCGCGCTCGATGGCGTGGCGCACCCCCCGCGCCAGGCCGAGCTTGGCAAAGCCCTCCACGTTCTGCGCGATCGTCAGGTAGGGATAGTCGCTGCCGAAGAGGACCTGGGTCGCCGGCACGAGCTTGAGGAGGGCCGCCATGGTCGGCGGGTAGGCCGAATTGGCGGTGTCGTAATGCAGCCGCTTGAGCTCGCCCACGACCCCGTCGGGGGCGACCTCCGCCAGATCCTTGCGCGCCTTCAAGCCGTTGGCGATGCGGCCCGCGAGGACCGGGACCGCGGCACCGCCATGGGCGAAGATGAAGCGGATGTTGCGGTAGCGCGCGAAGACGCCGTTGACCAGAAGGCTGGCCACGGCGCGGGTCGTGTCGAGCGGATACTCGATGAGGGCCGCGGGCACGCCGGGCTGGAGATGGCCGCAGCAATTGGGGGCGAGCGGATGGAAATAGGCGACCGCCTTGCGCCGGTCGAGCTCGGCGAAGATGGGGGCAAAGCGCGCATCTCCAGGCCAGATGTCGCCGTAGCTCGTCATGAAGCCGATGCCGTCGGCCTTGAGCGTATCGAGGGCATACTCGATCTCCTTCAAGCTCCCGTCGACATCGGGCATGGGCACGGCGGCGAAGAGGCCGAAGCGGCCGGGGTGGTCGCGCCCCATTCCCGCGCCGAATTCGTTGCAGCTCCGCGCCACGCGGCGCGCCTGCTCCTGGTCGCCGAACCACACCCCAGGGGTCGAGATCGAGAGGATGCCCGTCGCCACGCCGCCCTGGTCCATATCCGCCACGGCCCCGGCGACGCTCCACTCCTGTTGGGGCTTCTGCAGACCCGGTGCCACGCCCGCCTGCTTGTTCCAGGCGGCCAACGGCTCGAGGTAGTCGGGCGGGAAAAAGTGGTGGTGCACGTCGACGCGACGGCCCTTGGCCGCGGCTGCCGCGGCCCCGCCGAGCGGCACTGCCGCACTGGCGCCGAGGGCCGCCAGCCCGGCCAGAAACTGCCGGCGCGAGCCGCGCGGGCGGGCAGGCGCCACCTCCTTCCCGACCCTGCTCCCGACCATCATTGCCGTGCCCTCCCTTATGGTCGACGGCTGTGACCGCCGTCACACCTCCTCCACCTCGACGATGCCGGGAAGTGCCCGGATCGCCTGGCGCAGCTGGGGCGAGCAGCCGTAGCGGCCCTGCAGTGCGATCAGCACCTCGCGCCCCTCCGCGGTAGCGACGAGCCAGACGCGGCCCTTGCCCTTGCCCTCGCGGCCCAGGAGGTGGCGCAGCGAGGCGAGCGGGCTCGCGTCGTTGACGTAGATGCGAAAGGAGGCACCCGCATTCTGGGCAGCCTTGTCGAGGGGTTCGATCGACTGGGCGGTGAAGCGCACCTGATCGCCATCCGCACGCCCGTCGGCCGCGATGAGAAGGGGGACGCCCTGGTCGATGAGCTCGCGGGCGGCCGAAAGGGTCTCGGCGAAGAGCATGAGCTCGAACACCCCACTCGTGTCGGAGAGCTGGACGAAGGCGAAGCGGTTGCCGCGCGCCGAGGTGCGCTCCTGCTTGCCGATCGGCGTGCCGGCGAGGCGCACGCGGCTCAAGCGCCCTTCGGCCACGCGCTGGAGGGCATCTGCCGCCGTGATCACACCCAGCCGCCCGAGCGTCTTGCCGTAGGCATCGAGCGGGTGCGCCGAGAGATAGAAACCGACCGCGTCGAACTCGCGCTTGAGCCGGTCCATGGGCGGCCAGTCCGCAACGGCGGGGAGCGTCAGCTGGGCTGCCGCCTGCCCGCTGCCCTGGGCGGCAAGGGCGGTGAAAAGCGAGGTCTGCTCGCTCGCGCGTTCCTCGCTCGCGCGGCTCGCATGGCGCACGATCTGCTCGACGGCCTCGAAGACTTGGCGTCGGTTCGGGCACAGCTCGTCGAACGCACCCGCCGCGGCCAGGCTCTCGAGCTGGCGCTTGTTGAGGTGACGCCCGTCGATGCGATCGGCGAAATCGGCGAGCGATTTGAACGGCCCGAGAGCCCGGCGCTCCTCGACCACGCTGGCCATGGCGCCTGCCCCCACGCCCTTGAGTGCCGCAAGGGCATAGCGGATCGCCCGCCCGCGCGAGCTTGCCTCGACCGTGAAGCCGACCTCCGAGCGGTTGATGTCAGGCGGCAGGAGGGCGATGCCAATGCGCTGCAATTCCTGGCGAAATACGTTGAGCTTGTTCGTGTTGCCGAGATCGTAGGTCATCGAGGCGGCGAAGAACTCGACCGGGTAGTTGGCTTTGAGAAAGGCGGTCTGGTAGGCGATGAGGGCATAAGGGGCGGAATGGCATTTGTTGAAGCCGTAGCCGGCGAACTTGTTGACCTTGTCGAAGATGCCGGCGGCCTGGGCCGGCTCGACGCCGCGCGCGACGGCACCGTCGATGAAGCCCCGGCGCTGGGCCTCCATCTCCTCCCGGATCTTCTTGCCCATGGCGCGGCGCAGCAGATCGGCGTTCCCGAGCGAGTAGCCCGAGAGCTCCTGGGCGATCTGCATGACCTGCTCCTGGTAGACCATGACGCCGAAGGTCTCGCGCAAGATCGGCTCGAGGGCAGGATGCAGGTAGTCGGCCGGCTCGATGCCGTTCTTGACGTTGATGTACTTCGGAATGTCGTCCATCGGGCCGGGCCGGTAGAGGGCGACCACCGCGATGATGTCCTCGAAGCGGTCGGGCTTGAGATGGCGCAGCACGTCGCGCATGCCCGAGCCTTCCAGCTGGAACACCCCGGTTGATTCGCCTCGGCTCAACATCGCATAAGTCGCTTGATCGTCGAGCTGTAAGTTGTTGATATCTAAATCAATGTTGTGTTGACGCAGCAACTCTACCGCGCGTGCGATCACGGTCAGGGTCTTGAGCCCGAGGAAGTCGAACTTCACCAAGCCCGCCTGCTCGACCCATTTCATGTTGAACTGGGTGACGGGCATCGAGGAGCGCGGATCGCGATAGAGCGGGATGAGCTCGTCGAGCGGACGGTCGCCGATCACCACGCCCGCGGCATGGGTCGAGGCGTGGCGATAGAGCCCCTCGAGCTTGAGGGCGATGTCGATGAGACGGGCCACCGTCTCGTCCTCGGCGCGCATCTCCTGGAGCAGCGGCTCGCCCATGATCGCCTGCTCGAGGCTGACGGGATTGGCCGGATTGTTCGGCACCATCTTGCAGATGCGGTCGATCTGGCCATAAGGCATCTGCAGCACGCGCCCCACGTCGCGCAGCACGGCGCGCGCCTGGAGCTTGCCGAACGTGATGATCTGGGCGACCCGGTCGTGCCCGTAGCGGTCCTGCACGTGGCGGATGACGTCGTCGCGCCGCTCCTGACAGAAATCCACGTCGAAGTCGGGCATCGAGACCCGCTCCGGGTTGAGGAAGCGCTCGAAGAGCAGGCCCCAGCGCAAGGGATCCAAATCGGTAACGGTGAGCGACCAGGCGACGACCGAGCCCGCACCCGAGCCGCGTCCGGGCCCCACGGGAATACCCTCCGCCTTGGCCCATTGGATGAACTCCGCGACGATGAGGAAATAGCCGGCAAAGCCCATCTGGCTGATCACGCCGAGCTCGTAGCGCAAGCGCTCGCGATAGGGCCGTGCGGCGGCTTCCTGCTCCTCGGCACTCATGCCCGGCTTGAGGACGTGGGCGGCAAGCCGACGCTCGAGCCCGGCTTCGGCCTGGAGCTTCAGCTCCTCCTCCTCGGAAATCCCGCTCGCGGTCCCGAACGGCGGCAGGATCGGCTTCCGCGGCGTGGGGTAGAAGGAGCAGCGCCGGGCTACGGCGAGCGTGTTGTCGACGGCCTCGGGTAGGTCGCGAAAGAGCTCCCGCATCTCCGCCGCCGACTTGAAGCGATGCTCGGGTGTGAGCCGACGGCGCTCGGGCTCGGAAACATACGTGCCGTCCGCGATGCAGAGGAGCGCGTCATGGGCCTCGAACATGCCCGCGTCGGCGAAGAACGCCTCGTTGGTCGCGACCAGCGGCAAGCCGTGGCGATAGGCAAGCTCGAGGAGCGGGCCCTCGACCTGGTCCTCGATGGCCAAGCCATGGCGCTGCAGCTCGACATAGAGCCGCCCGGCGAAGACGCGGGCAAGCTCGAGCAAGAGGGCCTCGGCCGCCGGCAGTTGCCCCTCGGAGAGGAGCCGGCCGACCGGCCCCTTGACCCCGCCGGTGAGGGCGAGAAGGCCGGCGTTGGTCCCGGCTATGTCGGCCAGGGCCAATTGGGGCGCCTCCCCGCTCGGCGTGGCCAAGAAGGAGCGGCTGACGAGCTTGAGGAGCGAGCGATATCCCACCTCGTCCTTGGCCAGGAGTACCAACTGGTCGGGACTGGCCGCGGCGGTCCCTGGATGGATCTCGCGCTCGGGGCACCTGAGCGCTATCTGGCAGCCGATGATGGGTTGGACTCCGCCCGCCTCGGCCGCTTGCGCAAACTCGAGCGCGCCAAAGAGATTGCCCGTATCGGTAATGGCGGCGGCGGGCATGCCGTGGCGCTTGGCGAGCTCGACGAGCGCCTTGATCTTGATGGCGCCCTCGGACAGCGAGTAGGCCGAATGCACCCTCAGATGAACGAAATCGGCGTGCGGCATGGCGCTCAAGGGCAACGAGGATCGGTTGCAAGCATAGCAGCATCTTGCGTTCCCGCGGAGCTAATTTATCCACATGTTGTTGGTAATGCGGCGGACCTAGCGTCGAGCCAATGACTTGGTGCACGGAAGCATGAACCCGTCATCACCCCCCACCCTACCCCCCCCCTTGAGGGGGAGGAGAAATGCCTGGCATGACAGCAAAGCCCCCTCCCCCTCGAGGGGTGTACAGACCGGGGACATGGGTGACAGCTGTTCGGGGACATGGGTGACACTCTTTCGACCTGGTTTGGTTGGAAGGGGGCTCATTCGATGCCGTGGCGGGAGCTGTCGATCATGGATCAGCGGGAGGAGTTTGTGAGGCTGGCCTTGGCGCCGGGAGCGAACCGGAGCGAGCTGTGCCGGCGCTTCGGGATCAGCCGGGACAAGGGTTATAAGTGGCTGAAGCGGTACCGCGGGGAAGGACGGGCGGGTCTGGCCGATCGCTCGCGGCGACCGCATGCCAGCCCTCGTCGGAGCGACGAGGCGACGGAAGCGGAGGTGCTTCGTATTCGGGCGGGGAGCAACGAGGCGTGGGGTGGCCGTAAGATCGCCAAGGTGATGGCGCGCACCGGCGCTCGGCGGGTTCCGGCGCCGAGCACGATCACGGCGATTCTGCGCCGGCATGGCCGGCTCGAGCGGGGCGAGAGCGAGCATCCCGGGCCGTTCCAACGCTTCGAGCGGGCCGCGCCGAACGAGCTCTGGCAGATGGACTTCAAGGGCCATTTCCCCCTGCTCCAAGGCCGCTGCCACCCGCTGACGGTGCTCGACGATCACTCGCGCTACGCCTTGGGCGTGGAAGCCTGCGACAATGAGCGGGATGGCACCGTTCGCGCCCGCTTGGTGACGCTGTTCCGCCGCTACGGCTTGCCCTTCGCGATGCTGATGGACAATGGCGCGCCTTGGGGCGACGCCGGAGGACAGCCTTTCACCCTGTTCACGGCGTGGCTGATGCGGCTCGGCATCCGCGTCAGCCATGGCCGGCCCTATCATCCGCAGACGCAGGGCAAGGACGAGCGCTTTCATCGCACTCTCAAGGCGGAGGTTCTGGAGCGAAACAGCTTCCGCGATCTCGCCGCATGCCAGCGCGCCTTCGATGCCTGGCGCCAGCTCTACAATCACCACCGGCCGCATGAGGCGCTGGGCCTCGAACCCCCGGGCACGCGCTACCGCCTCAGTCCGCGCTCCTTCCAGGAGACGCTGCCGGCCATCGAGTACGGTCCCGGCGATGTCGTCCGCAAGGTCGATCGCACTGGCCTCATCAGCTTCAAAAACCGCCCCTGGCGCATCGGCAAAGCCTTTCGCGGACAGCCTGTCGCGCTGCGCCAGACCAGCGATGACGGCGTCTTCAGCGCCTATTACTGCACCCAACAGATCGCTAAAATCGATCTGCGAAGCGAAACCCTCGCCTGTGGATTTGTGGACATCGCCACCGCGATGCCCACAACCCCACAGGCGCAACAACATCCGCAAAATTCCAATTGAATTAACCCCAAAATGTGTCACCCATGTCTCCGAACACCTGTCACCAATCTCCCCGGTCCAAACACCCTCAAGGGGGGAGGGGATATGCGCGTGCCATCAATAACTTGCCCCTCCCCATTGAAGGGGGAGGGTAGGGAGGGGGTGACGCTCGGATTTTCGAGAGGCGGCACTAGGCGCTCAGGCGACACGAAGCGAGGCGCGTGCT
>DATJAC010000390.1:0-2037 GCA_035516655.1 Alphaproteobacteria bacterium | reverse complement strand
ATCAAGTAGAACATCTCTTTCGTCACCCCGGCGAAAGCCGGGGTCCAGGGGCAACGGCCCGTCACCTGGTCCTGGGTTCCCGCTTTCGCGGGAACGACGATGTGGATTGATTCCACTTGATCGGACCGCGCTCTAGCCTTCGAGGCGCTCCATGTCCTCGTCGCTCAGGCCGAAATGATGGCCGATCTCGTGAATCAGCACGTGGCGCACCAACTGGAAGAGGTCCTCGCCGGTCTCCGACCAGTAGTCGAGGATCGGACGGCGGTAGAGGAAGATCATGTCGACGTCGTGGGCCTGCCCGCTCACGCTCTTGCGATTGAGCGACACGCCGCGATAGAGGCCGAGAAGATCGAACGGACTCTCGAGGTCCATCGCCTCCTCGACCTCCTCGTCGGGAAACTCCTCGACCCTGATGACGACGTTCTGCACGAAGCGGGCGAGCTCGGCCGGGACGGTGGCCAGCGCCCGGCGCCCGATCGCCGCGAGATCGTCGAGCCCGGGCGGGGTGTTGTAGCTCAGGGGCATGGCGCGGCTCCTATGCCTCCGGCAGGCTTGATCGCAGGCACGGCACGGTCCACTCTTGGCAGGAGCAGTGCAAGGCCAAGGCCGCGCGCGGAGAGCCGCAGGGAGGGACGACCATGATCGAGAAGCTCGCCGGAGCCGCGCGCACGGAAGCGCTCAAAGGGGTCCCCGCCTGGCGCGAAGTGCCGGGCCGCGACGCGATCAAGCGCGACTTCAAGTTCGCCGATTTCAACCAGGCTTTCGCCTTCATGACCAAGGTCGCCCTCTTGGCGGAAAAGATGGATCATCACCCCGAGTGGTTCAACGTCTATAACCGGGTCGAGATCACGCTCAGCACGCATGACGCGGGCGGACTCTCGGCACGCGACATCGCCCTCGCGGCCCGCATCGACAAGCTCGGCGTCTGACGCGGGCGGGAAGCGCGCCTGCGGGTCCTCTCCGGGCGCACTCAAGCGCTCCGCGGCGAGGCGGAGGCAAGCTCGTCGAGCAAGTGCCGCGCCATGCGGCCGGCACCGTCGTAGATTCGCACCCGCCGCGGCGGGGCCAGAAGCTTCGCCTCGAGGCTAGCGTCGCAGCGCCACAGATTGGCGCCGAGCTCGCCCGCGATGGGGGCGAGCTCGGGTGCCTCCTCGAAGCCCCAGCTCGTGATCGTGGGCAAGCCGTGCTCGAGCATGGCGGCGATCGAGCCGCTCTTCCCCGCGGTATAGTGGGGATGGGAGGTGAGCCCGAAATCGATGTAGTTGAAGAAGGCGGAGAGCTCGGCCTCGGAGCGCCGGCCGAGTGCGCCGAAGAGAATCTCGGGATGACGCCGCCGCCAGTCCGCGAGGAGGGCGGCATTGTCGCGCCCGGTCTCGCCCGCGCAAACGACGGCGGCTTGCCGCCCTTGGTTGCGGGCGATCGAGGCTAGGCGGGCGAAGAGGGTGGTGGGCCGCCATTGCCGCAGGAGCGAGCCGAAGAGGCCGAAGATCCAGTAGTTCCGCCGGCCGTGGCCGGAGAGATCGAGACCGCAGGTGCCTAAAGCCGCGTCGAGCCACGGCCCGCCCACCACGTCGCCCACCTTGACGTTGCCGCAGAGAGGGATGGTGTGCGCGTCGATGCCGATATGGCGCAGGAGATCGGCGTAATAGAGGCAGGACGTGGTCACCACGCTCGGCCGCAAGCGCTGCAGCAGGAAACGAACAGCACGCTTCTGCAGCGCACCGATGAGTGCGGTGCGCGGCGTGCGGAAGACCCCATGCCCGACCCAGAGCTCGTGCATCATCACATGGAGCGGGAAACCGCCCAACGCGCGCGGCATCCAGAAGGGCTCCGCCAGCACGACGCCCTTCCTGGCAAATCCGTAGGAGACGAATTGCAGGCTCAGCCAGTCGGGCTGGAAACGCGCGAGCCGCTCGCGCACGAGACGCGTGCAGGCCGCGTAGCCGGTGTGCTGCGGGATGCGCAGGATGGGGGCGCCGAAATGGGCCGGCGAGGCCGCAGCACTCTCGACCTCTCTGATGGCACGGTCGTTCATGG
>DATJAC010000389.1:0-2619 GCA_035516655.1 Alphaproteobacteria bacterium | reverse complement strand
GCGGAATCGCCTCCTACCTCTCCGGCCTGCTCATCGGCAGCGAGCTCGAGGAAGCCCTCGCCATCGTCGCCGCCCGGCTTGGCGCCGCACCCGAGCGCGTGACACTGCTCGGCGAGGCCGCCCTCACCGAGCTCTACGCCGCCGCCCTCGCCGAGCGCCGGATCGCAGCACGCCCCGCAGCAGCCGACGCGGCCGCACGCGGTCTCCTCGCGATCGCGCGCGCGGCGGGGTTGTTGATATAGGCTGGTGCGTCATTGCGAGGCGCCCAAAGGGCGCCCAAGCAATCCAGGTACACTGGATTGCTTCGCTGCGCTCGCAATGACGGTTATTTCCGTGCGCGACGGACTTCCGAATCGGGGCCCCAGGTGTTCCTCACACCGGCTTGAAGGCACCATCGACGACAACGTCGATGAGCGTCGGCGCCCCGCTGGCGAGAGCTTCGCGCAGGAGGCGCAAGGTCTCGGGAATGGTCTCGGCGCGCCCGGCGGCGAGGCCGAGCGCCTTGGCGAGGCCGACGTGATCGATCGCGGGATCGACGAGGTCCATGCCGACGTAGACGCCGCTCTGCGCCGAGTGGCCCTTGAGCGCGTTCACGCGCTGCTTGAGGATGCGGTAGGAGCGGTTGTTGATGATGATGAAGACGACGCCGACGCGGTAATGTGCCGCGGTCCACAGGGCCTGGCAGCTGTACATCGCACTGCCGTCGCCGATGAGGGCCACCACCGGGCGCTCGGGAAGGGCGAGCTTGACCCCGATCGCGGCGGGCAGTCCCCAGCCGATGCCTCCTCCCCTGTTGCCGTAGAAGCTCTGGGCATCGTCGCTCTTGAGCAGCTGGCGCAGGCCGGCACCCGAGGAGAGCGTCTCCTCGACCACGACCGCCTCTGCCGGCAGAAGCTCGGCGATCGCGTCCAGGAGGGCGAGCGCCTCGAGCGGCAGCTTCGCGGCAGCGGCCTTGGCACTCGCCTTGAGGGCCGCGCGCTCGGCGGCGATCGTCCGCTTCATCGCCTCGAGCCGCAGGCGGGCGCGCCCCCGCGCGTCCGTCGTCATGCGCGCGGCGACGGCCGCCGTAAGCTCGGGCAGGGTCGCTTTCGGATCGCCCAGGATCGCGACCTCCGCGGCCTGGTTCTTGCCGAGCTCCCAGGGATCGGTGTCGAGGTGGATGATCTTGAGCCCCTCCGGAATAGGCTCGACCTTCGAGGGCAGCGAGAGCGTGAAGAGATCGCCGCCGACCGAGAACAGCTGATCGTAATCGGAGAGCACCTTGCGCGCGGACGGCCCCAGGCGCGCGATGGTGCCGCGAAAGAGGGCGTGCGAGGCCGGAAAGGACGCGGTGCTGGGGATCGCCTCGGCGTAGACCGGCGCTCCGATCAGCTCGGCGAGGGCTGCGAGCTCGCTGTGCGCGGCCGCGTGCGAGACCGCGTCGCCCGCCATCAGCACCGGGCGCTCCGCGGCGGCAAGGAGCTCGGCCGCCCGCTCGATCGCCTGGGCGTCGCCGCGCATGCGGGGTGCGATCCGCGTCGCAGCACCAAGATCGATGTCGGCCTCGGCATTGAGGATGTCGCCGGGAAGCGAGAGGAAGACCGGGCCCGTGGGCGGGGCGAGTGCCGTCTTGGCGGCCCGGTGCACCATGCGCGGCAGCTCGGCGAGCTGTGGTACCTCGGCCGCCCATTTGACGAGCGGGCGTGCCAAGGGCGGGAGATCCGCCCACAGGATGGGCTCGCTCACGTTGAAGCCCTGCTCGTGCTGTCCCGCCGTCACCAGGATGGGAGCGCCCGCCTTCTGCGCGTCATAGAGCATGCCCATGGCGTTGCCGAGCCCGGGTGTCACGTGGAGGTTGGCGGCGGCGAGTTTCCCGCTCGCCTGGGCATAGCCGTCGGCCATCGACAGCACGACGCCCTCGTGCAGGCCGAGCACGAAGCTGAGCTCGTTCTCGACGGCGAGCGCGTCCATGAGCGGAAGCTCGGTGGTACCCGGATTGCCGAAGATATATTGTACACCCTCCTGCTTGAGAAGCTCGATGAAGGCCCGCTTCCCTGACATGCGCGGCAAGATTTCCTCCCCGTCTCTTGTGAGTGTGATTGTCGCCAAGGTGCCGTAGGCACCGCAGTATCAATGCGGCGCGCGCGTGTGAATATGGACGTCGGCGGCCGCGTGTCGCGTCAGGATATCGCGTGCGAGGCGCTGGCGCTCCGGAGTTTCGGCGCCCACCCACAGGAGCACCGCACCGTGCTCCAGCGCCGTCGCGAATTCGCGCGTATGGGGGGTGGCGCGGATCTTGCCCAGGAGCTCGAAGACGGCCATGCCGCCGAGCCCCGCGGCAAGCACTCCGGCGAGCTCGGCACCCACCACGCCCGAGGCGAGCAGGATCAGCCCGGCCGCGGTGATCGGCTCGAGGTACTTGACCTCGCCCACGAGGCCGGCGAGCGTGCGCCGCCACGCCTCGTTCCGGCCCTCGGCAGCCGCCAGCGAATCGTGGCTGTCGAGCACCGAGAGGTCGCCGCGCTCGAAGCCGGCGGCGAGCAAGGCCTCGACCGCGGTCTTGAAGGGCCCGCGCTCGGCGAAGCGCCCCACCACCTCGGTCGTCGGCAGCTTCGTCCCGACGGTGCTCGCCTGCGCCAT
>DATJAC010000388.1:0-3577 GCA_035516655.1 Alphaproteobacteria bacterium | reverse complement strand
TGCGCACGATCGAGATTGGAGCCCCATGAGCCACCCCGAGCACAAGGGGAGCGGACCCGCCGGGCGGGTCGGCGACCCTCGCCTTGCCCGGCTGCTTGCGCGCGAGCTCGAGGGCGAGGTGCGCTTCGACCCCTTCACGCGCGGGCGCTACGCGACGGACGCCTCGATCTATCAGATCGAGCCGATCGGGGTGGTGTTTCCCGCGAGCGAGGCGGACGTCGTGCGCACGATCGAGATCGCGGCGGCCGAGGGCATCCCGCTCCTGCCGCGCGGCGGGGGCACCTCGCAGTGCGGCCAGACGGTCGGCGAGGCCCTCGTGGTCGACGTGAGCCCGCGGCTCAACCGCCTCCTCGAGCTCGATCCCGCGGGCCGACGTGCGGTGGTCGAGCCGGGCCTGGTGCTCGACCAGCTCAACGAGCGTCTCCGCCCGCACGGGCTTTTCTTCCCGGTCGACGTCTCGACCTCGAGCCGCGCCACCATCGGCGGCATGGCCGGCAACAACAGCTGCGGTGCGCGCTCGATCCGCTACGGCACCATGCGCGACAACGTGCGCGCGATCGAGGCGACGCTTGCCGACGGCAGTGCGATGCGCTTCGCCGAGCTCGCGGCCGAGGGCGCGCGCGCGGGCTTGAGTGCTGTCCAGCAGGCGCTCGTGGCCGGCCTCCTCGAGCTCGGCCGGCGCGAGGCGGGCGAGATCGCCGAGCGCTTCCCCAAGGTGCAGCGCCGGGTCGGCGGCTACAACATCGACGCGCTGACCCCGCGGGGTGCCAACGCGCCTCCCATCAATTTGGCGCATCTCCTCGTGGGCTCGGAAGGGACGCTTGCCTTCTCGCGCCGGATCGAGCTCCAGCTCCATCCCCTGCCCCGACACAAAGTGCTCGGCGTCTGTCATTTCCCCAGCCTCTATCAAGCGATGGCGGCGACCAAGCGCATCGTCGAGCTCGGCCCCGATGCGGTCGAGCTCGTCGACCGCACCATGATCGATCTCGCCCGCGCCATCCCGCTTTTCCGCAGTGCGATCGAGAGCTTCGTGCGCGGCGAGCCGCAGGCCCTGCTGCTCGTCGAGTTTGCGGGCGACGAGCTTGCCCCGCAGCTCGCGCGCCTCGCCGCCCTCGTCGAGCTCATGGGCGATCTCGGCTTCCCCGCAAGCGTCGTCGAGGCCACGGAACCGGCTTTCCAGCGTGCCATCTGGGAGGTGCGCAAGTCGGGGCTGAACATCATGATGTCGATGAAGGGGGACGGCAAGCCGGTCTCCTTCATCGAGGACTGTGCGGTCTCGCTCGACGACCTCGCCGACTATACCGAGCGCCTCGATGCCGTCTTCGCCAGGCACGGCACGAGCGGGACCTGGTACGCGCATGCCTCGGTCGGCTGCCTCCACGTCCGCCCGATCCTCAACATGAAGGACCCGGCGGGGGCAGCCAAGATGCGCTCGATCGCCGAGGAGGCCTTCGCCATCGTGCGCGAGTACAAGGGCTCGCACTCGGGCGAGCACGGCGACGGCCTCGTGCGCTCGGAGTTCCATGGCGCGATGTTCGGGCCGCGCATGGTTGCCGCCTTCGAGGCGGTCAAGGACACCCTCGATCCCAAGGGCCTCTTCAATCCCGGCAAGATCGTGCGCGCGCCCAAGATGGACGACCGCAGCCTCTTCCGCTTCAAGCCGGACTACCGTGTCGCGGCTCCGGAGACCGCGCTCGACTGGTCCGAGTGGGGCGGGCTCGGCGGGGCCGTCGAGATGTGCAACAACAACGGGGCCTGCCGCAAGTTCGACGCCAACGTGATGTGCCCCTCCTATCGCGCCACCCTCGACGAGCAGCACCTCGTGCGCGGCCGCGCCAACTCGCTGCGCCTCGCTCTCTCGGGCCAGCTCGGCCCCGACGCCCTGGTCGCGGACGACATGGCGGAGTGCATGCGGCTCTGCGTCGGCTGCAAGGCGTGCAAGCGCGAGTGCCCGACCGGCGTCGACATGGCGCGCATGAAGATCGAGTTCCTCCATCACTACACCAAGCACCGCGGCCTCTCCTGGCGCGACCGGCTCGTGGGCTATCTCCCGCGTTATGCCCCGCTCGCGGCCCATTTCGCGCCGCTCAGCAACCTGCGCGAGGCGCTCCCGGGGGCACGGTGGCTCGGCGAGCGCTGGCTCGGGCTCGCCGGCCGGCGCGCGCTCCCCGCGTGGCGCCGCGACCGCTTCAGCGCCGGCCAACACGCCAGCCGCAATCCGGACGGCCCCGAGGTCGTACTCCTTCCCGATACCTTCACCACCTACTTCGAGCCCGAGAACGCCGACGCCGCCTTGGCCGTGCTCGAAGCCGCCGGCTATCGCGTGCATGTGGCCGCCCCCGCGGACGGCGGCCGGCCGCTTTGCTGCGGGCGCACTTTCCTCGCCGTCGGTCTCGTCGAGGAGGCACGCCAGGAGGCAAGCCGTCTCCTCGCCGGCGTCGCCCCCTTTGTCGCGCGCGGCCTGCCGGTGATCGGGCTCGAGCCCTCCTGCCTTTTGACCTTGCGCGACGAGTTCACCGTGCTCGGCCTCGGCGCCGAAGCGGACGCACTCGCCGGCGCCGCCCGGCTCCTCGAGGAATTCCTCGCCGCGGAGGCGAAGGCGAAGCGCTTGGCACTTGCGCTCAAGCCGCTCGGCACCGGCAAGGCCCTCGTCCACGGCCACTGCCACCAGAAAGCCTTCGCCACGATGCCGGCCCTCGAAGCGACCCTCCGTCTCGTCCCCGGGCTCGCGGTCGAAACCATCGCCTCCTCCTGCTGCGGCATGGCGGGGGCCTTCGGCTACCAGAGCGAGACCTCCGAGATCTCGCAGAAGATGGCCGAGCTCGCCCTCCTGCCCGCGGTCCGCGCCGCCCCGGCCGACACCCTCCTCGTCGCCTGCGGCACGAGCTGCCGCCAGCAGATCAGGGAGTTGGGCGGGCGCGAGGCCGTGCATGCGGCACGCGTGCTCGCGGCCGCCCTCGCGGGCGAGGCGCACCGCGCATAGGACAGGTTGCGGTTCGATGGAATCGCCGATTTTTCGCGTCGCCCCCGGCCTCACTCGTTCCATTTCCGCTGGCCCCCTTCCTGCCATACCGGCGAAAGCCGGTATCCATCGCGGCGTGGGTCCCGGCTTTCGCCGGGACGGAAGATGGGCGATGTGGCGAGGGTACGATTCGGTACGCCGGGTGCCCGAAGGAGCTGCGCTCAGCGCCGCGCGAGGGCGGGGGGAATGCGCTTTCTGGGATCGCCCCAGACGTCGATGTTCGAGAGGGGAGCGAGGCCCTTGGGATCCGACAGCATGCGATCGAGTGCCTGGAGCGTTGCCGCCGCACCCCACTGCTCGTGCCCGCTCGTCTTGATACCGGCGGTGCCGACCTCGATGCCGGCGACGCTGTACTGACCCCGGATCTTGGCGAGGACCGGCGAGCCCGATTCGCCCTTGCGCGAGACGCAGCTATGGACGAAGACGTGGCCCTTCTCGAAATATTGCATGACCCGGCAGAAGTTGCGCACGCTCAGGCTCGCGGCACTCGCTTCCGCATAGCCCGCCTCGAGGAGCATGCCGTCCGTCCGCGCGAGTGCCGGCTCGATGTCCGCA
>DATJAC010000387.1:0-15592 GCA_035516655.1 Alphaproteobacteria bacterium | reverse complement strand
AAGGTCTCGGCGGAGATGCAATATGACGGCTCGAAGCCGCTCGCCGCCGTCAGCGCCAAGCTCAACATCGAGCAGGCGGACCTCAATTCCTATCTGCCGCCCGAGGGAGCGTCGGCCGGGAAGAGTGCCGCACCGGCGGCCAAAGGCGAAGCCGCCCCCGCCGGCGCAAGCGGCTGGAGCACGGCACCCTTCGGCCTCCTGGCACTTCTGCAAGAGGTGGGCGGGGATGCAACCCTCCAGCTCGCCTCGGTGCAGTATCGCGACCTCGACGTGAAACAGGGCGAGCTCAAGGTGACGGCCGCGAACAAGGTCCTGACCGCCGCTTTCGACAAGCTCGCCCTGGCACAAGGTACCGTGAGCGGGAAGCTGACCTTCGATGCATCCGCCGCCGTGCCCAAGCTCGACTATCAATTGTCGGTCGCCGGCGTGCAGGCGCTGCCCCTCCTCAAGGCCTTCGCCGACACCAGCCGGCTCTCCGGCACGCTCGCGTGCGATCTGAGCGGCCAAGGCAGCGGGAAGAGCGAGAAGGAGCTCGTAGGCACGCTCAGCGGCAAGGGCCAGTTCAAGATCACGAACGGCGCCATCCACGGCATCAATATCGCGCAAGCGCTGCGCGTGTTCGGCACCGCCGGCTTCGGCGGATCGCAGACCGAGCAGACCGACTTCGCCGAGCTCTCCGGCACTTACACGATGAAGGACGGCATCCTCAGCAACAGCGACTTGAAGATGGAAGCTCCGCTCGTGCGGATGAGCGGCAAGGGCACGGTACCCTTCCCGCCGCAAACGCTCGACTACACGGTCGAGGCGAACCTGGTGGCGACGACCCAGGGCCAAGGCGGGAAGGATTCACTGGCGGGCGTGCCCATCCCGATCAAGATCAGCGGGCCGTGGAGCAATCCGAGCTATCAGCCCGACATCAATGTCCTGAAGAGTCTTTCCGGGGTGCTCGGCGGCGCCACCAAGGGGCTCGGCCTGCCGGGCATCCCGGGGACCTCCGGCAGCTCGACGCAGACGCCGGCGGCGGGCAACGTCACCAAGACGCTCAAGGGCCTGTTCGGAAAGTAGTGTTGCCTTCGCGCACCCGATCGGCCTTTGCCGTCAGCGCCCGACGGGCCGCGGTCCCGCACCCTTCGGTGTCATGAACGGACCGCGGCGGGTCGCATCCCTGAGCAGATCCACGATCTCCCTGAGCGGGGCGGTGGCTTTCCAGCTCGTCGATTGCATGACGGCGTCGAGACGGGTCTCCGTTGCCTTGAGGCGGCTCGCCGTCTGGTTCAACCGTGCTGCGAGCAGCATCGCCTCGCTGCTCTCGCTCGCCGCATCGGCGCCGCCCTGCCGCCCGGCCGCCTCCTTTTGCCGGCCGTCGATGCGAAGCTCCTCGAGATAGCCGCGGGTCGCCTCCTCGATCTTGGCGCGCACGACAAAGCGCGGCCAATCGGCGCCCTCGGGCGCCGCCCGAGCAGCGGGAGGTGCCGCGCTATGGCGCGCCAAGTCATCGAGCATTTCCGCATGACAGCGCGCGAAGTCGACGCCGATCTCGCGGAGGGGATAGGAGGGCATCATGGCGTCGCTCAGATCGAGCGGGATGCGCGTGAGCGCCTCAATGCGGCGCTCGATCGAACGCCGGTACCCGGCGTGGCTCAGCAGGTCCATGTCGACCACGAGGTCGCTCTCGGGCAAGGCCTCGAGGTATGCGGCGACGTAGACGGCGAGAAAAACGCGATACGCGGCGTCGAGCTCGAGTCGGGCGGCAACCTTGCGATAGGCCGCGATCTCCTCCTCGAAGCTGCGGCACTCGATGTACTGAATGCCGCAGCGCTCGGCCATCTCCCGGACGAGCGGATGATGCCGGTTCTGGCCGGCCACCATCAAATGCATGACCAGGAAATAGTCGTTGCCGTGGTCGAGGCATTGCGCGAAGCACGACATCCATTGGTGGGCCGGACTGCGCATCAGCACGATATGGGCGGCGGCGAACGCGCGCCGCAAGGCCGCCACACGGCCGAGCGAGCGGGAGAACCCAAGCACGGGGCGTTTTCCACTTCGCCGCGCCTGCGCGGTCAGTGCGGCGAGATAGCGGCATTGCGCGGCCGGAAGGTCGCTCCCGGGCTCCAAGAAGAATGTCGCGGTGGCAAACTCCTTGCGAAAGAGCGGCAATCCGCGGACGGTCATGAGCGGGGCGTACTCGGTCATGTAGGGCGCATCGAGGGCCGGATGCTTCGATTCCCACGAGCAGGGAGTCATGGCGAGAAGCTGGCTGCGCGTGTCGGTGCCAAGGGATTCGTTGAACGGCTCGTAGAACGCCATCGCGTCGCGGCAGGCGCGAAACTTGCTCCACAGGTAGGTGCCGCCGGCACGGAAGAACGCGTGGACGAAAACGGCCGGTGCCGGAGCGTGATCAGCGCCGGCCACGGCGGGGCTTTCTGCGGTGGCGCAGAGCCGCGCGCGCGTTGGCGTCATTCGCGAGGTCGGTCCCTCGCGCATTTAGGCTGGTCCCTATCACAGCCGACGCACTCTTCGCCATAAAGGCATGTCCGGCGCCTCCCAGCGGGCACCCTACCCCTCTTGCTATTCGCTCTTATACGCATCCGATCACCCCATCCTGCGCGCATGGAGCATTGTGGCGGCAGGCCGGCGCATTGAGATTGACTATTATCAAGAAATTTTCCGTGGCAGGCTTAGATCGCGCCGCCTGCCCCGGACTTCTTGATCGCTGCCGTTGCGACTCGGGCCGGCGCTGGTGGGCGGGAGGCGCTATCCCGGCGCGTTCCTTGCGCTTGCGGGCGGAATTTGCTCCCGGGCCGCGCACACGGGAGGCACCCTTCACCGCCGTTTCGGTTGACGCCACAACCGCTGGATGAATGGCGAGGGCGGCGCCAGGGCCGATCCGAAGACAGCCTCGCACGACGCCTGCCTCTCCCGAACGCACGCGTGACGGGCCTCCGATGGGGCGCGAATGCGCGCGCGCAACGGGCCGGCCGATGCGGTGAGCAAAAGAATATAGTCTTTGCAGGTCAGTCGGTTAGACGCGGCGCGGGAGCTCGGCGCGCGCATCGAAAGAGCGCTTGCGGCGGCGAGAAAAAAACGCCGCCGCGACCCGCGCATGCGCCAAGGAGAGATAACCAAGAAGGCTGGGCGCATGCACGCAATTTGTCAAGCGGGCCGCGCAATCTGGGAAATCGACTCTCGGTATAATATAAAGACGGAGCAATGCACGAAGCAGGCCCGCACAAAAACAATTGGGCAACGCGGGCGAAAGCAGGAGGAGGTTGCAATGCGAGTCTATGGGCAAAGTCTCGATACCGCCAAGCCGACCGACCCGGGCGCCTTGCGCGGACGTTTCGCGGCCACGCGGCCGGTGACGCACGGAGCCGAGCGCCGGGCGGGTGCCGGCGAAGTTGCCGACGTCATCAATCTTCCGGACCACATCGCCGACCAGTCGCGCGAGCAATGGTTGGCGCGATTTGGCAATCTGTCGCAGCTCGAGCTGGCCTACGACGACCATGACAAGATCCTGTGGTGCTCCTGGAACATCTCCGGGCGGCCGATCTTCACGCTCCGGCTGGGGCGCGAGATCCGCACGCTGCAGCGCGGAGTCCAGCAGCTCTTCCGCGATCAGCCGGCCGGCGCCCAAGTGCCGATCCGCTATATCGTCTGGTCGTCCAAGTTTCCCGGCGTCTACAGCTTGGGAGGCGATCTCGAGCTCTTCGTCGAGCTCATCCGCAAGCGCGACCGCGAACAGCTCCTCGACTATGCGACCACGTGCGTCGACATCGTCCATCTGAACTCGATCTCCTGCGAGGCTCCGGTCATTACGGTGGCGCTCGTCCGGGGGGACGCGCTCGGCGGCGGCTTCGAGGCCGCACTCTCGAGCAATCTCGTGATCGCGGAGCGCAGCGCCAAGTTCGGCCTGCCCGAGATTCTCTTCAATCTCTTCCCGGGCATGGGCGCCTACAGCCTGATCGCGCGGCGGATCGGTGCCGCGCAGGCCGAGCGCATGATCCTCTCCGGGCGCATCTACGGGGCGGAAGAGCTCTATGAGCTCGGTCTCGTGGACGTGCTGGCCGACGACGGCAAGGGCGACGAGGCGGTCTACGAATATATCGACCAGTTCGGACGCCGGCATTCCGCGCACCGCGCGATCTACAACGTGCGCCGTCACGTCAACCCGGTGACCTACGACGAGCTCCTCGGCGTGACGCGCGCCTGGGTCGAATCGGCCCTGGCACTCGAGGAGAGCGACCTCAAGCGCATGGAGCGCCTGGCGCGGGCGCAGGACCGGCGCCTATCAGCCCTCGGGCGCAACGCCTGAGGCGAATCGGCTTACGGCCTCCGCGTGCCATGTGAAGCGCGCGGAGGGCGGGATCAGGAGCCAAGGCCCGAGCCGCGGGCCTCGGATTTGTATTGCGTGAGTGCGGTGCGGAGGCGGTCGAACTCCGTCTTGATGCGCGCGACGTATTCGTCGGCGTTCTTCCCGAGATCGCGCGTATCGATGCCCCTCAGCGAGAGCAGAAGCTGATAGAACTGGCTCGCGCCGATGTAGCCGGAGCTCCCGCGGAGCGCATGCACGAGCTCGCGGAACTCCCGGGTGTCGCGCGCCTTGGCCGCACTCTCCAGCTGGCGGATGATGTCGTCCCCATCGGCGATGAAATCCTCGATCAGGCTGGTGACGAACTCCGGCCCTGAGCCGAGCGTTCGCAGATCGTCGAGCTTGCGCCGCTCGATCACCGGCAGGCCGTCCCCGCTCGCGCGCGGGTGCATCACCACGTTCGAGCCCATGCCCGCCTGCGACGAGCGTTGCTCGGCCGCGGCGCGGCGCTGCTCGACCAGCGAGTCGATCGTATCGAGGAGGTGCTTCGGCTCGATCGGCTTGGTGAGGCAGGCATCCATGCCCGCCTCCTTCGCCCCTTGCCGGGCCGAAGGGGTGGCATCCGCGGTCAAGCCGATGATCGGCGGCTCGGCGTGGCCGATGGTGGCGTAGCGATAGAGCTTGGTCGCCTCGATCCCGTTCATGATCGGCATATGCAGATCCATTACCACCACGTCGAAGCGCTCGTTGTCGAGCACCTCGAGCGCCTCCTCGCCGTTGCCGACGAGATGCGCCTCGTGGCCGGCGCGCTCGAGGATCTTGGCGATCACGCGGCGATTGATCATGTTGTCCTCGGCGACGAGGACCTTGAGTCGCCGGCGCGGGTGCTGGGGTGCCGCATCGTCGCTGCGCTCGGGCGTCCGCTCGCGCGTGAGCGCTGCGCGCAAGGCGCCGTAGAGCGCCGCCTCGTTCGCGACGGGCACGACCGAGAGGTAGTCGGGCCCGAGGGCGAGGGAACCGTCCTCGGGCAGATCGCGCTGCGTCAGGAGGATGGCGCGGACGTTGACGTCCGATTTGATGTGGAAGAGCTCCTCGGCGAAGAGCTTCGGATCGACGTCGAGCCCGTCCGCGTCGGCGAGAACGATCACGGGTCCGCCGGCCAGATCCGAGCTCGCCTGGATCGCCCGCAGGGCTGCGCGCGTCGTGCGCATCTCGACGGTCGCCAACCCCCAGTCCTCCAGCCTGCGGCAGACCCTGGCCATTCCGCCTTCGTGGGCCGAGACGACGATAGCCTGCACGCCGCGCGCCGCGAAGCGCTCCGGGGCCGCCTCCGCCTCGACCTCGACCGGCATCTCGAACCAGAAGCAGCTCCCTTGCCCGAGCGTGCTCACGACCCCGATGCGCCCGCCCATCAGCGTCACGAGGTTCTTCGAGATGGCGAGGCCGAGGCCAGAGCCGCCGACCTTGCGCGTCGAGACGTCGTCCGCTTGCGTGAAGACCTCGAAGATCCGCGCCTGCGCGTCGGGGGCAATGCCGATGCCCGTGTCGCGCACCTCGAAGCGCAGTGCCGCGGCGGCGCCGTTGGCGCCCGCGCGGTATCCGACGCGCAAGAGCACGCCGCCCTCCGGCGTGAACTTGAGCGCATTGGAGCAAAGATTGAGCAGGACCTGGCGCAGATACTGCGCATCGCCGCGCAGTCGGTAGGGCGTGCCGGCGGCCAGCCGGGTTGCGAACCACAAGCCGCGGCTGCGCGCCTGCGGCTCCATCATGGTGGCGATGCCGGCGGTGACCGCGTGGAGATCGAAGCCGACCGGATGAAGTGCCGCCTTCCCCGCCTCGATCTTCGCCAGGTCGAGGATGTCGTCGATGAGCGAAAGCAGCGAGCGGCCGGAGGCATGGATCGTCGACACCATGTCGCGCTGCTCGTGATCGAGCCGCGCGTCGCTCAGGAGATCGCTCATGCCGATGATCGCATTGAGCGGCGTGCGCAGCTCGTGGCTCATGTTGGCGAGGAAGCGACTCTTGGCCTGGCTCGCCTCCTCCGCCTGGGCCTTCGCCTTGGTCAACTTGGCAAGAAGCGCGGCGGCGTAGCCGGGGATGATGATGAGGGCGAGGAGCAGGCCGGCCGAAAGGTAGGGCTGGTTGTGCCAATAGTCGGCGGTGGCGAACACGAAGCCGAAGCCGACGAAGCTGAGCGCTGCCGGAGCGAGCAGATAGCTCTGGCCGTAGCGGAGACCGTTGCCGAGCGTGACCCACAAATAGACCGGATACCAACACGCGGTGAACGCACCGCCGCTATCGAGGAACGCCGTGAGTGCCGTGATGTCGAGAAGCGTGCCGCAGAACCGCCGCAGCGAGGAGACGCGCGGCGCGCCCACGATGCGCGCGAAGAGGGCCACCGACAACACAAGATTGAGGGCGGCGAGCAGGATCGGGTAATGCAGGAGCTCGTAATCCGCGAAACCCAATTTCACGAGCGAGACGACATAGGCGAGCGTGAGCAGGCCGAAGATCACGCGGATCAGGCTCTGCATGTGCTCGCTGTCCTCGCGGGCGGCGAGCCGCTGGCGCATCCAGCGGTAGGGCAACAGAATGGCAGCGGTTGAACTGTGTATGATCGCCATTGCCATTGCGCACGCCTCGCGGCGGCCTCGTTTCTTGCTCGTGTCGGGTGCTTCAGGTCTTAAGCGGAGCGGATCCGTTCTTCGTTGAATCGACCGTGCAACGGTCCCGGGCCTGCGCGCAAGTCTCGCGCCATGCGACGTGCCAAGCCGACGAGGCCTGACCGCGCGCGGGCGTGCGTCCCGCCGCGGATGCCGATTGGCTGCCAATGAAGAGCGGTTCCGGCATGTCAGCTCACGCGCTGTCCCGGTTGGATCGAGCCGACCTCGAGCAGCCGCGTGATCTTCTCGGCGTCGATCGGCTTACTGAAAAGGAAGCCCTGCAGTGCGTCGCACTGGTAGGCGCGCAGATAATCGAGCTGCTCCTGCGTCTCGACTCCTTCGGCGACCGCCCGCTTCTTCATCGCGTGCGTCATGGACACGATGGCCTGCACGAGGGCGGCGTGATCGGGATCGCTCGTCATCTGCGCCACGAACGAAAGATCGACCTTGAGCAGCTCGACCCGCAGCCGCGAGAGGTGACTGAGGGCCGAATGCTCGATGCCGAAATCGTCGACGGCAAAGGTGACGCCGGCGCTGCGCAGCTGCTGCATGACGCGGGACACCACGTCCGCATTGCGGATGATCGTGCTCTCCGTCAGCTCGAGCCTGAGATTGAAGGGCGAGAATCCGGTCTTCTTCAAGACGTCCAGCACGATCTCGCCGAAATCCTCCTCGAGGAGCTGACGGCCGGAGACGTTGACCGAGATCGGCGGCAGGTGCAGCCCGGCGCGCTGCCAGAGCTGGGCCTGCTCGCAGGCGGTGCGCAGAACATGCTCGCCGAGCGGCACGATGAGGCCGGTCTGCTCCGCGATCGGGATGAAGTCGTAGGGCGAGACCATGACGTTTCCCGGGCGGCGCCAGCGCGCGAGCGCCTCGAGGCCGACGATCGCATAGTCGTTGGTGCCGACCTGGGGCTGATAGAACACCTCGATCTGCCCGTCTTCGATCGCCCGGCGCAGCCCCGCCTCGAGGCTCATCCGCCGCACGGCACCCTCGGTCATCTGCGCGCTGTAGAACTCATAGCGCCGGGTGGGAAGCGCCTTGGCCCGGTCGAGTGCGGTATTGGCATTGCGCATCAAAGCACCCGGCTCGCGCGCGTCGAGCGGGAAGGCGCTCACGCCCATGACGACCTTGATGTGGACGTCCTCGCCGTTGAGCGCGAAGGGGCGCTCGAAGGCGCCGACGATCTTGTGCAAGGGCACGCCGGCATCCGACATCTTTTCGATGCCGCAGAGGAGGGCGTAGAACTGGCCGCCGCCGACATGAGCGACGGTGTCACCCGGACGCAGCGTCGCGCGAAGACGCTCGGCCGTCTCGCGGATGATGTCGTCCGCGGCGGCGAGGCCCCAACTCTCCCTGATATTCCTGAGCGACTCGATCTCGAGGCAGAGCACGGCCACGATCCGCTCCGCCCGCTCGGCCTGGGTGATCGCCTGGGACATACGGTCGCGGAACAGGCTTTGGTTCGGCAGCCCGGTGAGCTGGTCGTGGTAGGCGAGATAATCCCGGTGGGCTTCGGCGCGCTTGAGGTCGGTGATGTCGAGAATGACGCCGTCCCACACGACGTCGCCGTTGTCGAAGCGGCGCGGACGCGCGATCGTCTTGAGCCAGTGCTGGTCCCCCTGCAGCGTCATGAAGCGGCCCTCGACCTCCATCGGCGAAAGGTCGTCGACGGAGCGACGCATCGATTCGGCATAGGCGTCGCGGTCGTCGGGATGCATGACGTCGAGCAAGGCAGTCCCGTCGCGTTTGACCTCCTCGGGATCGACGCCGTAGACCTTCTTTGCCGATGCGCCGATGAAGGGATAGGAGACCCCGCCGTCGGGCCGAAGCACGCGACGGAAGATGGTGCCGGGCATATGCTCCGCGATGCCGAGGAGCATCTCCTCGCTCTCGCGGCGCGCCGCCTCCGCGTCCTTGCGCTCGGTGATGTCGATGGCGACCGTCACCGCATGCGTGATGCGCCCGCCCGGATCGCGCAAGGCGCTCTTGGTCATGAGCATGTCGCGGGTGCGGTCCTTGGCGTCGGCGAGACGCGCCTCGAAGGGGGGAGCCGCCTCGCCCGTGGCGAAGAGCGTCAAGTCGGCGGCCTGGCTCATCCGCCCGAAGACGTCGCCAAATACGCTCTCGGCGTTGCTGCCGATCGCGGTCTCGCGCGCCACACCGGTCAAGGCCGCGGCATGGCAGTTGAGGAAGACCAGGCGCAGGTCGGCGTCCGTGGCATAGATCATCGCGGGCACGGCATCGATCACCGTGCGCAGCCGCTCCTGGATCTCCTTGACGGTCTCCTCGTGGAGCCGATGGCTCTGCGCCAGCTTGCGCTCGAGCGAGTAGGCGCGATGCTTGATGATCTGCTGCTGGCGGCGCAGGGCGAGCAGATTGCGCGAGCGCGACCAGAACTCGTGATGGTCGACGGGAGAGAGCAGGAAATCGGTGGCCCCCGCCTCGAGCGCCTTGTAGCGGAATTCCCGGTCCTCGTAGACGGTCACCACCACCACGGGCACGTCGAAGCAGAGCGGGAGGCGGCGGAAGCGGCGCACGAACTCCGCACCGTCGATGTTGGGCATCTTGTAGTCGGTGATGACGAGGTCGGGCGTGTTGTCCTCGACCCAGGCCAGAGCGGCCAGGGGATCTTCGAACGCCTTGACCTCGAGGTTCTCCTCGAGCACGAGCGCCAACTCGCTCATGATGCGCCGGTTGGTCACGCGGTCGTCGATGATGACGACCGTGGTCTTGCCGGCGGTGTTGGCGGCGCGCGCGCCGCCGTGCGCCTCGCCCAAGCGCGCCGTCGACGATTTTTGAAATTGCGTGACCCGTTCCCTGAGCATTTTGTGTGATTTCCCTGATGTCCCCGAGCTCGCGTCGTTGCGGCGATTACGCTCTTCGCTCGGCTGTTCCGCCCAGAGAGCCGAGTTCTATGCTCAATAACATGGCAATTATTTATTAATTTGAGGTTATGGGGCCCGGTGTGATCCGAGCGGTCCCTCCCTTGCTGCAAATGTTCTCGATCCACCCCCTGCCACGGCAGCCTGCGGGGGTGCTGCGCGCCGCCGAAAATGCCATGAAACCAATCCTTTGCCGTTCTCCGGCACGCTCCCCGCCGAATTTGTGCAGGTGCGAAGACGTGGCCGGCCGCGGGGCATGGCGGCGCTGCTTGGCCCATTTGAGCGGCCTTTTGCCGGAGCGACAACTGGAATCTCAGGGTAAAAATCTCCCGGCGAAGCCCATCGCCATCACGTCGGGCGGCATCGCTCGTTCCGCCTCCGCAGCGCCAAACCGCGGCTCCGCGCGGCGGCCGTGAAGATGCCCGCCCGGGCCGGCCGCCGGACATTTCCGGCCCCGCCCATTTGGGGAATTTGAAAGCAAGAGCCGGAGTGCGGACGGGCCTATAATCGCCCACATTGTCGGTCGAGGCGGCCAAGCGGGCGCGCCGCAACCGACAGGAGATGTTCATGACGACCCCAAGGATGCGAGACGAGAAGGACTTGCCGCGGTTTTCCACCGACGGCGACCGCTGGCAGGCGGTCGTGCGCCGCGACGCACGCGCGGACGGCCGCTTCTATTATTCCGTGCGGACGACGGGCGTTTATTGCCGGCCGTCCTGTGCCGCGCGCCTGGCACGGCGCGAGAACGTCGGCTTTCATGCGAGCTGTGCGGAGGCCGAGCAGGCGGGCTTCCGGCCGTGCAAGCGGTGCCGGCCGAACGAGCCGGCCCTCGCCGCCAAGCGCGCCGCGGCGGTGGCGCAGGCTTGCCGCCTCATCGCGGGCGCCGAGGAGCTGCCCAACCTCGCAGCCCTCGCCGAGGGCGCCGGCATGAGCCGCTTTCATTTCCACCGCATCTTCAAGACGGTGACCGGCGTGACGCCCAAGGCCTACGCCATCGCCCACCGGGCCGAGCGCGTGCGCGCGGAGCTGCCGCGGGGTGCGACGGTGACGGAAGCGATCTACGACGCCGGGTTCAATTCCAGCGGGCGCTTCTATGCCACTTATGCGAAACTCCTGGGGATGACGCCCAAGAGCTTCCGTGCCGGCGGCAGCGGTGCTGCAATCCGCTTTGCCGTGGGCGAATGCTCGCTCGGCTCGATCCTCGTCGCCGCCACGGAGAAGGGGGTTGCGGCCATTCTTTTCGGCGACGAGCCCGAAGCGCTCGTGCGCGAGCTCCAGGACCGCTTCCCCAAAGCGGAGCTCCTGGGCGGGGATGAGGGCTTCGAGCGACTGGTGGCAAGCGTCGTCGGTTTCGTCGAAGCCCCCGCCCTCGGCTTGGCCCTCCCGCTCGATGTGCGCGGGACGGCCTTCCAGCAGCGCGTGTGGCAGGGCTTGCGCGAGATCCCGGCGGGCTCGACCGCGACCTACGCGGAGATCGCGGCCCGCATCGGCAGGCCCAAGGCGGTGCGTGCGGTGGCGCAGGCTTGCGCCGCCAACCCGATTGCCGTCGCCATTCCGTGCCACCGGGTGGTGCGTAACGACGGAGCGCTCGCCGGCTATCGTTGGGGGGTCGAGCGCAAACGGGCCTTGCTCGCACGCGAGGCCGCGTGACGACGGCGGCACTTCGGCGGCAGGAGCTCCGCGCAGCCGTGCCCGGCATCGCGGAGCGCCTCGCGGCCGTGGACTGGCCGGGCCTCGCCGCGTCGCTGGACAGCGAGGGTTATGCCGTCTTGAGCGCCGTGCTCACCGCGGAGCAATGCCAAGCGCTGGCGGCGGCCTATGATCGCGACGAGCATTTCCGCAGCCGTGTCGTGATGGAGCGCCACGGCTTCGGGCGCGGGGAATATAAGTATTTTGCCTACCCACTGCCGGAAGCGGTCGCCGGCCTGCGCACGGCCCTCTATCCGCCGCTCGCCGCCATCGCGAACCGCTGGAGCGAGGCGCTGGGCAACCCCCTGCGCTATCCCCCCGATCACAGGGCGTTCCTCGAGCGCTGCCACGCGAGCGGGCAAACCAAGCCGACACCCCTCCTCCTCAAATACGGCGAGGGCGACTACAACTGCCTGCATCAGGACCTCTATGGCGAGCACGTTTTCCCATTGCAGCTCACCCTCCTGCTCACGTCTCCCGGGCGGGACTTTCTCGGCGGCGAGTTCGTGCTCACGGAGCAACGGCCGCGCATGCAGTCGCGCGCGGCCGTCGTCGCGCTCGGCCAGGGCGACGGCGTCGTCTTCCCGGTGCGTGAGCGCCCGGTCGAGGGCAAGTCCCGCAGTTATCGCGTCAATCTGCGCCATGGGGTGAGCCGGGTACAGTCGGGCCGGCGGCTCACGCTCGGCATCATCTTTCACGACGCGCGATGAGCACGATTCCCGGCTCTGCGACAGGCGATCTCCTGAGCGGCCAGCATCCCTCGGGCGCAAGCATCGCGCCGCTCGCCGAGGGTGCCGTCGTCCTCGGAGGCTTCGCCCGAGCCGCCGCGGCGGAGCTCGTGGCAGCCGTCGCAGCGGTCGCGGCACGGGCCCCCTTCCGCCACATGCTGACGCCGCGCGGCTATCGCATGTCGGCGGCGATGACCAATTGCGGCAGCACCGGCTGGGTCACCGATCGCCGCGGCTATCGCTACGATGCGCGCGACCCGGAGAGCGGCCGCCCTTGGCCGCCCATGGCGTCGTCGTTCCGTCGCCTCGCCTCGGCTGCGGCCGCGGCGGCCGGCTACGAAGGCTTTGCGCCCGACTCCTGCCTGATCAACCGTTATGAGCCGGGGGCCCGCCTGTCGCTGCACCAGGACAAGGACGAGGGCTGCTTCTCGGCACCGATCGTCTCGGTCTCGCTCGGACTGCCGGCGATCTTCCTCTTCGGCGGCTTGCGCCGGAGCGACCGCCCCCGCCGCGTGCGGCTCGCAAGCGGCGACGTCGCCGTCTGGGGCGGGGCGGCGCGGCTTGCCTTCCACGGGGTCGAGCCGCTGGCGGAGGGAGAGGATGAGCTCACCGGGCGCTGCCGCATCAACCTGACGTTCCGCAAGGCGCTCTGACCGAGGCGGCATACGCGGCCGCCGCCGCGCGTCGCCTGCACGCGCGCTCCCGACCCCGCGCGAATCATGCAATTCAGGAGCAATAAGCGAAGTGCGCGCGGCGCAGTCCTCGCGTAGCTATTGCGCTCAGATTACTCGCAAAGGGACAACGCCGATGTTGCGATCGCCGGCAGCGCGCCTGCCCTCCACGTTCCATCGCCTCGCCTGGTCCAATCTCGCCGCACAATCGGCCGAGCAGATCGGGCTCGCGGCGGCGCCGCTCGTTGCCGTGTTGGCACTTGGCATCGGCGCGGGCGGCACGGGCATCCTCCAGACCGCGCAGACGCTGCCGTTCCTGCTGCTCGCGGTGCCCGCGGGCCTGCTCGCCGACCGTATGCCGCGCCGCCGCCTCATGGCCACGGCCGAGGGGCTGCGGGCCGCCTCGCTCATCACCCTCTTCGCCCTCACAGCCCTCGGCTGCTTGAGCCTGCCGCTCTTGGCCGCCCTCGGCTTCATCGGCGCCTCGGGCACGATCGCCTATAGCGTCGCGGCCCCCGCCCTGGTGCCTCAGCTCGTCCCGCGCGCAGCCCTCGCCGCGGCCAACGGACGCATCGAGCTTGCTCGTACCGTCGCCTTCGCGGCGGGCCCGGCACTCGCCGGAGCGCTCGTCGGCTGGACGGGCGGTGAGCCCGCCTTCGCCCTCGCCGCGGCCCTCTCGCTGATCGCGGTCCACCTGCTGGCCGGGCTCGGCGAGTCGGTGCCGCCCGCGCGCCGGCACTCCCGTCTCCTCGCAGAGCTACGCGAGGGTGCGAGCTTCGTCGGCGGGCATGCGCTTCTGCTGCCCGTTTTCATGACGCAGGTCATCTTCAACATGGCGTTCTTCGTCCTCCAGGCGGTCTACGTGCCTTATGCGGTCCATCGGCTCGGCCTCTCGCCCGCCGAAGTGGGTGCCACCCTCGCGAGCTACGGCGTCGGCATGGTCATGGGCGCCTTATTGGCCGCGCGAGTCATGCGCACGCTCCCCTTGGGTGCCGTGATCGCGATCGGGCCGCTCGCCGGCCTCGCCGCAGCGCTGGTGATGATCCTCACCATCTGGGCGCCATCCTCAGCCCTCGCGGGCTTGAGCTTCTTCCTGATGGGTGCCGGCCCCATCATCTGGGTGATCAGCACCACCACCTTGCGTCAGCTCGTCACCCCGCCGCGTCTGCTCGGACGGGTCTCCGCCCTCTTCGTGCTCGCGACCGGCGCCAGGCCGTTGGGGGCTGCGGTCGGTGCGCTCCTGGGCGCGCTCTATGGCGCCGAGGTCTGCCTCGCCGTCGCCGCCTTCGGCTTTCTCGCTCAGGCCTTGGTGATCCTGAGCTCGCCCGTGCGGCACCTCGTACAGCAGCCGGCGGCGGCCGAATAGAGCCCCGGCCGATCTCGAGTGCCACGCACTCCTACTTGAGATTGCCGCGCGTCTCGGGGATGACGAGGGCACCGATCAGGAAAAGCACCGAGATGCCGAAGACGAAGATCGCCAGCGTGTAGGGCAGGTTCTGCGTCGATCCGGCGGCGAGGGACACGAACGTCGGCATCAAGCCGCCGATGGCGAAGCCGATGTTCCACGAGAGCCCGGTGCCGCTGGCGCGCAGCGCCGTCGGGAAGCGTTCGTTGAGGAAGATCAGCAGGGGCGCGTAGCCGGCATTCCCGAAGAAGGTCAGGACCATCGCATAGGCTGCGATGACGCCCACGGATTGCGTCCCCGCCAGGCCGAGGAAGCAGAGCGGCAGTACGACGATGCGGATGAGGGCGAGCCCGAGCAGGACCTTCTTGCGCCCGAAGAGCGTGCTGCAGTGTCCGGCGGTAATCGAGGCGGCGATGGCGAGAAGGCTGCCGGCGATCAGGATGAACGAGGTCGTCTCGCTCGACGTTTTGCTCACCACCTTGAGGAAGGTCGGCAGATAACCGGAGGTGAGGTAGTAGCCGGCCCCGCCACCCACCGTCATCATCAGGTTGACCAGCAGGACCGGCAAATACTCACGCGAGAAGACCGCGCGCACCGGTGCGCGCACCACGCCGCCGGCACCGCGCTTGGCATTGAGCGACGCCCAGATCGGCGATTCTTCCAGGCGATTGAAGATGAAGAAGCCGAGAATCGAGCTGATGATCCCGGAGAAGAACATGCAGCGCCAGCCCCATACCGCATAGGCATCGCCGGGAAAGATCTCGGTCGTGGCGAAATAGGCGAGCGAGGCGAGGAGGGCGCCGATCCCCGCCCCGCCGCCGCCCACCAGACCCGACATGGCACCCCGCCAATAAGGCGGTACCGATTCGGTGCCGATGGTGTGGGTCGAGGCCACCACCCCGCCCACGAACAAGCCCTGGACCAGGCGCATGACGAGAAAGATGACCGGTGCCACGGCACCGACCTGGGCGATGGTGGGGAGGGCGCCGAAGAGGGCCGTGCTGATGCCGACCCCGATGACCGCCACGATCATGGTCCCGCGGCGCCCGTAACGGTCGGCGTAGGAGCCGAAGAGGGCCG
This sequence comes from Alphaproteobacteria bacterium, assembly GCA_035516655.1. Classification (GTDB taxonomy): domain Bacteria; phylum Pseudomonadota; class Alphaproteobacteria; order JACZXZ01; family JACZXZ01; genus DASPPM01. Next base: position 162 of record DATJAC010000387.1, on the reverse strand, counting down.
AGCCGAAGGGCCGCATCAAAAGGGTCACCGCAAAGGAGGCGTAGACCGCGGCGAGCGAAAGGGTCGGATAGTCCGAGGGGAAGAAGAGCTTGCCGATGACCGGAGCCACGTAGAGCAGGATGAAGAGATCGAAGAGGTCGAGCGACCAGCCCAAGGAGGACG
>DATJAC010000386.1:0-8569 GCA_035516655.1 Alphaproteobacteria bacterium | reverse complement strand
GCCTGCGCGGCGGTGACCGTCTTAGAAAAGGCCTCCGGTCGGGCCTCAAGAACGTAAGCGACGCTTGAACCGGAGCCTTTTGGGGAAACGTCCCGGATTCGCACCCGATGTTCGAGTTGCGCCTTCAACGACGATTTCATCGCACTCCAAAACCTCCATGACGGCATCGGCCAGTCTCCTGAGATTGGCCATGCCGAACTCCCCGAGACCAATGTCGTCCCCATGCATATGGAGGCCGGCAAGAACAAGCGTCCGGCCTTCAAACGAGACCGCGGCCATTACGCTTAAGCGGCCGGCCGGTGTGGTGATATTGGCCGTCACGACAGGGTCGTCGCTAAGGTCGTCGTCAACGACGATGCCAACGTCCGCCGCCTTCCACACGTGCCGGCGATCTACGCAATTTGCGTAGTTCTGTCAAGGGCGGCGCTACGCGACGGCGATTGCCCGTTGAACTCAATCGACCGGCGCCCACAGCACCTCCTCGATGGTCGCAGCACCTGCGAGCAGCATGATGAGGCGGTCGAGGCCGAGGGCGATGCCGGCACTCGCGGGCAGGCCAAAGGCGAGGGCGGCGAGGAAATCCTCGTCGAGCGGATAGCGCACGCCGTAGAGGCGCTGCTTGAACGCCATGTCCGCCTCGAAGCGGCGGCGCTGCTCGACGGCGTCGGTGAGCTCGCCGAAGGCGTTGGCGAGCTCGACCCCGCAGACGTAGAGCTCGAAGCGCTCGGCCACGCGCGCATCGGCCGGGCTCGGGCGCGCAAGGGCAGCTAAAGAGAGCGGATATTCGTAGAGGATGGTGGCGGCCCCCACGCCGAGCCGAGGCTCGATGCGGTCGAGCATGACGCGGTGGAAGATATCCTCCCAGCTGTCGCGCTCGCTCACGAAAAGCCCGATGCGGCGCGCCTCGGCGGCGAGGAGCGCGGCCGATGGCGCGCGCGGCTCGGGGGCGGTCGCGAGCAGATCGATGCCGCAGTAGTGCCGGAATGCTTGGGCGACCGTGAGGCGCTCGGCCGGGCGGGCCGGGTCGCAGGCGAGCGCGCCGCGCTTGAGCTCGGTACCGCCCGCGGCGGCGGCGGTCGAGCGGAGGAGGGCTTCGCAATCGGTCATCAAGCTCTCGTAGCCGGCACGGGCGCGATACCATTCGAGCAGGGTGAACTCCGGATGGTGGAGGGGCGAGCGCTCGCCGTCGCGCCACACGTGCGCGATCTGGTAGAGCCGCTCGACCCCCGCCACCATGAGCTTCTTCATGGCGAACTCGGGCGAGGTGTGGAGATAGAGCCGCCGCCTGCCCTCGGCGAGCGGATCCTTGAGCTCGACCGCGAGCGCCATGATGTGCGGCTCGAGCCCGGGCGAGCGCTGGAGGCAGGGGGTCTCGACCTCGACGAAGGCCCGCTCGGCGAAGAAGCCGCGCAAGCCGGCGAGCACGCGGGCGCGCATCTCGAGCGCGGCGCGGCGCTCGGCGAAGACCTCGGGATGCCACCAGGATTTGCCGGACATGAGCGCTCCTTCCAAGCCATCCCCCGCGAGCTCGGGCGACGACAGCCGTCCCTCTCCATATACCGCAAACGGGTGGCCGGCCTCACGCCCGCAGACATTGCCACGACTGCGGCGAGCTGTTAGGGTCCGCGCCGATTTCCCCACCCGCACCCCGATCCGCATCCCGTGAAGCGAAGGCCATGAAACTCCAAGCCAACCTGATCCGCCCCGGCAACATCATCGAGCACAACGGCAGGCAGTGGGCCGTGCTCAAGATCCAGATCATCACGCCGGGCAAGGGCGGCGCCTTCATCCAGGTGGAGATGCGCGACCTCAAGAGCGGGAGCAAGACCAACGAGCGCTGGCGCACCGCCGACACGGTCGAGAAGCTCCAGGTCGAGGAGAAGGACTGCACCTACCTCTTCGGCGACGACCACTCGCTCACCTTCATGGACGCCGAGACTTACGAGCAGTTCACCTTGGCGCGCGAGGTCGTGGGCGACCCCGCCGCCTTCCTGCAGGACGGCATGAAGGTCATCGTCGACCTGATCGAGGGGATTCCGGTGTCGGTGACCCTTCCCGACAAGGTGACGATGAAAGTCGTGGAGGCCGACCCGGTGGTCAAGGGTCAGACCGCGTCCTCCTCCTATAAGCCCGCGGTGCTCGAGAACGGCGTGCGGGTCATGGTGCCGCCCTTCGTCGAGGCGGGGGCGCGGATCGTGGTCAGCACGGTCGACGCCTCCTACATCGAGCGCGCCAAGGACTAGGCGCCGGATGGCGCTGCGCTCCGCCCTCATCAACGTCATGGAGCGTGCTGCGCGCAAGGCCGCACGCGGACTGGTGCGCGACTTCGGCGAGGTCGAGCAGCTTCAGGTCTCGCGCAAGGGCCCGGCGGATTTCGTCTCGACCGCGGACCTGCGCGCCGAGCGGGTGCTGCGCGCCGAGCTCAAGAAGGCGCGTCCCGGCTTCGGCCTCCTCATGGAGGAGGGCGGGGGCGAAGCGGGCGACGGACACCATCGCTTCATCGTCGATCCCCTCGACGGCACCAGCAACTTCCTGCACGGCATCCCGCATTTCGCCATCTCGATCGCGCTCGAGCGCGACGGCGAGATCGTCGCCGGCGTCATCCTCGAGCCCATCCGCGACGAGCTCTATTGGAGCGAGAAGGGGGGCGGGGCCTTCGTCAACGAGCATCGGCTGCGCGTCTCGGCGCGCGGCCGGCTGATCGACGCGCTCATCGGCACCGGCATCCCCTTTCACGGCCACGGCGATCACGCCCGCTTTCTCAAGACCTTCGCCGCGGTCATGCCCGAGGTGGCGGGCATCCGCCGCACGGGCACCGCCTCCCTCGACCTCGCCTACGTCGCGGCCGGCAGGCTCGACGGCTATTGGGAGTTCGACCTCAAGCCTTGGGACATCGCCGCCGGCATGCTGATCGTGCGCGAGGCGGGCGGCTATGTCGGCGAGATCGACGGCGGGCGCAACATGCTCGAAAGCGGCAGCGTTTTGGCCGCCAATGACAAATTGATGAAGCCGCTCGGCGAGCTATTGCAAAAGGCCCTCGCCGAATAAGCTCCGCGCGCAGCACCGCTCAACCGGCAAAGCCGGTTGTCGCGCTTCTCCCACTGAGCTATTGTCGGCGGCGGTCGGCAATCCAAATCAATGAGTTCCGGCAGCGGGAGGCGGCGGCATATGACGCGAGAACCGGGGACGCTGCAAGCGGCGTCCCGCCCTCTTCTGGCGCGCGCCCTGATGACGGGGGCTGCCTTCTGCACGCTCGTCGTGCTGACGGCACCTGCCGTAGCGCAACAAACCGTCTTCGTCGGCAAGGGCAATCCGAACGACGTGATCCTCGATCTCTCGGTGCTCAACAAGCTCGGCCCGCCGCCCAAGGTCGCGCGCAGCATCATGGGCAGCCCGCCGCCGGCGAGACAAGCGGTGGCGAGCGAGCCGATCCTGCTCACCCCGCCGGGGGAAACCGCCGCAGGGAAGGAAAACCAGGGCAAGGAGCGCGCCAACGCGAGCGCCAAGAGCGCGCCCGCGAAGCCCGCCCCGCCGGCAGCAGCTCCGCCCCGGGTCGCGGCCGCAACGCCAAGCGCTGGGCCGCCGCCGCCGGTGATCGCCGAGCCGCCCCCGCTCCCCGCCAAGACCACGGCACCGGCAGCGAGTGCCGCACCCGCGGCAGCCCCCGTGCAGCCTCTGACCGCAGAGACCGGACCGCGGCCGCTCGCGGCACCGGCACCCCCGGCCCCGCCGGCACCCTCGCCGGCGAAGAGCGCGGCGACGGCGCCCATCGTGCCGGCCAATCCAACCCCGCCGCCCCCCGAGCCCGCTCCCATTGCGGCTGCTCCTGCCAAAGCCGCGCCTGCTAAGGCGCCGAGTGCCCCAACCCCCGCCACCCAGCTTGCCGAGGCGACCCCGCCGCCGGCAGCACCCGAGCCGCCGACCCCGCCCGAGCTGCCCGCAGGCAAGATCGCCAGTGCCGCCCCGGCGGCACCGGCCGCACCGGTTAAGCCCGCAGCTCCCGCAACCCCGCCGGCAGCACCACCCGCGAGTGCCGCAGCGCGGCCCACAGCCCCGCCGGCCGCAGCACCGGCTGCGAGCAAGCCGGCACCGGCGGCACCCGAGCCCCAGCTGGCAGCGCGCCCGCCGGCCGCCGCCACGCCGAGTGTCCCCCCTGCCGGCGTTGCCGCCAGCGTCAACTTTGCGACGAACGCCAGCGATCTTTCCGACCGCGCCAAGGCCGAGCTCGGCAAGCTCGCCGAGCGGCTCAAGCAGAACCAGGAGCTGCGCCTGCAACTCATCGCCTACGCCGCCGGGACCGACGCGGAAGCAAGCCTGGCGCGCCGGCTCTCGCTCACCCGTGCCCTGGCCGTGCGCGGCTATCTCTTCGACCGGGGGGTAGGCGCCAGCCGCATGGACGTGCGTGCGCTCGGCAACAAGCTCGAGGGCGGAGGGTCGGCCGATCGCGTCGATCTCGTCGTGGTCGGGAAGTAGCCGAGCGGCGGCAAAGGGCGGGCGCTTGCGGCTCAGCGATTCACGACTGAACGATCGGCCGGGACCATGACGCGCCTCAGACGCTATCTCGTTCGAATGGTCTTGTTTCTGATCGCGGTCATTGCCGTGTGCGCGCTGCTCTTTCCCCAGCTCGAGCGCGTCTTCCTCCACAACGTGCCGCTCAACAGCATGATCCTGGGGGCTGCCCTCATCGGCGTCGTCTTCATCTTCCGCCAGGTCCTCCAACTCGACCCGGAGCTGGCCTGGATCGAAAGCTACAAGCGCTCGCGCCAACCGCTCTCGCGCGCGGCCCCGCGCCTCCTGGCCCCCATGGCGACCATGCTCGGCGAGCGCAAGGACAAGCAGCTCTCGCTCTCGACGATGGCCATGCGCACGCTCCTCGACGGCGTCAGCTCGCGCCTCGACGAATCGCGCGACATCTCGCGCTACCTTGTCGGGCTCATGATCTTCCTCGGCCTGCTCGGCACCTTCTGGGGCCTGCTCGATACCGTGAGCTCGGTCGGCACCGTGATTCAAAGCCTCGAGATCGGCTCGAACGACGTGACCTCGATCTTCAACAACTTGAAGACCGGCCTCGAGCATCCGCTCGCCGGCATGGGCACCTCGTTCTCGTCCTCCCTCTTCGGCCTCGCGAGCTCGCTCATCCTCGGCTTTCTCGACCTCCAGGCCGGGCAAGCGCAGAACCTCTTCTATAACGACCTCGAGGAATGGCTCTCGAGCTTGACCAGGCTCTCGAGCGGAGGCGCCATCGCCGAAGGCGAGACCTCCATACCGGCTTATATCGAGGCCCTCCTCGAGAAGACGGCCGACAGCCTGGATGCGCTCCAGCGCGCGGTGCAGCGCGGCGAGGACAACCGCACCGCCGCCGGGGGCCATCTCTTCACCTTGACCGAGCGGCTCTCGACCTTGACCGACCAGATGCGCGCGGAGCAAGCCCTCCTCGTCAAGCTGGTGGAGGGGCAGATGGAAATGCGGCCGGTGCTGGCGCGGCTTGCGGAAAGCGCCGGCGAGAGCGGCGTCGACGAGGCGAGCCGCATCCATATCCGCAACATCGAGGTCTATTTGGCGCGTCTCGTCGAGGAGCTCTCCGTCGGCCGCCAGCAGACCGTCGACGAATTGCGCGCCGAGATCAGGCTGCTCGCGCGCACCATCGCCAATCTGGCCGAGGAAGCGGGCTCGTAAGCGCCGCGCAAGCGAGGAAGGCAAACGGAATTGCGCCCACAGCGCCAACTTCGCACCGTCAACATCTGGCCGGGCTTCGTCGACGCGCTGACCAGCCTCGTGCTCGCCTTCATCTTCGTGCTGCTCATCTTCGTCATAGCGCAGTTCACCCTCTCCGAGGTGCTGACCGGGCGCGACGAGGCCTTGAAGCGCCTCAACCGCCAGATCTCCGAGCTCGCCGACATGCTCAACCTCGAGCGCAAGGCGAACGCCGATCTCCGCCTCTCGGTCGCCCAGCTCTCGGCCGAGCTGCAGAGCTCGGTCCTGAAGCGCGACACGCTCGCGGCCCGGCTTTCCGATCTCGCCGCCGAGCGGGACAAGTTGAGCGCCCAGCTGCCGGAGGCGAACGCGCGCGCCGAGAGTGCGACCGAAGAGGCGGGACGGCTCAAGGGGCAGCTCGACACCGCGCGGACGCAGCTCGAGGCAGCACAGGCGCAAATCGAGAGCGCCCAGAAGGCGGACGAGGCCGACAAGGCCGCACTCGATGCCGAGACCAAACTCAGTGCCGAGGCGCGCCAGCAGGTCGAGCTCCTGAACCAGCAGATCCTGGCGCTGCGCCAGCAGCTCGCCGCGATCGAGCAGGCGCTCGAGGTGTCGGAAGCCGCCAACAAGGCCAAGGAGGTGCAGATCGCCGACCTCGGCAAGCGCCTCAACCTGGCGCTTGCCGGCAAGGTCGAGGAGCTCGCCCGCTATCGCTCCGAATTCTTCGGCCGCCTGCGCGAGATACTCGGCGACCGCCCCGACATCCGCATCGTGGGCGACCGCTTCGTCTTCCAATCCGAGGTGCTGTTCCCCTCGGGCTCGGCCGACCTCAACCCCCAGGGCGAAGTGGCGCTCAGGCGCCTCGCCCAGACCTTGAGCCAGATCACGCCCAAGATCCCGGCCGAGATTCATTGGATCCTCGAGGTCGACGGCTATACCGACAAGCGGCCGATCGCCTCGCCGCGCTTCCCCTCCAACTGGGAGCTCTCGAGTGCGCGTGCCACGGCGGTGGTCAAGTTCCTCATCGCGAGCGGCATTCCGCCCGGGCATCTCTCGGCCACCGGCTTCGGCGAGTACCAGCCCATCGACCCGAGCGAGACCCCGGCGGCCTACGCCAAGAACCGCCGCATCGAGCTCAAGCTCACGCAGCGCTGATGTTCCGAATCGTAAAATCACCCATCACCCATCTCCCGTCCCGGCGAAAGCCGGGACCCATTTCCGCCATGGATACCGGCGTTCGCCGGTATGGCAGGAAGGAAAAGGACCAACGAAGATCGAACGAATTTCCGAATCCGGTCGCCAACGCGGAGCGAAAATGATCGTGGACCAAGGCCGGGCGCAGGTGCCGCCCCGCCGAGCTTGCATTGGCGCCCGACCCTCGCTATAAGCCGCTCTCGCAGGCGAGGGCAGAGCTATGAAGAACGACATTCATCCGAACTACCACGAGATCACCGTGGTGATGACGGACGGCACCCAGTTCAAGACCCGCTCGACCTATGGCGAGGCCGGGGCGGTCTTGCATCTCGACATCGACCCCAAGACCCATCCGGCCTGGACCGGCGTGCACCGGCTCGTCGACACGGGCGGCCAGCTCGCGAAATTCAATAAGAAATTCAAAGGCATGGTCATGAAGGGCTAGCCCATAGGGGCGAACTCAGGACGGCAAGGGCGCCCCGGAGGCGCCCTTTTTCATGGCCGGGGCCGGCGTCGGGCGGCACGCGTGCGGCGGTGCCGCCGGGCCCCCCTTGTATCGCCGCCCGGCCTCCCTACATGGTTAGCCGTGCCGGATGCCCATGGGGGGTCCGGTGCGTGACCGGAGCTGGCTCGACCCTCGGGTGAGCCGAGTTCTACATGTTGCTCAAATGGAGGATGTGTAGCCATGCGTACCTTCGATCTCTCCCCGCTTTTCCGCTCGACCGTCGGCTTCGACCGTATGTCGCAGCTCTTCGATTCCGCCTTGCGCCTGGATGAGGCGCAGCTCTCCTATCCGCCCTACAACATCGAGAAGACGGGCGAGGACAGCTACCGCATCACCATGGCCGTCGCCGGCTTCGGCCAGGACGACCTCAGTATCGTGAGCCAGGAGAACAGCGTCACCATCTCGGGCAAGGGCCAGGAACAGCCCGAGGGGGTGGAGTATCTCCATCGCGGCATCGGCCGGCGCGCCTTCCAGCGCCGCTTCGAGCTCGCCGACCATATCAAGGTCACGGGTGCCGCCCTCGTGAACGGCCTGCTCCATCTCGACCTCGTGCGCGAGGTGCCGGAGGAGCAGAAGCCGCGCGAGATCAAAATCTCGGCGGCGCCCAAGTCCGTCGAGGCAAAGGCCGCCTGACGGCAAACCCGAGCGGCTGAACAAGCGGAAGCCAGGGCTCGCCCTGGCTTCTTGCTTTTTGGCGCCGGTTTCTGGCATGTGGCGCCTGGCTTCGGGTTTTCAGGGTGCCCATGCGCGAATATCGGATTGCGGCAATCCCCGGCGACGGGATCGGCGGGGAGGTCATCCCGGCCGGCCTCGAGGTCTTGCAAGCCCTGGCCGCGCGCGACGGCGGCTTCCGTCTGGCTGTCGAGGAATTCCCCTGGGGCTCGGCTTACTACAAGCGCCACGGCGTGATGATGGCGGCGGACGGGCTCTCCCGGCTCAAGGGCTTCGATGCCATCTATTTCGGTGCCGTGGGCGCTCCCGACATTCCCGACCACGTGACCCTCTGGGGCCTGCGGCTGCCGATCTGCCAGGGCCTCGACCAGTACGCCAACGTGCGGCCGACGCGGCTGTTGCCGGGCATCACCGGCCCGCTGCGCAACGTCGCCGCCGGCGATCTCGACTGGGTGATCGTGCGCGAGAATTCCGAGGGCGAATATGCCGGCAACGGCGGCC
>DATJAC010000385.1:0-2853 GCA_035516655.1 Alphaproteobacteria bacterium | reverse complement strand
CCGGCTCAAGGAGCTCACGCTCAGAAACCGCTTCATGTCGACGGCGCACGAGCCCTCCTATACCGAGGAGGGCATGCCCAAGGCGCGCTATCGCCTCTATCACGCCGAGAAGGCCAAGGGCGGCATAGCGCTCACCATGATCGGGGGCTCCGCCGTGGTGGCGCCGGACAGTCCCCAGGCCTTCGGCAACATCCTCCTCTATAAGGACGAGGTGGTGGGCTGGCTCAAGGAGCTCGCCGACGAGGTGCACGGCCACGGGGCCGCGGTCATGATCCAGCTCACCCATCTCGGCCGGCGCACCAGCTGGAGCAAGGACGACTGGCTTCCCGTCATCGCCCCCTCGGCCGTGCGCGAGCCCGCCCATCGCGCCTTCCCCAAGGCGGTCGAGGAGTGGGACATCGCGCGCGTCATCCGCCATTACGCCGACGCCGCCGAGCGCTGCCGGCAGGGCGGGCTCGACGGCATCGAGGTCGAATGCTACGGCCATCTCGCCGACCAGTTCTGGTCGCCGGCCACCAACAAGCGCGAGGACGAGTATGGCGGCAGCCTCGCCAACCGTCTGCGCTTCGCCCTCGAGATGCTCGCCGCCATCCGCGCGCGCGTCGGCCCTCGCTTCATCGTCGGCGTGCGCATGGTATGCGACGAGGATTGGGAGCGCGGCCTTTCCAAGGCGGACGGAATCGCGATCGCGCGGCAGCTGGCCGCGAGCGGGACCATCGACTTCATCAACGTCATTCGCGGCCACATCGATACGGACGAAGCACTCTCCCACGTGATCCCCGGCATGGGCACGCGGCTCGCCCCGCATCTCGATTTCGCGGGCGAGGTGCGGGCGGCGACGCGCTTTCCCGTCTTCCACGCGGCGCGCATCCAGGACGTGGCGACCGCCCGCCACGCGGTCGCCTCGGGCAAGCTCGACATGGTCGGCATGACGCGCGCCCACATCGCCGACCCGCACATCGCGCGCAAGGTCATGGAAGGGCGCGAGGCGGAGATCCGGCCCTGCGTCGGCATGGGCTACTGCATCGACCGCATCTATTTCGGCCTCGAGGCGCTCTGCATCCACAATCCCGCGACCGGCCGCGAGGCGACCATGCCGCACGTCGTGACGGCGGGCCCGGGGCCGCAGAAGAAGGTCGTCGTCGTCGGCGCCGGGCCGGGCGGGCTCGAGGCCGCACGGGTCGCCGCCGCCCGCGGGCATGCCGTCGTGCTCTTCGAGGCGGCGGACCAGCCGGGCGGCCAGCTCGTGCTCGCGGCGGGGCTCAAGCGCCGGCGCGAGATCCTCGGCATCATCGACTGGCGCATGGCCGAGTGCCGGCGAGACGGCGTGGAGATGCGCTTCAACCGCTACGCCGAGGCCGAGGACGTGCTGCGCGAGGCACCCGACATCGTGATCGTCGCCACGGGCGGGGTGCCGAACACGTCCTTTCTCGACGAGGGCTCCGAGCTCGCGACGACGAGCTGGGACATCCTCGCGGGTGCGGTCAAGCCGGCCGAAAATGTCCTCCTCTTCGACGACAACGGCGCGCACCCGGGCATGAGTGCCGCCGAGCTCATCGCCGAGGCCGGTGCCCGCCTCGAGATCGCCACCCCCGAGCGCATCCTCGCCCCCGAGGTCGGGGGTACCAACTACCCCGCCTATTTCCGGGCCTTTGCCGCGCACGAGGTGACCATCATCTTGAACCACCGGCTCGAGCGCATCCGCCGCGACGGCAACCGCCTCGTCGCCGTCTTCCTCAACGAATACGACAAGTCCCGGCGCGAGCGCGCGGTCGATCAGGTCGTGGTCGAGCACGGCACCCTGCCGCTCGACGAGCTCTATTTCGCCCTCAAGCCGGGCTCGCGCAATCTGGGCGAAATCGACTACGACGCCCTCATCGCGAACCGCCCGCAGGCGCTCGCGCGCAATCCGGCCGGCGCTTACGCGCTCTATCGCATCGGCGACGCGGTCGCCTCGCGCAATATCCACGCCGCGGTCTACGACGCCCTGCGGCTGGCGAAGGATTTCTAGACAGGGTGAGGGGCCGTGCATAGCAGCCATACCCGCAAATCTCTGCGCCGCCGGGGCGCTTCGCGTAGAATGGCGGCGGCCAAGGAGAGCGGCGGATGACGGCAATCGCCTCGGGTGCGAGCATTGGTCGGGACGTGCGGACGATCGCCGTCGTCGGGTCCGCTCATTTCTCGAGCCACTTGATGCAGCTCACCCTGCCCCCGCTCTTTCCCATCCTCTACCTGCAATTCGGGGTGAGCTTCACCGAGCTCGGCCTCATCGTCACCCTCTTCTACACCGCCTCGGGTCTCGGCCAGGCGACGGCCGGCGTGCTCGTCGACCGCTACGGCGCCCATCGCCTCCTCGTCGCCGGGATCGCCACCATGGCCGCGAGTCTGGCGCTGATCGCCTGCGTGAGCGCTTATTGGATGCTGCTGCCGCTTGCCGTCCTCCTGGGCCTCGGCAACAGCGTCTTCCATCCCGCCGACCTCTCGATCCTGAGCCACCGCGTGGGCGAGCGGCGACTTGGCCGCGCCTTCGCCGTGCACGGTCTCTCGGGCACGCTCGGCTTCGCCGCCGCCCCGATGCTGGTGACCACGATCGCGGCCCTGAGCGGCTGGCGCACCGCACTCGTCGCCGTCGCCCTCTATGGCTTTGCCACCGCGGCCCTCGTCTACGTCAATCGCGGGCTCCTCGTCTACGCGCGGCGCGGCGATGCAGCACCGGCGGCGGGAGCGCCTCGCCGGCTTGTCGCCTACCTCTCCGTCATCGGCTCGCCGATCGTGATGACCGCCTTCGCCTACTTCATCCTCACCGCCTTCGCGGGCGGCGGGGTGCAGACCTTTGCGGTCACCGCCTTGAGC
>DATJAC010000384.1:0-7930 GCA_035516655.1 Alphaproteobacteria bacterium | reverse complement strand
TCGTCCAGCGGGGTGAATGAAAGCCAAGGCCCGCGGTTGTACGGCAGTCCGCCGCAAGCCTTCACCCGGGCAGACTCTTGCCAGTAAAAGATCGCGTGACAATTGGCGATGACCAGCTTGGTTTGACGGATGTTGAAGCCGCTTTTGGCGCCCACATTCAGGGGCCCGGGCAAGGTGCCTACTGGATTGCGCAGACATGAATCGGCATGTCCGCGCTCAACCGGGGATGCCAGAATGACGGCCGAAAGCGAGAGGGCAACGAGCGCCATTTTCGCCGCCGCTGTCGAGAATAGTCGCTTCATCGGCGCCTCCCCTTTTCAAGCCGCGACGAACGGGGCCGCGTCGCGGACGGGAAGCCCGGCGACTCGCGCAATCGCGTCAGACCGGCCGAGAGGGCCGACGGGATTCTGTCCTGCGATCCCGGTTCGCCGGGTTGCGTCGCTTGAGCCTGGCCCTCCGCGCCGCCCCGCTCAAGACCGCGCCAAGCTCCAGCACGTCGACGCCGTCGGCCTCCATCAGCGCTTGAATCACCGGATCACAGAGCGCATCCGCGAGTTTCGGCTCGCCGGTCCAATCCATCGCTGCCTCCTCTTCGATGGCCGCCTCATGACAATATACGGCTCGCAGGCAGGCGACTTGCGCACGGCCTTTTGGCTCTGTCAGCGACGCCGACCCGAGGCGCGCATCATCCGAGGAATGCGACGGCACATAGCGTCGCTAGGGTGACCGAGGCAGGTGTGAGTCGCGGCTTGCCTCGGCCACCCTGGCGTTCCGCCGGAAGCGCGCCTAACCTCGCGGCCGGAGGGGCGGGAAGGGACGGGCGCATGGCCGCGGAGAGCTTCGACTACGTCATCGTCGGCGCGGGCTCGGCGGGCTCCGTGCTCGCCAACCGCCTGAGCGAAGACGCACGCGCGAGCGTGCTCCTGCTCGAGTACGGCGGCGCCGACTCCTCGCTCCTGATCCAGATGCCGAGCGCCTTCTCGCTCCCGCTCAACATGCCGGCCTATGACTGGGGCTACCGCTCGGAGCCCGAGCCCCGTCTCGGCGGGCGCTCGCTCGCCACGCCGCGCGGCAAGCTCATCGGCGGCTCCTCCTCGATCAACGGCCTCGTCTATGTGCGCGGCCATGCCCTCGATTTCGAGCGCTGGGCGAGCGAGGGGGCCAAGGGCTGGTCCTACGCCGAGGTGCTGCCCTATTTTCGGCGGGCGGAGACGCGCGCCGAGGGGGGGGATGCGTGGCGCGGTGCCGACGGCCCGCTCCACACCTGCTACGGCCGCCTCGCCAATCCGCTCTATCGCGCCTTCATCGCGGCTGCCAAGGCGGCGGGCTACGGCGAGAGCGAAGACCTCAACGGCTTCCGCCAAGAGGGTTTCGGCCGCCTGGACATGACCGTCCATCGCGGCCGGCGCTGGAGTGCGGCAAGCGCCTATCTCAAGCCCGCGCTCGGCCGGCGCAATCTCACCCTGCGCACGCGCGCCCTCGCCCTCGCCATTCTCCTCGAAGGGCACAGCACCACGGGCGTGCGCTACCGCCGGGGCGGTGCCGATCATATCGCGCGCGCGCGGCGCGAGGTCATCCTCGCGGCAGGTCCCGTCAATTCGCCGCAGCTGCTCAAGCTTTCGGGCATCGGTCCGGCGGACGAGCTCAGGCAGCACGGCATCGCGGTGGGCCACCATCTTCCAGGAGTGGGCGAGAACCTGCAGGATCATCTCGAGCTCTATTTCCAGCTGGAATGCACGCAGCCGATCACGCTTTACCCCGCGACCCGCCCCCTCGCCCAAGCGCTCATCGGCCTGCGTTGGCTCCTCCGCCACGACGGCCTGGGGGCAACCAACCATTTCGAGGCCGGCGGCTTCATCCGCAGCCGGGCCGGCGTGCGCCATCCCGACCTGCAGTACCACTTCCTGCCGCTCGCCATGAGCTACGACGGCAAGACGCGCGCGGCAGCCCATGGCTTCCAGGCCCACGTCGGCCCCTTGCGCTCCCAGAGCCGCGGCCGGGTGCGCCTTGCCTCGGCCGATCCCCTCGCCAGGCCCAGGCTCTTCTTCAATTACATGAGCGCGCCCGAGGATTGGCGGGAGATGCGCGCGGCCGTGCGCTTGACCCGCGAGATTATGGCGCAGGCCCCCATGGCACCCTATCGCGGGCGCGAGCTGCAGCCGGGGGCCGAGGTGGTCTCCGACGCGGAGATCGACGCCTTCGTGCGCGCCAAAGCCGAGAGCGCCTATCATCCCTGCGGCACCTGCCGGATGGGAAGTGCGGACAATCCTTTGGCGGTGGTCGATCCGCAGGCCCGGGTGATCGGGCTCGAGCGCCTGCGCGTGGTCGACAGCTCGATCATGCCCTCGATCACCTCGGGCAACCTCAATGCGCCCACCATCATGATCGCCGAAAAGGCGGCGGATTACATCCTCGGGCGCGCGCCGCTCGCGCCGTCCGCGGCCCCCTTCCCTGTGGCCCCCGACTGGGAGCGGACCCAGCGCTGAGCCCAGTGCCCGGGCCGCCCTCTTGCCGCTTGACGCTCGGGGAGCCGAATCGGACACTTGAATGGGGAAACCGCCGGTCGTTCGGTCAAAAATCTCGGCCGATGTCCCGGCACCAGGCAGCTCAACGAGGGGAGGCAAGTCATGCAGCGCTTTTGGTCAGGCACGGTCTCGCTTGCGGCACTGGTTCTGCTCGCCTCGGCCGGGGTCGCGGCCGCCCAGACGATGGATGCGCTCGTGGCGGGTGCGAAGCAGGAGGGCCAACTCACGGTGATCGCCCTCCCGCACGACTGGTGCGGCTACGGGCCCATGATCGAGGCCTTCAAGAGCAAGTACGGGCTCAAGGTCAACGAGCTCAACCCCGACGCCGGCTCCGGCGACGAGGTCGAGGCGATCAAGGCCAACAAGGGCAATACCGGGCCGCAGGCGCCCGACACGATCGACGTGGGCCTTTCCTTCGGCCCGTCGGCCAAGAAGGACGGCCTGCTGCAGCCCTTCAAGCCCGCAACCTGGAGCAGCATCCCGGACTCCCAGAAGGACGCCGACGGCTATTGGTACGGCGACTATTACGGCGTGCTCTCGCTCGAGATCAACGCGGACATCGTGAAGAAACTCCCCGCGGACTGGCCGGATCTCCTCGGTGCCGACTACAAGAACGCAGTCGCCCTCGCCGGCGACCCGCGCGTCGCCAACCAGGCGATCCAGGGCGTCTTCGCCGCCGGCCTCTCGGCGAGCGGGGGCAAGGTCGCGGACGCCGGCAAGGCCGGGCTCGCGTTCTTCGCCGAGCTCAACAAGAAGGGCAACTTCGTGCCGGTCATCGGCAAGGCCGCCTCGATCGCGCAAGGGGCGACGCCGATCATCCTGCGCTGGGACTACAACGCGCTCGCCGACCGCGACACGCTCAAGGGCAATCCCGAGATCAAGGTCGTGGTGCCGAAGAGCGGTATCGTCGCCGGCGTCTACGTGCAGGCGATCAGCGCCTTCGCCCCGCATCCCAACGCCGCCAAGCTATGGATGGAGTATCTCTATTCCGACGAGGGGCAGCTCGCCTGGCTCAAGGGCTACTGCCACCCGATCCGCTTCAAGGATCTGGTCGACAGCAAGAAAGTCCCCGCCGACCTCTTGGCGAAACTGCCGCCCGCGGACTCCTATGCCAAGGCGGTCTTCCCCACCCTAGAGGAGCAGGATCAGGCGAAGGGCGTCATCACCAAGGGCTGGGACGCGACGGTCGGCGCCAACGTGAAGTAGTGCCTTTGCATGGCCGAGCGGGCGCACGTCGAGACGGCTCTCGTGCCCGCTCGGCGCATGGGGATCGGGGCGGACGGCTGGGCCTGGCTCGGGCTAGCACCTTTCTTCCTCTTTGCCCTCCTCTTCCTCCTCCTGCCGACGGGTTTCCTCGTCGTGGGCGGCTTCCAGGACGCCCAAGGACATTTCACCCTCGCCAACATCGCTCACCTCTTCCAGCCTTCGATCCTGAGCGCTTATTGGATCAGCATCGAGGTGAGTGCCGTCTCCGCCCTCGGCGGAGCCGCGATCGGCTTCTTCCTCGCCCATGCCGCGGTCTTGGGCGGGCTCCCGCGCTGGCTGCGGCCGACGGTGATGACGTTCTCGGGCGTCGCCTCCAACTTCGCCGGCCTGCCGCTCGCCTTTGCCTTCCTCGCCACCCTGGGCCGCACCGGCCTCTTGACCCTCCTCCTCGTCAAATACCTCGACTTCAACATCTACAGCGCCGGCTTTAATCTCCTGAGCTTGTGGGGCCTCGCCCTCACCTATCTCTATTTCCAGATCCCGCTCATGGTGCTGATCCTGACCCCGGCGCTGGACGGGCTCAAGCGCGAGTGGCGCGAGGCCTCGGCCATCCTCGGCGCCAGCTCCTGGCAGTATTGGCGCTATGTGGCTTTGCCCGTGCTGTGGCCGAGCCTGCTCGGCGCCACCCTCCTTCTCTTCGCCAATTCCTTCGGTGCCGTCGCCACCGCCTACGGGCTCACCGGCAGCTCGCTCAACATCGTGACCATCCTCCTCTACGCGCAAATCCGAGGCGACGTGCTGCACGACGAGAACCTCGGCTACGCGCTCGCCCTCGGCATGATCGTCATCACCGCCCTCTCCAACGGCTGCTACATCTGGCTGCGCGCGCGGAGCGAACGGTGGCTCAGGTGAAGTCCGGCAGGCTCGGGCCATGGCTCGCCATCGCGGTGGGCACCGTCTATTTCCTGGTGCCGCTCATCGGCACCTTCGAGTTCTCGCTGCGCATGCGCCGCGGCCAATACAGCTTCGACGCTTACCGCGTGGTGCTCGGCGACCCGCAGTTCCAGGCGACCTTCGCCTATTCCACGGTGCTCGCACTGGCGACGATCGTCATGGGCGTCCTCCTCGTCGTGCCGACCGCCTATTGGCTCCAGCTGCGCCTGCCGCGGCTGCGCCCGCTCGTCGAGTTCATCACGCTTCTGCCGCTGGTGATCCCGGCGATCGTGCTCGTCTTCGGATATTTGCGCATCTACAACAGCGCCTCGCTCCTGCCGCTCACGGCAAGCGCGCGCTCGACCGACCTGCTGCTCATGCTGGGCTACGTCACCTTGGCTCTCCCCTACATGTACCGCGCGGTCGACACGGGCCTGCGCGCGATCGACGTGCGCACCCTCACGGAGGCGGCGGAGAGCCTCGGGGCGTCCTGGCCCACCATCCTCTTCCGCGTGATCTTCCCCAACGTGCGCGTGGCCGTGCTGAGCGGCGCCTTCCTCACCTTCGCCATCGTCATCGGCGAGTTCACCATGGCGAGCCTGCTCGACCGCCCCGCCTTCGGCCCCTACCTGCAGCTCATGGGGGCCAATCGCGCCTACGAGCCCTCGGCCCTCGCCATCATCGCCTTCATCGTGACCTGGGCCTGCATGGGCCTCATCCAGCTCCTGGGGTCGGCACGGCGCGGCGGCGGTGCCGGCGCGGGCCGGCCATAGGGTGGCCCGGCGATGGCGTTCCTCGAGATCGACAACCTGCAGAAATCCTTCGGCCCGCAGAGGGTGGTGGAGAACTTCGCCCTCGCCGTCGAGCGTGGCGAGTTCGTCTCCTTCCTCGGGCCGAGCGGATGCGGCAAGACCACGACCTTGCGCATGATCGCGGGCTTCGAGACGCCGAGTGCCGGCCGCATCGTCGTCGACGGACGCGAGGTGACCCGACTCAGGCCCAACCAGCGCAACGTCGGCATGGTGTTCCAGTCCTACGCCCTCTTCCCCAACATGACGGTCGCCGAGAACGTCGGCTTCGGGCTCAAGACCGCAGGGCGGCCCGCGGGGGAGATCCGCCTGCGGGTCGAGGAGATGCTGCGGCTCATCAAGCTGCCGGCCCTCGCCGGGCGCTATCCCTATCAGCTCTCGGGCGGCCAGCAGCAGCGCGTGGCCTTGGCGCGGGCCCTTGCGATCAAGCCGCAGGTGCTGCTGCTCGACGAGCCGCTCTCCGCCCTCGACGCCAAGATCCGCGTGGCGCTGCGCGAGGAGATCCGCGGCGTGCAGCGCGCCCTCGGCATCACCACCATCTACGTGACGCACGACCAGGAAGAAGCGCTCTCGATGTCCGACCGCATCGTCGTGCTGAACGAGGGGCGCATCGAGCAGATCGGCACACCTTTCGCCATCTACAACTACCCGCGCACCCGCTTCGTCGCCTCCTTCGTGGGCACGCTCAACATCCTGGGCGGCCGGGTGATCGACGCGGCGAGCGGCCGCATCGCGGTCGACGGCCAGGAGATCGTCGCCGCACGCGCGATCGAGGGCGCGCAAAGTGGCGATCTCCGCTCGGTCGCCTTGCGGCCCGAGGCGGTGACGCTCGACGACGGAAGGGCGGATGCGGCCGCGGGGCGCAACCGCATGCAGGGTAGGATCGAGGAGGTGAGCTTCCTCGGCTCGGTCGTGCGCATCCGGGTGCGCTTCAAGGAGAGCGCCGTCTCCCTCGATACCTTCAACAACCCGAGCGTCGCCCCGCCCGAGCGCGGCTCGCTCGTGACGCTCGGCTTCGCGCGCGAGGATCTGCTCGTGCTCGAGGGTGCCGAGCCGGGCTGAGCCGCCGTGACCATCGCCGGCATCCTCTTCGACAAGGACGGAACGCTCCTCGATTACGCGGCGAGCTGGCCGCCGATCAACCGGCGGGCGGCGGCCTTGGCCGCGGACGGGGACGTCGAGCTCGCCGAGCGGCTCCTCCGCTCGGGCGGGGCCGATCCGGCAAGCGGAAGGGTTGAGCCCGACAGCGTGCTCGCCGCCGGTACCACGGCCGAGATCGCCGCCGCCTGGGTGGAGGCCGGTGCGCGCTTCTCGGCCGCGGCCCTCACCGCCGCCCTCGATCGCCTGTTCAGCGCCGCGGCAGCCGAGGTGGTGCCGGTCACCGATCTCGCCAGTCTTTTCGGCCGCCTGCGCGCGCGCGGCGTGCGGCTCGGCGTCGCCTCGAGCGACAACGAGACCTCGATCCGCCTCACGGCGGAGCGCTTCGGCATTGCGAGCCTCGTCGATTTCATGGCCGGCTACGACAGCGGCTTCGGCAGCAAGCCCGGTGCCGGCATGATCGAGGGCTTCTGCCGCTCGACCGCGCTCGCGGCACGGCACGTCGCCGTGGTCGGCGACAACGCGCAAGACCTCCTCATGGGACGCGCCGCGGGAGCGGGCCGGGTCATCGGCGTGCTCACCGGTACGGGGACCTACGCAACGCTTGCCCCGCTCGCCGATCTCTGCCTCGCGAGCATCGCCGGCATCGAGGCGGCCCTCTTTCCGCAGCCCTCGGCCACATTCCGCCCAATGGAATGAGGCTTTCCCGGGCCCGGCCGCTCGTCTAAAAGAAGCCGCCCCGGGACCGGCGGTCCGGGCGGTCCCGGCGGTCCGGGCGGTCCCGGCGGTCCCGGCCAGCCGAGGTGACGATGGGCGGCGTCGAGACGATCGCGATCCATAGGAGCATCGCGGCCCTGCGCAGGGAGGTGCGGCGCTACCGTGCCGCGGGCGAGACGGTGGCGCTGGTGCCGACCATGGGGGCGCTCCACGAGGGCCACCTCGCCCTCATGCGCGCCGGCCGCGGGCTCTGTCGCCGCGTGATCGTCAGCATCTTCGTGAACCCGACCCAGTTCGGGCCCCAGGAGGATCTGGCGAGCTATCCGCGCGACGAGGCGGGCGACTTGGCCAAGCTCGCGGCCATTGGGGTCGATGGCGTGTTCATGCCCGCGCTTGCCGAGATCTATCCCCACGGCTTCAGCACGACGGTCACCGTGGCCGGTCTCAGCGAGGGGCTCTGCGGCCCGTTCCGCCCCGGCCATTTCGCAGGCGTCGCCACCGTGGTGACGAAGCTCCTCATCGCATGCCTCCCCGACGTGGCCGTCTTCGGCGAGAAGGACTATCAGCAGCTCCAGATCGTCAAACGCCTCGTCCGCGACCTGGGCCTCCCGCTGCGCATCGAGGGGGTGGCGACCGTGCGCG
>DATJAC010000383.1:0-4562 GCA_035516655.1 Alphaproteobacteria bacterium | reverse complement strand
AGCGGCTTCATGACCGGGCGTGGGGCGTCCAACCTGCTCACCCGCACGACCGCGATCCTGGCCCTCTGCTTCATGCTCACGAGTCTCTCCCTCGCCTGGCTCGCGGGCCGGGCACCCGCGCGCCACTCGATCCTCGACCAGCCGGCCCAGCACTCGGCCCCGCTCGAAACCGCACCCGCGGCACCTGCGGCACCGGCGGCAGCACCTGCGACGCCGGCACCCGCCACCCCCGCGGCACCGGCAGCTCCGGCGGCACCCAAGACGCCCGCACCCCCGATCGGACAGTAGCGGCACTGTCAAGTCGCTTATTTCACGGCGACGGTCCCGCGCCCGTCGCTTTCGCGTTGGCTTGGCGCCCGACTGCGCTATAATGGTGGCCCATGCAGCGGTACATCTTCATTACCGGCGGCGTGGTCTCCTCTCTCGGCAAGGGCATCGCATCGGCGGCACTCGGAGCGCTCCTCCAGGCCCGCGGCTTCACCGTGCGCCTGCGCAAGCTCGATCCCTACATCAACGTCGATCCGGGCACGATGAGCCCCTACCAGCACGGCGAGGTCTACGTCACCGACGACGGGGCCGAGACCGACCTCGACCTCGGGCACTACGAGCGCTTCACCGGGGTCGCCTCGCGGCGCAGCGACAACGTCACCACGGGGCGCATCTATTCGGACGTCATCGCGCGCGAGCGGCGCGGCGATTATCTGGGCGCCACGGTCCAGGTCATCCCCCACATCACCGACGCCATCAAGGACTTCATCCTGGCGGACGCGGGCGGGGCCGACTTCGTGCTCTGCGAGATCGGCGGCACGGTCGGCGACATCGAGGGGTTGCCGTTCCTCGAGGCGATCCGCCAGCTCGGCAACGAGCTTGGAGCCGAGCGCAGCATGTTCGTGCATCTGACCTTGGTGCCCTATATCGCCAGCTCGCAGGAGATCAAGACCAAGCCGACCCAGCACTCCGTCAAGGAGCTGCAGAGCGTGGGCATCAAGCCCGACGTCATCCTCTGCCGCAGCGAGCGCGCCATTCCCTTGCCCGAGCGGCGCAAGATCGCCCTCTTCTGCAACGTGCGGGAGGAATGCGTCATCCAGGCACTCGACGTCTCGACCATCTACGAGGTGCCGCTGCGCTACCACGCCGAGGGCTTCGACACCCAGGTGATCAAGCATTTCGGCATCAGGCAGGAGGGCGAGCCCGATCTCGCCCGCTGGGCCAACATCGTCGAGCGCAACCGCAAGCCCGAAGGCGAGGTCACGATCGCGGTCGTCGGCAAGTACACGCATCTCCTGGACGCCTACAAGTCGCTCTCGGAAGCGCTCGCGCACGGCGGCTTCGCCAATCACGTGCGCGTCAACATGAACTGGATCGATGCGGAGATCTTCGAGCGCGACGACACCATCCAGTACCTCGAGGGCGTGCACGGCATCCTGGTGCCGGGCGGCTTCGGCGAGCGCGGCTCGGAGGGCAAGATCCAGGCGGCCCGCTTCGCGCGCGAGCGCCAGGTGCCCTATTTCGGCATCTGCTTCGGCATGCAGATGGCGGTGATCGAGGTGGCGCGCCATGTCGCCGGGCTCGCGGGCGCGGGCTCGACCGAGTTCGGCCCGGTCGAGCACCCGGTGGTGGGGCTCCTGACCGAATGGATGCGCGGCAACGTGCTCGAGCGCCGCGCGCTGGGCGACAACCTGGGCGGCACCATGCGCCTCGGCGCCTACGATTGCCTGCTCGCGAGCGGGAGCCGCGTGCATGACGCTTATGGCGCCGATCAGATCAGCGAGCGTCACCGCCACCGCTACGAGGTGAACATCAACTACAAGGGCCAGCTCGAGACGGCCGGCATGCGCTTCTCCGGCATGTCGCCCGACGGCGAGCTGCCGGAGATCGTCGAGATCCCGGAGCACCGCTGGTTCGTCGGCGTGCAGTTCCACCCGGAGCTCAAGTCCAAGCCCTTGGCACCGCACCCGCTCTTCGCCTCCTTCATCAAGGCCGCGGTGGACCAGAGCCGCCTGGTGTAGCCCGATTGGCGCTGGCTCGGCGGGCCCGCATCGTATAAGGCTACGGCCTATGACGTCCCGCGCGAGCAGCCCATGACGACCCCGCACCACGTCCATATCGGCGAGCTCGAGCTCGGCAACGACCGGCCCTTCGCCCTCATCGCCGGGCCCTGCGCGCTCGAATCGCGGGCGCACGCGCTCGAGATGTCCGCAGCACTCAAGGAGATCACGGCCAAGCTCGGCATCGGCCTCATCTACAAGACCTCCTTCGACAAGGCGAACCGCACCTCGCTCGCGAGTGCCCGGGGGCTCGGGCTTTCCGAGAGCCTGCCGATCCTCGCCGAAGTGCGCGAGAGCCGCGGCATCCCGGTGCTGACCGACGTGCACGAGCCCCAGCAATGCGCCATCGTAGCGCAAGCCGCGGACGTGCTGCAGATCCCCGCCTTTCTGTGCCGGCAGACCGATCTCCTCGTCGCCGCCGCGCGCACGGGGCGCGCCGTCAACGTCAAGAAAGGACAGTTCCTCGCCCCCTGGGACATGGCGAACGTCGTGGCCAAGATCACCGAACAGGGCAACCACGACGTGCTCTTGACCGAGCGCGGCGTCTCCTTCGGCTACAACACGCTCGTCTCCGACATGCGCGCCCTTCCGATCCTGGCCGCGACCGGCTTTCCCGTGGTGTTCGACGCGACCCACTCGGTGCAGCAGCCGGGCGGGCAGGGGGCAACGAGCGGGGGCGAGCGCCAGTACGTGCCGGTGCTGGCGCGCGCCGCCGTAGCCGTCGGCATCGCCGCGCTCTTCATGGAGACGCACCAGGACCCCGACAAGGCACCCTCCGACGGCCCCAACATGGTCAAGCTCAAGGACATGCCGGCACTCCTCGCCACCCTCATCGAGTTCGACCGCGTCGCCAAGGCGAAGCCGATCGCGATCTGAGGGCTGCCTGCGGGTGCCGCACCGTCCTCCTTGCGCCCGCGCACGGCGGCGGCTATCTCTCTCGCGCTCACTTAGGGGAGCGTGCCATGACCGCCATCGCCGATATCCGCGCCCGCGAAATCCTGGACAGCCGCGGCAACCCGACCGTCGAGGTCGACGTCGAGCTCGAGACGGGGACGATCGGCCGGGCCGCAGTCCCTTCGGGGGCTTCCACCGGCAAGCACGAGGCGGTCGAGCTCCGCGACGGCGACAAGGCGCGCTATGGCGGTAAGGGGGTGCTGAGCGCCATAGGCTCGGTCGAGGGCGAGATCTTCGATGCGCTCTCCGGCCTCGAGGTCGAGGAGCAGGAGCATCTCGACCGGCTCATGATCAAGCTCGACGGCACGTCCAACAAAGGCCGGCTCGGGGCGAACGCGATCCTCGGCGTGAGTCTCGCGGCGGCCCGGGCGGCCGCGGAGGAGCGGGGCCTGCCGCTCTACCGTTACATCGGCGGGGTGACGGCGCGCACCCTGCCCGTGCCGCAGATGAACATCGTGAACGGCGGGGTCCACGCCGACAACGCGATCGACGTGCAGGAGTTCATGATCATGCCGCTCTCGGCCGCGAGCTTGGCCGATGCCGTGCGCATGGGCTCCGAGGTCTTCCACACGCTCAAGAAGCGGCTCGTGGATGCCGGGCACAATACCAATGTCGGCGACGAGGGCGGCATGGCGCCCAATCTCAAGAGTGCCGACGAGGCCTTGGGCTTCATCGTGAAGGCGATCGAGGCGGCCGGCTATCGCCCCGGCGAGGACATCGCCTTGGCCCTCGATGCGGCGGCGAGCGAGTTCTACCGCAAGGGGAAATACGTGCTGGAGGGAGAAGGCAAGAAGCTCGACGCCGCCGGCATGGTCAAATATTACGCAGCCCTCGCCGCGCGCTATCCCATCGTCTCGCTCGAGGACGGCATGGCCGAAGGCGACTTTGCCGGCTGGGGCGAGCTCACGGCCGCCCTCGGCAAGAAGCTCCAGCTCGTCGGCGACGACATCTTCGTGACCAGCCCCGAGCGCCTCCGGGCGGGGATCGCCAAAGGCATCGCCAACGCGGTCCTGGTCAAGCTCAACCAGATCGGCACTCTCTCCGAGACCCTCGAGACCGTCGAGACGGCGCACCACGCGGGCTATCGCGCGGTGATCTCCCATCGCTCGGGCGAGACCGAGGACACCACCATCGCCGACCTCGCGGTCGCCACGGGCTGCGGGCAGATCAAGACCGGCTCGCTCTCCCGCTCCGAGCGTCTGGCCAAATACAACCAGCTCATCCGCATCGAGGAGGAGCTCGGTCCCGTCGCGCGCTATGCGGGACAAAGCGTGCGGCGCTGAGGCCCCGCCATCCCCCCGACTCGGACGCAAATTCGTCACGCGGATGCCGATCTGCGGCGTCGCGGGTTCTGCGATAGACCGCCGTGGCCGCCAAAAACGCTCGCTTTCGCCGCGCCGACGCGAAATTCATGCGGATTTTCGACTTGCCTATTGACCGGCATGAATCTCCTGTGATTCGCTTTCCGCCATGAGCCTCACGCGCGAGATCACGAGAAGGCTACCCGGCATCTCTGCCCAACTCGGCCTCGCGTGCCTCACCGTCTACTTCGCCTACCAC
>DATJAC010000382.1:0-5386 GCA_035516655.1 Alphaproteobacteria bacterium | reverse complement strand
CGAGGCCGAGCTCGCCGCCTGGGGCGTCACCATGGGCTGGTTCCCCCCGCCTCAGGTAGCGTCGACACCCGACCAGGTGATCGTGGTCGGGACGCTCGAGTTCCAGCCGGCCCTCCCCGGCTGGGTCGGCTCTTGGCGCATGTTCTGGAAGGGCGAGGGCTACGCCTGGAGCATCAGCGGCGTGAACTACGACGGGGCATTCCGCGATCTCATCCGCGGCGCCGTCCGGGTCGTCTCCGGCCACGGTGCGCCGGACAGCTAATCCCTCTCCCGTTTAGAGGAGAGGGAGCGAACGGGTCACGACGCGTAGGCCGGCTCCTCCTCGTCGAGGACGTCGCGCAGCGCGTCGAAGTGGAGCTCGGCGTTGATCGCGAAGTCGCCGAACTCGGCGGCCGTGCGGCGCACCATCTCGTCCGGCATGACGTTGAGCGGCTTTCCCGTCTGCATGGCGAGGACCTGCACCTGGCAGGCGCGCTCGAGGTAGTAGAGATCGTCGAAGGCCTCGGCCACGGTATCGGAGGCGACGATGACGCCGTGGTTGGCGAGGAAGAGGATGGGCTTCTCGCCCATGATCCCGGCCATGCGACGGCCCTCGTCCTGGGCAAGCGCGATGCCGTTGAAATGGTCGTCGTAGGCGAGCCTGCCGAAGAAGCGCGCCGAGTTCTGGTGGACCATCTCGAGCCGGCCGCCCTTGATCGCGGTCAGGGCCGTGGCGTAGGGCATGTGGCAATGGAGCACCACGCGCGCGCGCGGATGGACGAGATGGATGGGGAGGTGGATCGCAACCCCGCTCACCGGCGCGCGCCCCTCGCCCTCGACCGTGCGGCCCTTCGCATCGATGGCGATCAAGCTCGTCGCCGTCATCTTGGCGAAGTGACGCCCCTTGGGATTGATGAGCACGCGGACGGGGTCGCGCTCGAAGAGCATGGTGAAGTGATTGCAGATCCCCTCATGGAAGCCGAGGCGCGCCGCCCAGCGGCAGGCGGCGGCGAGATCGCTGCGGGCAGCTAACACCGGCTCGCGGTTGTCATGGCGCTCGGCGCGCGGGTAGTTGGGCTGCACCATCCTGGACCTCCCGGCTGTCAGTGGCGGACGGCGTGGCGGCGCAGCAGCTCCGCAGCCACGATGAACACTGTAATGAGAAGAAGGATCACGGTCGAGACCGCCGCGAGCGTGGGATTGACCTGGAGCAGGAGGTCGTTCCACATCTGGCGCGGCAGGGTCGCCGTGGCGCCTGCGGTCATGAAGAGGGCGACCGTGAGATCGTCGAAGGAGGTCACGAAGGCGAAGAGATATCCGGCGATGAGCCCGGCACGGATCTGCGGGAGCGTGATGTGCCAGAGGGCCCGCCACTTCGTCGCCCCCAGGCTCCAGGCTGCCTGGTCGTAGTGCTGGTCGTAGGTCTTGAGGACCGCCATCACGGTGATCACGACATAGGGGACCGCGAGCACCGAGTGCCCGATCACGAGTCCCGCTTGCGTACCCACCAGGCCGAGGCGCGCGAAGAGATAGAAGAGGGCGACCGCGATGATCATGCGCGGCAGGATGAGCGGCATGAGCACCAAGGTCAGCATCGCCGTGCGCCCGACGATGCGCTGGCGCACGAGCACGAACGCGGCCGCAGTACCCAAGAGGGTGGCGACGATCCCGGTCATGAAGGCGACGCTGATCGAGCGCACCGTCGCATCGACCCACGCCGGCGAGTCGAGATAGGTGCGGTACCAGCGCAGCGAGAAGCCGTGCGGGGGAAAGTCGATGAAGCGCTCGCCGGTGAAGGAGACCGGGATGACGAAGAGCGAGGGGACGACGAGGAAGGCGATGACGAGGCCCGCAACCCCCCAGAGCAGGGCGCGCGCGAGGCGGCGCTGCGGCCGTGCCGCGCTCGGCGGGAAAGCGAGCTCGGAGAGCTCGCCCACGCGGTCGCAGAGCCAGCCGAGAAATGCGATCGTCCGCTCGCCGAGCCAGGCGCTGCCCGTGGCGAGCAGGTTGGCCCGACCCTGTTGTCCCGAGCGCGCGGCGGCACCCGCTTCGCCCGAGAGCGTCGACATGCCGAGGATGCGGTCGTAGAGATAGAAGACGAGCGCCGCGGCGGCTAAGAGGACGAGCGAGAGTGCCCCGGCAAAGCGCCAGTTCATCAGCTCCTGGATCACGGAGATGATGACCTGCGAGATCATGGTCTCGTGGGCACCCCCGAGGAGGGCCGGGATGATGAAGAAGCCGAGGGCCGTGATGAAGACGAGCAGCCCCGCAGCGGCCACCCCCGGCAGCGAAAGCCGGAAGTAGATGCGCCAGAACGCCTGGCCGCCGCGGGCACCCAGGGTGTGGGCCGCCTTCATGAGGGTGGTGTCGATGTTCTGCATGACCGAGAGCATGGCGAGGATGGCAAGCGGCATCATGCCCTGCACCATGCCGATCATGACGCCGGTGAAGTTGTAGATGATGCTGACCGGCGCATCGACGATCCCCAGGGCAAGCAGCAGCTGGTTGACGGCCCCGTTGCGGCCCAAGAGCACCATCCAGGCGAAGGTGCGCACCAGAAAGCTCGTCCAGAACGGCATCAGGACGAGCAGCATGAGCGCGTCGCGGCGGCGCTCAGGCAGGGTGGCTAGCAGATAGGCGACCGGATAGCCCGCGAGGATGGCGAAGACCGTCGTCCAGGCCGCGATGCGGAAGGTGATGCCGAGCACCCGGAGATAGACGGGCGTGGTAGCGATGTGCGTGTAGTTCACGAGCGAGAAGTGTCCCGCGGGATCGGTGAAGCTCAGCCACAGGAGCTGCACCACCGGATAGACGAAGAAGGCCGCGAGGAAGGCGATGAGCGGATAGAGCGGCCAGGCCGAGAGCCAGCCGCGGTGCGGCCGCGGGGTGCCGAACGAAGCGGCACTCAGGGTGGTCATGCGGTGGCACCTGCGGGATCGGGAAGGGCGATCGTGGTTGCCGCCTCCCAGCCGACACGCACGGCCTCGCCGGGACTGCGCGTCGCGGCGTCGTCGGTGAGCTCCTTGACCGCGAGCACGGCATCGCCGGGGATCGCGACGAAATAGCGGCGCACCCCGCCCGTGAAGACGATCTCCGTGAGGGTCCCCTCGGCCACGTTCTCCCCCGCTTCGGCGGGAGCAAGCAGGCGCAGGCTCTCGGGCCGCACCATGAGCCGCACCCGCGTGCCGCGGTCGAGCCCTTCTTGCGCCAGTGCCCTCAGCAGCAGCCCGCCGGGGCCCTCGACGAGGAGCCTGTCCCCGCTCTCGCGGACGATGCCGGAGAGGAGATTGGACTCGCCGAGGAAGTCGGCGACGAAGACCGAGCGGGGGCGGAAGTAGAGCTCCTGCGGTGCGCCGAGCTGCTCGATGCGGCCGTTGTTCATGAGGCAGATGCGGTCGGACATCGTCATCGCCTCGTCCTGGTCGTGGGTGACGTAGAGCACGGTGATGCCGAGATGACGGTGGAGATGCTTGATCTCGAGCTGCATCTGGTCGCGCAGCTTGCGGTCGAGCGCCCCCAACGGCTCGTCCATGAGCACGATCGAGGGGCGGTAGACCGTGCAGCGCGCCAGGGCGATGCGCTGCTGCTGCCCGCCCGAGAGCTCGCGGGGCAGGCGCTTGGCCGTGTGCGCCAACTGGACGGTGTCGAGGGCCTGCATGACCTCGTCCGCGATCTTCCCTTCCGCCATCCGGCGCATGCGCAGCGGAAAGGCGATGTTCTCGAAGACGGTCAGGTGCGGGAAGAGCGCGTAGTTCTGGAAGACGATGCCGATGTCGCGCTTGTGCGGCGGGGCATAGGTCGCGAGCTTGCCGTCGATCCACACCTCCCCGCCGTCGGGCGGGGTCAGGCCGGCGATGATCATGAGGAGGGTGGTCTTGCCCGAGCCCGAGGGGCCGAGGAGGGTCAGGAACTCGCCCTCGCCCATCTCGAAGCTCGCCTCCGCGAGGGCCGTGACGGCGCCATAGCTCTTGGCCGCCCCGCGCACCCTGAGCTTGATCTTCGACTGAGCCACGCGTACTCCCCGCTCGAGGCTTGTTCTTGGCCGTGCACGCGACCAGGCGATTGTCCAGAAAGACGCACTGGCGGGCAAGCCCTAGCTTCCGCACCGGAGCGGGCCACGCCCGCCCTTGCACCGCGACCGCCCCGCCGGGTTATCATGCGCGCATGTCGCGAGAGCGCTTGGCTCATCTTGTCGCGGAGGCTCGACGCGCGGTCGTCTTTACCGGGGCCGGCATGTCGACCGAGTCCGGCATCCCCGATTTCCGCAGCCCCGGCGGGGTGTGGAGCAAGATGCGGCCGATCTATTTCGACGAGTTCGTCTCGAGCGAGGCGATGCGCCGCGAGGCGTGGACGCGGGTCTACTCGGGGGTTACGGGCTGGACGGGTGCCAAGCCGAACGCCGGGCATTACGCCGTCGCCCGCCTCGTCGCCCGCGGCAAGGTCGCCGCCGTGATCACCCAGAACGTCGACAACCTGCACCAGGATTCGGGGGTGCCGCCCGAGCGGGTCATCGAGCTCCACGGCAACGCGACCTATGCGAGCTGCCTCGCCTGCGGCCTGCGCCACGAGCTCGAAGTCCTGAAGCAGAGCTTCCTCGGACGCGACGAGATCCCGAGCTGCCGCGACTGCGGCGGCCTCGTGAAGACGGCGACCATCTCCTTCGGCCAAGCCATGCCGCAGGCCGCCATGGCGCGCGCCGAGCAGGCGACGCTTGCTGCCGACCTCTTCCTGGTGCTCGGCTCCTCGCTCGTGGTCTACCCGGCCGCGGGCTTCCCCCTCCTCGCCAAGGACAAGGGCGCCAAGCTCGCGATCGTCAACCGCGAGCCGACCGAGCAGGACGCCTTCGCCGACGTGGTCCTGCACGAGGACATCGGTCCCCTCCTCACGGCCATCGTGCCGGCGGATTAAGGGGCCGCGGAACAATCAGTTGTAGTGACCTCATGGTTCGAGACGCGCGGCCTTCGGCCACGCTCCTCACCATGAAGACTCTATATTTTGTTTTTCAAGCCCTTGCCCTCGCCCTGAGGAGGCGGCGAAGCCGCCGTCTCGAAGGGCGAGGGCAACACCATCATTTTTCGGCAGCCCGCCCCTACGCCAGAATCCAGGTGTTGAAGCGCTCGAGCGCCTTCTCCTTGTTCGTCCCCCACCATTCGGTCGAAGAGAGGATCATGCGCTTGACGTTGTCGGGGGCGGTCGGGAGGTATTTGGCGCGCTCGGGCGGGATGAAGTCATAAGCCTTGGGATTGGTCGGCCCGTAGGCGAGGGTCTTGGTGTATTCGGCCTGGCGCTTGGCGGCGGCGCAGAACTTGATGAATTTCTTGCCGAGCTCGGCCTTCGGGTCGCCCTTGGCGATGACCCAGCCCTCCATGGAATAGATGCCTTGGTTCCACTCGATCTCGACCGGCTT
>DATJAC010000381.1:0-3566 GCA_035516655.1 Alphaproteobacteria bacterium | reverse complement strand
CCCCCTCGGCCGGCTTTACCGCCAGCAGCGGAACCTTCAAGGCGAGCTCGGGCAATTGACGCAGAAGCGCTCCGAATTGAGACGCGCGCTCGTCGCCCGCAGGGCATCCGGTGCAACCGGAGCCGCCGGCATGCCGGCCGAGGAGAAGCAGGCCCTCATCGCCGGCCGGCCTTGGTGGCATTCGATCGACCTCGGCGACGGCGTCGTCACCCCTGGCAAGGTCTATCACTCCTATCTGTCGCGGCTCGCCGAGCTCATGCTGCCGGCGCGGCTCGATGGCCAACGCGTGCTCGACATCGGGGCTTGGGACGGCTTCATGAGCTTCGAGGCGGAGCGCCGGGGTGCAGCTCGGGTCGTCGCCTACGATCTGATGCCGGCCGACCATTTCGGCTTCGCGCTGGCGAAGCGGATTTTGGCGAGCCAGGTCGAGTACATCCAAGGCGACGTCTACGACATGAAGCGCGCGCTCTTCGGCGGCGGTTTCGACCTCGTGATCTTTTGCGGCGTCTACTATCACCTCCGGCATCCGCTCTTGGCGCTCGAGCGGATCCACGACGTCTGTGACGGACAGTTGCTCCTGGAGACGCAGGTGCTGGATGCCCGCGTCGTCCTCGCCAGCGGGAAGGGCTTGCCCCTCGCCGCGATCGATCCCCGCCTGAGCGCGATAGCGCTCTATCAGTTCCACCGCTTCGAC
Organism: Alphaproteobacteria bacterium; assembly: GCA_035516655.1. GTDB lineage: Bacteria > Pseudomonadota > Alphaproteobacteria > JACZXZ01 > JACZXZ01 > DASPPM01. The sequence goes on along the minus strand of DATJAC010000381.1, from coordinate 2,872 downwards.
GAGCTTCGAGAGGGCGACTTCAGCAATTGGTTCGTGCCCAACGAGAAGGCCGTCGAGGCGGCGCTCCAGTCCTCCGGCTTCGCGCCGGAGCGGATTGCCGCTTGGGACGAGCGGGTGGCGTTTCGCGCGCGCCGCCTGCCGGGTCCGCCCGAATTTCTGCGCCTGGGCTGACGGCCAAGGCCGCTCGCGCGCGGCGGAGGCGGGTAATAGGGGGCTCCATCGCAATTCCCGAGAGGCGAGGGGCTGCGGCGGCATTGCGCAATGGCCCGAGGTCGGCACGATTGGCGCATCCAAGCCGCCGAATGGGCGAATTCGACCCGGGGAGCGGCACGACGCCTCTTCTCAAAACGCGCCAGGTTGGCTACTCTCTCTGGGAACGGGGCTGGATGGGGCCCGCATCCGGGGAATGTCGATAAAGGCGGCTGGGGCCGGCCAGGGGGAATCAGATGGGTGGGGAAGCTTGGGCTTGTCGGCATCGCGGATCGGGTGCCGGGGCGGTTAATTTCTCGTTCTTGCGGACCGGCATTGCGCCGCGGCTCTCCGCTCTCGCCGCGCTCTTTTTGATGGCGCTCGTGGTGCTGGCCCTCGATGCCGCCGTGCGGCCCGCGGCGGCGCAGACCTTCAACTTCTCCTGCTCTACCACGTCGCTGACCTGCACCGGGAGCAACGGCGACAGCGGGACGGCCAGCCTCGGCTCGGGCGGTAGTTTGACGCTGCCGCTCACCGGCCCGCAGCCGGGAACCGTCACCGGCACGCTCAATACGACGACCGGGACCCTTGCCGGCACTTTCGTGGGCGCCTCCGGCGGCGCCATATTGGTCTGCAGCGGCTCGCAGACGGGTGCCAGCACCGTAACCGGCAGCTGCGTCGCCGTCACGTCATCCCAAAACGGCTCCAGCGGCTCCAACAGCTCGATCCGCACCCTCAAAGGCGTCGCCAACGCGATCACCAAGGGCCAGGTCGAGGTCACGACGGATATCCTCGCAGACCGCATCCGCGCCTTCTCTGGCGCCCTCGCACGCTCCCTCGGCACGGGGGGCCAGCAGTCGGAGCTCGATCGCGGCTACTACAGCGGCCTCTCGGCGGGCTCCAGCGATTTCAAATGGGGCGTCTGGATCGACAGTTCCGGATACGATCTCAGCGACAGCAGCATGGTCGCCAAATTCAATGGCTTTGGTCTTGGCGAGCTGGTCGGCGTCGATTACCTGGCCACCGACAAATGGCTGCTCGGCTTCAACGCGGGCTACGTGCGCTCCGATGTGCACATCCCGGCGATCGCCGGCCATCGGCTCGAGGACGGCGAGCAGTTCGGTCCCTATGTCTCCTACATCGCCAGCTCGCACGTGAGCGGGGACTTGCTCTTCAACTATAGCCGCTTGAGCAATACCTCGACCGGCCTCGCCGGCTTCGATTCCAACCGCTACTCCGGCGCTGCCAACATAAACTTCTTCTACGACGTGGGCGGCTTCGCGCTCACCGGTTACATGGGTTACATCTACGCGATCGAGAACCCGTCTTCGGCGGCACCCGGCTTGATCGGCGGCGTGCCGACCTCGATCCATTACGGTGCGGTAAAGGTCGGGGGCGAGGCGGCCTACCCGATCGACAAGTTCGAACCGTACGTTCCGCTTACCGTGGAGTACGAGACGACCAATCCGAGGGACGGCACCGGGCGCGGCGTCGTCATCGTCGGAGCGGGTCTCCGCTACCGCTTCACTGACGCGGTCAAGGGCGGCATCTCGGTGACCAGCGACGAGCTGCGCTCGAACAGCACGAACATCGTCGGCGCGGCAAATCTGCGCATCTCCTTCTGACCGTCCGGGTTGCCAGGGCTGAGTTTCGCTTGGGCGGTTCGCGCCCTGATCCGAGCGGCCACGGCGCCGGCCCGGGCAGACGGGGCGGCCGCGGGCGGTCGTCTCAGCGGTTTGGCACCTCGATCGGGGCGCAGTTGGTGCGTCCCGACATGAGGCAATCCTCGAGGTTCGATTGCGAGCGCAGCCTCTGCACGAGGTAAAGGCCCAGCACCGCCAAGAAGAGGATCAGCGCCAGGCCCGCAAGCCGTGCGGTCGAGCGGTCGGCGCCGTGCTCGTCGGGATCGTTGTCGTCAGGGTGGTTCGGCATGCTTGACCCCGGGCCCGGCGCTCATTCGCCCGGCCGGCGGCTCGGTGCGGGAAGGGCTGCGCCCGCGCCCGGAGCCTTCGGCACCGCCCGACGGCGCCCGCTCAGCCACAGGGCCGCGCGGTCGAGGTAGAGATAGATGACCGGCGTGGTGTAGAGGGTCAGGAACTGGGACACCAGGAGCCCGCCGACGATGGCAATGCCGAGCGGCCGGCGCAGCTCGGAGCCAGCGCCCTGGCCGAGGGCGATGGGCAGGCTGCCGAAGAGCGCCGCCATCGTCGTCATCATGATGGGGCGAAAACGCAAGAGACAGGCCTGATGAATGGCCTCGAGCGGGCTCTTGCCCTCCTCGCGCTCGGCAACGAGCGCGAAGTCGATCATCATGATCGCGTTCTTCTTCACGATGCCGATCAATAGGATGATGCCGATGAGCGCTATGACGCTCAGATCGTAGTGGAAGAGCGTCAACATGATAAGGGCGCCCACGCCGGCCGAGGGCAGGGCGGAGAGGATCGTGATGGGATGGATGTAGCTCTCGTAGAGCATGCCCAGCACGATGTAGACCACGAGGCTCGCCGCCGCGATGAGGAGCGGGGTCGAGGACAACGAGGCCTGGAAGGCTCGTGCGGTGCCCTGGAACGAGCCGTCGAGGGTTATGGGCGTATGCAGGCGGGCCTGGATCGCCTGGATGGCGTCGACCGCTTGGCCGAGCGAATAGCCGGGGGCGAGATTGAAGGAAAGCGTCACCGACGGG
>DATJAC010000380.1:0-4874 GCA_035516655.1 Alphaproteobacteria bacterium | reverse complement strand
TCCGACCACGACATGACGCACACACCCATGTTCCACCAGGTCGAGGGCCTGGTGATCGACAAGACCACGCATATGGGCCACCTCAAGGGCTGCCTCGCCGATTTCTGCCGCGCCTTCTTCGAGGTGCCCGACGTGCCGGTGCGCTTCCGCCCCAGCCACTTCCCTTTCACCGAGCCCTCGGCCGAGGTCGACATCGGCTGCAGCCGGCAAGGGGGCGAGCTCAAGATCGGCGCGGGCGAGGATTGGCTCGAGATCCTCGGCTGCGGCATGGTGCATCCCAAAGTCTTGGAGATGTGCGGCGTCGATCCCGCCGTCTATCAGGGCTTCGCCTTCGGCATGGGGATCGAGCGCGTCGCCATGCTCAAGTACGGCATCCCCGACCTGCGCACCTTCTTCGAGGCCGACCTGCGCTGGCTGCGCCATTACGGCTTCGTGCCGCTCGACGTGCCGAGCCTGGTCGGAGGGTTGAGCCGATGAAGCTGACCCTCGCCTGGCTCAAGGATCATCTCGAGACCGCCGCGTCCCTGGACGAGCTCGCGCGCACGCTCGTCGACATAGGTCTCGAGCTCGAGAGCGTCCGCGACCGCGCCAAGGAGCTCGCCCCCTTCACCACTGCCGTCGTGGTCGAGGCCAAGCCTCACCCGAACGCCGACCGGCTCAAGGTCTGCATCGTCGATACGGGTGCAGCACGGGTCCAGGTCGTCTGCGGGGCGCCCAACGCGCGCAGCGGCATGAAGGGCGTCTTCGCCCCCGTCGGCAGCCACATCCCCGGCACCGGGCTCGACCTCGAGCGCGGCATGATCCGCGGCGTCGAGTCGAACGGCATGCTCGTCTCCGAGCGCGAGATGGGCCTCTCGGACGAGCACGCCGGCATCATCGAGCTGCCGGAGGATACCGCCTTGGGCCTGCCCTTCGCCCAAATCCTCGGCCTCGGCGATCCGGTGCTCGACGTGGCGGTGACCCCCAACCGCGCCGACTGCTTGGGCGTGCGCGGCATCGCGCGCGACTTGGCGGCCGCCGGCCGCGGGCGGCTCAAGGAAGACGCGCGCGCCGTACCCGTGCGCGGGAGCTTTACGAGCCCGCTCCGCTGGAAAATCGAATTGCCCGCCGACGCCGTCGGCGCCTGCCCCTTCGTGGCCGGGCGCACTTTCCGCAAGGTCAAGAACGGGCCGAGCCCGCGCTGGCTCCAGGAGCGCCTGAGTGCCATCGGCCTCAGGCCGATCTCGGCCCTCGTCGACATCACCAACTACGTGACCTTCGATCTGGGCCGCCCGCTCCACGTCTTCGACGCCGACAAGCTCGCGGGCGATCTCACCGTCCGCCTGGCACGTCCGGGCGAGAGCATGGCGGCCCTCAACGGCAAGAGCTACGCGCTCGACCCTTCGATCACGGTGATCGCCGATGCGAAGGGCGTCCAGACCCTCGGCGGCATCATCGGCGGGGAGGCGAGCGGCTGCACCGCGGCGACGGAGAACGTCTTCCTCGAGGTGGCGCTCTTCGATGCCGTCCGCACCGCACGAAGCGGACGCAAGCTCGCCATCGAGTCCGACGCGCGCTACCGCTTCGAGCGCGGCCTCGATCCGACCTCGGCGCTCTGGGGTGCGGAGGTCGCGGCCCACCTCATCGCCGAGCTCTGCGGCGGGGAGGCGAGCGAGGTGGTGAGTGCGGGCACCATGCCGGAATGGCGGCGCACGGTGACGCTCAGGCAGGACCGCGTGCGCACGCTCGGCGGCGTCGACGTGGCACCCGCCGAGCAGGCGCGCATACTGAGAGCGCTCGGTTATGCGGTGGAGGGAGAGGGAACGTTTTCAGCGCTACCCCCGCCCTGGCGCGGCGACGTGACGCGCGAGCCCGACCTCATCGAGGATATCCTGCGCATCCACGGCTACGACCGCATCGAGCCGGTTCCCCTCCCGCTCGCGAGCGCCTTGCCGCGCCTCGCCTTGAGTCCGCTCCAGCGCCGCGCGCGTGCGGTCAAGCGCGGCCTCGCCGCGCGCGGGCTCATGGAGGCGGTCACCTGGTCCTTCGCGAGCGCCAAGCACGCGGCCCTCTTCGGCGGCGGCAATCCGGCCCTCGCCCTCGCCAATCCGATCTCGAGCGATCTCGACGTCATGCGGCCCTCGATCCTGCCCAACCTCTTGGCCGCCGCCGGACGCAACGCCGACCGCGGACTCCGCGACCTGGCCCTCTTCGAGGTCGGCCCGCAATATGCCGACGATACGCCCAAGGGCCAGGCCCTCGTCGCCGCGGGCCTGCGCGCCGGCCTCGCGAGCCCACGCCATTGGGCGGCTCCCTCGCGCGAGGTCGACGCCTTCGATGCCAAGGCGGACGCGCTTGCCGTGATCGCGGAGGCGGGCGGGACTGCTGAGCCGCAGGTCACCATGGACGCGCCAGCTTGGTATCATCCGGGCCGATCGGGCACGCTCCGCCTCGGCGCCAACGCGCTCGCCACCTTCGGCGTGCTGCACCCCAAGGTCTTGCGCGAGATGGACGTGAAGGGGCCGCTCGTCGGCTTCGAGGTCTTCCTCGAGCGCATCCCGCAGCCGCGTGCGAAAGCGGGGAAGATGCGCCCGCTTCTGAAGGTCTCGCCCTTCCAGCCGGTCGAGCGCGACTTCGCCTTCGTGGTCGACGCCGGCGTGGAGGCGCAGGCCCTGGTGCGCGCGGCCAAGGGAGTCGACAAGCTGCTCATCGCCGAGGTCGGCGTGTTCGACGTCTATCAGGGCGCCAACCTGCCGGCCGGCAAGAAGTCGTTGGCGCTCAGCGTGCGCCTGCAGCCGAGCGAGCGCACCTTGACCGAGGAGGAGATCGACGCCGTCGGCCAACGCATCGTCGCCGCCGTGATCAAGGCGACCGGCGGGGTCCTGAGGAGTTGAGGTGGATCGTTTTGCTTTCGTCATGCCCGCGAAAGCGGGCATCCAGCTCAACGATATGACGCGGCGTCCGAGAGTCCTGGACACCCGCTTTCGCGGGTGTGACGACATTGGAAAAGCGCGTGTTCTCCGCGTCTTCGTGGTAATCACTAAGCGGACATGACCGACCTCGCCCACATCCGCAACTTCGCGATCATCGCGCATATCGACCACGGCAAGTCGACCTTGGCCGACCGCCTGATCCAGCGCTGCGGCGGGATCGCGGCGCGCGAGTTCCGCGACCAGCTCCTCGACAGCATGGACCTCGAGCGCGAGCGCGGCATCACCATCAAGGCGCAGACCGTGCGGCTCGTCTACCAGGCGCAAAACGCCGAGACCTACGAGCTCAATCTCATGGACACGCCCGGCCACGTCGACTTCACCTACGAGGTGAGCCGCTCGCTCGCGGCCTGCGAGGGCTCGATCCTGGTGGTGGACGCGAGCCAGGGGGTCGAGGCGCAGACGCTCGCCAACGCCTATCTCGCCGTCGATGCCGGCCACGAGATCGTACCCGTGCTCAACAAGATCGACCTTCCCGCCGCCGAGCCCGAGCGGGTGCGCCAGCAGATCGAGGAGGTGATCGGCCTCGACGCCTCGCAGGCACTCCTCGTCTCGGCCAAGACCGGCCAAGGCATCGACGAGGTGCTGGAAGCACTCGTGGCCCGCCTGCCCGCACCCACGGGCGAGGCCGCGGCGCCGCTCAAGGCCCTCCTCGTCGACAGCTGGTACGACTCCTACCTGGGCGTGGTCATCCTCGTGCGCATCAAGGACGGCGCCTTGCGCAAGGGCCAGAAGCTCCGGATGTGGGCGACCGGGGCCACCCACGAGGTCGACCGCGTCGGCATCTTCACGCCCAAGATGGAGAGCGTGGCCGAGCTCGGCCCGGGCGAGATCGGCTTCATCACCGCCGGCATCAAGTCGGTCGCCGACTGCCGCATCGGCGACACCTTGACCGAGGACCGCCGGCCCTGTGCCGCCCCGCTCCCGGGCTTCAAGCCGAGCGTTCCCGTGGTCTTCTGCGGTCTCTTCCCGCTCGATACGGAGGATTTCGAGCAGCTGCGCGACAGCCTCGCCAAGCTGCGCTTGAACGACGCGAGCTTCCATTACGAGCCCGAGACCTCGGCCGCACTCGGCTTCGGCTTCCGCTGCGGTTTCCTCGGCCTCCTCCACATGGAGATCATCGAGGAGCGCCTCCACCGCGAGTTCAACCTCGAGCTCATCGCCACCGCGCCGAGCGTGGTCTACCGCATCCGCCTCAACAACGGCGACACGCTCGAGCTCCACAATCCCGCCGACATGCCCGACCCGGTGCACATCGCGGCGATCGAGGAGCCCTGGATCCGCGCCACCATCCTGCTCCCCGACGAGTATTTGGGCTCGGTGCTCAGCCTCTGCACCGAGCGGCGCGGCGAGCAGGTCGACCTCACCTACGCGGGCAACCGCGCCATGCTGGTCTACCGCCTGCCCTTGAACGAGGTGGTCTACGACTTCTACGACCGCCTGAAGTCGCTCTCGCGCGGCTACGCCAGCTTCGACTACCACGTCGAGGGCTATCGCGAGGGCGAGCTCGTCAAGCTCTCGATCCTGGTGAACGGGGACCCCGTCGACGCGCTCGCCATCATCGTCAACCGCAGCCGGGCCGAGCAGCGCGGCCGGCTCCTCTGCGAGCGCTTGAAGGAGCTCATCCCGCGCCAGCTTTTCAAGATCGCGATCCAGGCCGCGATCGGCGGGCGCATCATCGCGCGCGAGACGGTCTCGGCCCTGCGCAAGGACGTGACCGCCAAATGCTACGGCGGCGACGTGACCCGCAAGCGCAAGCTCTTGGAGAAGCAGAAGGCGGGCAAGAAGCGCATGCGCCAGTTCGGCAAGGTCGAGATCCCCCAGTCCGCCTTCTTGGCCGCCCTCAAGATGGGGGATTAGGGGGCACCGCAGCCGTAGTGGGCAGTTTCACCGCATCCTTCGAGA
>DATJAC010000379.1:0-5534 GCA_035516655.1 Alphaproteobacteria bacterium | reverse complement strand
GGCGGCGCAGCGCTGGTTGCTGGCCGCACCCGTCACGAGCGCAGCCGAACGGTCCGTCGAAACCGTGCTGCAGATCGGCTTGACCGCCGAGGGCATGTGGCGGCTCGGCATCGACGAGTCGATCATCGCCGGCTTCTCGGCGGAGTTCGTCTCCGGCATGGCAGGAGACGAGACGCGCTCACGCCGGCTCGGCGACTTGGGCGCGAATGCGCCCGCGCATTGGCGCTGGGGCGCCGAGCGCCGGCCCGACCTCTTGGTGATGCTGTGCGCCAAGACCGGCCTCGATGCCTGGCGCGCGCGAATCGCGACCGCGGATTTCCGGCAAGGGTTCGAGCTTCTCGAGGAGCTCACGACGTCGAACATGGGGGAGAAGGAGCCCTTCGGCTTCCGCGACGGCGTCAGTCAGCCGCAGATCGACTGGGAGGGAACGCGAAAGCCGGGGACGGCGGCGGACCTCGAGTACGGCAACCTGATCGCAGCCGGGGAGTTCATCCTCGGCTATCGCAACGAGTACGGCCTCTACACCGATCGGCCGCTCTTGGACCCCGGCCTCGCGCGCGCGCGCGAGCTGCCGCCGGCGCTCGACGACCCGTCGCGGCGCGACCTCGGCCGTAACGGCTCCTATCTGGTCCTGCGCGAGCTGCACCAGGATGTGCGCGCATTCTGGCGCTTCGCCGCGGCGCGGTCGCCGGACCTCGCGCGGGCGACCCGGTTGGCGGAGGCGTTCGTCGGGCGGCACCGCTCGGGCGAGCCCCTCATCCCCGGTACGCGCCGGATCAGCGGCGTCGGCGGCGGGGCGGCGAAAATCGGCCTCAACGGCTTCACCTACGATGACGACAAGGACGGGCTGCGCTGCCCGTTCGGAGCCCATGTGCGCCGCGCCAACCCGCGCACCGGCGACCTTCCCGGAGGGCGTCAAGGCCGGGTCTCCTGGCTCATCCGCACGCTCGCCTTGTGCAAACCCAATTTGCGCGAGGACCTGATCGCGGCCAGCCGTTTCCATCGCATCCTGCGCCGGGGGCGGGAGTTCGGCGCCTATCTGGCAGCAGAAGACGCGCTGCGGCCGGAGGCACCCGATCCGCAGAGCGGCCTGCATTTCGTCTGCCTCAATGCCAATCTCGTGCGCCAGTTCGAGTTCATCCAGAACGCCTGGCTGGAAAACTCGAAATTCGCCGGCCTGAGCGGCGAGAGCGACCCGCTGATCGGCAACCGGGAGCCGCTCTTGACGGGTGCGGCGACGGACGGCTTCGGCGTGCCGCAGCCGAACGGCGTCACGCGCCGCATCGTCGGGCTGCCGCGGTTCGTCACGGTGGCCGGCGGCGGTTATTTCTTCCTGCCGGGCTTGCGGGCACTCCGTTATCTGGCGAGCGCGCCGTTGCGTCCGTGAATTTCGTGTCGGCGTGAAATGGCACGGGCCTGGCCGAGGCGGACGAGCGGGCACTGCTGGAATAGCTCAAGACGCGCTAGCAGCCCCGGCCGCGGCCGTCTCAGCTAGCGCCTCAGCCCCACGAAGCGCTCGAGCCAGTGGATGTCGTAGTTGCCGTTGATGAAGTCGTCGTTGGCGACGAGGCGGCGGTGGAGCGGAAGGGTGGTCTCGATCCCGTCGATGACGTATTCGTCGAGCGCGCGGCGCAGGCGGAGGAGGCATTCGTTGCGGCTGTTGCCGTGGACGATGATCTTGGCGACCAGGCTGTCGTAGTAGGGCGGTACCGCGTAGCCCGCGTAGAGGGCCGAATCGACGCGCACGCCGAGCCCGCCCGGGACGTGATAGTCGCCGACCGTGCCCGGCGAGGGGGCGAAGGTCTCCGGGTTCTCCGCGTTCACCCGGCACTCGATGGCATGGCCGGTCAGGCGGATGTCGTCCTGGCTGAGCGAGAGCGGAGCCTCCGAGGCGAGCCGGATCTGCTCGCGCACGAGGTCGAGGCCGCTGATCATCTCGCTCACCGGATGCTCGACCTGGAGGCGCGGGTTCATCTCGATGAAATAGAATTTCCCGCCCTCGTAGAGGAATTCGAGCGTGCCGATATTGCGGTAGCCGATCTCGCGCATCGCGTCCACGGCCAGGCCGCACACCTTGGCGCGCGTCTCGGCGTTCAACGCCGGCGAGGGCGCTTCCTCGAGGAGCTTCTGCTGGCTGCGCTGCAGCGAGCAGTCGCGCTCGCCGAGATGGACGACGTGGCCGTGGTTGTCGGCGACGATCTGGATCTCGATGTGGCGCGGGTGGACGAGATAGCGCTCGAGATAGAGGGCCGCCGAGCCGAAGGCGGCATGGCTTTCCGCGCGTGCCAAGCGGAAGGCCTCGCCCAGCGACTTCGGCGATTCGGCGAGCTTCATGCCTTTGCCGCCCCCGCCCGCGGCCGCCTTGATCATCACCGGATAGCCGATGCGCTCGGCGATCTCGAGCGCTTCGTCCGCATCGCGCACCGGCGCCTCCGAGCCGGGGACGACCGGCATGCCGAGCCCCTTGAGCGTGGTCTTGGCCCGGATCTTGTCGCCCATGAGGGCGATGTGCTCAGGTGCCGGGCCGATGAAGGTGAAGCCGTGCTCGTGCACGATCTCGGCGAACTTGGCGTTCTCCGCGAGGAAGCCGTAGCCGGGATGGATCGCGTTTGCGTTGGTGATGGTGGCGGCGGAGATGATCGCCGGGATGTTGAGATAGCTCTCCTTGGCGGCGGGCGGACCTATGCACACGCTCTCGTCGGCGAGGCGCACGTGCATGGCGTCCGAATCCGCCGTCGAGTGCACGGCGACCGTCTGGATGCCCATCTCCTTGCAGGCGCGCAGGATGCGGAGGGCGATTTCCCCGCGGTTGGCGATGAGCACCTTCTCGAACATCGGCTGAGGCCGGCCGGCTGCCGGCCGCTATTCGATGATCATGAGGGCTGCCCCGTACTCGACGGGTGCGCCGTTCTCGACGAGGATGACGGCGACGCGCCCGGCGCGGGGGGCGGGGAGCGGGTTCATCACCTTCATGGCCTCGATGATGAGGAGCGTCTCGCCCGCCTTGACCTCCTTGCCCACCGCGACGAAGGGGGGCGCTCCCGGCTCGGGCAGGAGATAGACCGTCCCCACCATGGGCGAAAGTACCGCCCCCGGATGGCTCGCATCGGTGGGGGCGGGGGCGACGGTGCCGCTCGTCCCAGCCGCTGCGGGGAGGGCTGCCGCCGCCGCCGGAGCGGGTGCCGCCGCCGCGGCCGGCGGCTGGCGCACCACCCGGATGCGCCAATGGTCGGTGGCGTATTCGAGCTCGGAGAGGCCGGTCTCCTCGAGCAGCCGCGCCAGGCGGTGGACGAGCTCGCTGTCGACCGGAGACTTCTCGGGCTCGGCCATCAAGGACGTCCCGCGCGCGCGAGCTGGGCGGCGACCGCGTCGAGGGCGAGGAGATAGCCTTGCGCACCCAGGCCGCAGATCACGCCTACGGCCGCGCGCGAGACGTAGGAGTGATGGCGGAAGGCCTCGCGCCGGTGGATGTTGGAGAGATGCACCTCGATGACCGGCAGCGCGCAGCCGAGCAGCGCATCCATGAGCGAGATCGAGGTCGAGGTCAGGCCCGCCGGATTGATGATGATCGCCCGGTGGGTCTTGCGCGCGGCGTGGATCCAGTCGAGCAGCACGCCCTCGTGGTTCGATTGGCGGAAATCGATCGCGAGGCCCAGCGTCTTGGCGTGCGCGCGCACCGCCCGCCCGATGTCGGCGAGGGTCGCACGGCCGTAGATCTCGGGCTCACGCTCGCCCAGGAGGTTGAGGTTCGGCCCGTTGAGGACCAGGACCTTCGCTGTCATGGCGTCACTCGCATCGGCCCGACCAAGGTGGTGACCGGGGTATCACAGGCGTGCGGCCGCGCGCAAGCAAGGCGGGGGACGAGGGGTGCCTCCCGGCCCCGCTCGGCCGCCGCGCCCGGGTCGGGCCGGCTCACGTTAATTTGTTGATTCAATAGGCCTTCTGCCCTCTTGAAGGAGCCGCATCGGCTTGACTATAGTGGCGCCCGTTTCGAGCCATGGGGGTTTGGGGTAACGCATGATCCGGCCGACGATTCCGCCCAATTACCGACCGAGCGAGAAAGAGTCCTTCATGAACGAGATGCAGCGGGAGTACTTTCGCCAGAAGCTGCAGCGCTGGCGCGACGAGCTCCTGCGCGACTCTTCGTTGACCTTGGCGCATCTTCAGCAGGAAAGCCTGTCGGAGCCCGACATCGCCGACCGCGCCTCGCTCGAGACCGACCGCTCGCTCGAGCTGCGCACGCGCGACCGCGAGCGCAAGCTGATCGCCAAGATCGACGAGGCGCTCCGGCGCATCGAGGAGGGCACGTACGGCTACTGCGAGGAGACCGCCGAGCCGATCAGCCTGCGCCGTCTCGAGGCGCGCCCCATCGCCACCTTGAGCGTGGAGGCGCAGGAGCGTCACGAGCGCCTCGAGCGCACCCAGCGCGACGAATAGGGTGGGGGCCGCTCCGCTCGGTCGATTGCCGCGAGGGTCGACCCCGCCGGTCCATGGATTCGAGGATAGAACGAGCCCCTCCTCGTCGTTGCGGCCCCCGGATTTAATCCGGGGGTGACCCGGCAAGCCATGGACCCTCGGGTCGAGCCCGAGGGAGACGGTGCGCGGCATGAGTCCGCCCGAGACGAAACGCCTAGCTCGCCGGCGGCAACAGCCGGGCTTGGCGCAGGTGGTGGAGATATTCCAGGAGGAGACCCGGCAGGACGAGGAGCAGCCAGAGCGGGAGTCGGATGATGGGGTCGACGAAATTGTCCCACAAGGTCGGATGGCGCGCGTGGAAGACGTCGAAGCTGTCGGGGCTGAGGCTGGACCACAGCTCGCTCGTGGTGATGACCTCATAGCTGCCGCGGTCGAGGGCGCGATAGACCTCGGAGGCGAAGACGAGGACGGCCGCGAGCAGCAGCAGCCTGCCGATGATGCCAAGGATGCGTCCGCGCATGAATGGGCTCGCTTAAGCGTCGGTTTGCGGCGGGATCGCTCTGCCAAGCAGTAGGATAGCCCCTAGCCTGTACGCTGCAAACGATGCAAATAAACACGCTATTATGCTTTCCGTTCCCCGCTCCGGGGCGAGGGGCGATGATCGAGTTGACGGGCCGACCCCGAATTGCCGTGTCGCCCCGCAGCCACGGGTATGGTCTCGCGACCAGGAAGTGAGCCATGCAAGCCTTCGGCAGAACCATCTCCCCCTTCGCAATGATGAACCGCTCCCACGGCGTCAAAACCTGTTGCCTGACGAGGTGGCGCGGCCCGGCGGGATCGGCGCTCCCGATCGCCTTTGGGGGCTGGGCCTCGTCCCCTCGTGTCGGGACACGATGCCAGAAGGCGGGCAATTCCTGCGCGGGCGGAGAGCGCCGTGCGCGATGAACTCCTCTCCGCGGTCTAAGGAGCGAGGGCCATGACCAATTCGACCGGCAGCGTCCCCAAGCGGGTTTCGCTCGCATGGATCAGCGAGGAGAATTATCCGGCCATCGTTGCCATTCTCCAAAATGCCTATCACCTAGCGGCGACTTGGGAAGCATTCGAGGAAGCCTTCGAGA
>DATJAC010000378.1:0-12480 GCA_035516655.1 Alphaproteobacteria bacterium | reverse complement strand
GACGGCGACGTGTCGTCGATGGACCCATACTTCCTCAACGAATCCTTCCTTCTGGGCTTCCTCGGCAACGTCTACGAGCCGCTCGTCGCGCGCGGCAAGCAGCAGGAGCTCACGCCGGCGCTTGCCCTCTCGTGGGAACAGACGTCGCCCACGGTGTGGCGTTTCCACCTCCGCCCCAATGTGAAGTTCGCCGACGGCAGCCCCTTCAGCGCCGACGACGTCCTGTTCTCGTTCGAGCGCGTGCGCAGCGAGGGCTCGGACCTCAAGGGTTATGTGGCCACGGTCAAGGACGTGAAGAAGATCGATCCGGTCACGGTCGAGTTCACGACGGAGCTGCCGAACCCGCTGCTGCCGAGCGACCTTGCCTTCGTCTACATCATGTCGAAGACCTGGGCCGAGAAGAACGACGCGGCCAAGGTCGCCTCCGTGAAGAAGAACGAGGAGAATTACGCCACGCGCCATACCGACGGCACCGGCCCCTTCATGGTCACCGTGCGCGAGCCGGACGTGAAGACCACGGCCGTGCCCAATCCCAACTGGTGGGGCAAGCCCGAGCATGACCTGACCGAGGTCGATTTCAGCGTCATCAAGTCGGATGCGACGCGCGTCGCAGCCCTGCTCTCGGGCGAGGTCGACATGGTCTACACCGTGCCGATCCAGGACGTGGAGCGCATCAACTCGACGCCGCAGCGCAAGGTGCTGCAGGGACCGGAGATGCGCACCATTTTCCTCGGCATGGATCAGTGGCGCGACGAGCTCATCGACTCCGACGTCAAGGGCAAGAACCCCTTCAAGGACGTGCGCGTGCGCAAGGCCTTCTACCAGGCGATCGACGAGGACACGATCGTCAAGAAGGTGATGCGAGGTGCCGCGACCGCAAGCGGGCTCATGGTCGCCCCCTCGGTCAACGGCTGGGATGCCGAGCTCAACAAGCGGTTGCCCTACGATCCCGAGGCGGCCAAGAAGCTGCTCGCGGAGGCGGGTTATGCCAAGGGCTTCGCCGTCGGCATGAATTGCCCGAACGACCGCTACGTGAACGACGAGCAGATCTGCCAGGCCGTCGTCGCCATGCTCGCCAAGGTGGGCGTCAAGGTGAGCCTCTTGGCCGAGACCAAGAGCAAGTACTTCGCCAAGATACTGGCGCGCAACACGAGCTTCTATCTGCTCGGCTGGACGCCCGCGACCTACGACTCCCAGAACGCCATGTTCAACCTGATGGCCACGCCCAATGACAGCGGGCAGGGCAAGTTCAACCTGGGCAAATATTCGAACAAGCGCTTCGACGAGCTCACGGCCCTCGTCACCAGCGAGAGCGACCCCAAGAAGCGCGGCGCCGAGATTCGCGAGGCGTTCAAGATCCACGAGGATGAGGTCGGGCATATCCCGCTCCACCAGCAGGCGCTCGCCTGGGGCATCAAGGACAGCGTCCATTTGGTGCAGCGACCCGACAATATCTTCGTCTGGAAATGGGTGACGGTCGACTGACAACGGGCGCCAAGGCCGAAAGCGCTGCCGGCGCCAAGAGCGCCGGCCTCAACAGCAATCGGCGGAACCGCCGCAAGGAGGCGAGAATGTCGGGAAAGGTAAGACTTGCCGCGTTCGCGGCGGCGATGGTCTTCGCGAGCGCGCACGCGGGCTCGGCGGCCACGCTCAAATGGGCGAATGACGGCGACGTCTCGTCGATGGAGCCTTACTTCATCAACGAGACCTTCCTCCTCGGCTTCTTGAGCAACGTCTACGAGCCGCTCGTCGGGCGCGGCAAGCGGCTCGAGCTCGTGCCCAAGCTCGCGGTCTCCTGGGAGCAGACCGAGCCGACCGTATGGCGTTTCCACCTGCGGCCCAACGTCAAGTTCGCCGACGGCAGCCCCTTCAGCGCCGACGACGTGATTTTCTCCTACGAGCGGGTCACCGGCGACGGCTCGGACCTCAAGAGCAAGCTCGGCTCGGTCAAGGAAGTGCGCAAGCTCGACCCGCTCACCGTCGAATTCGTGACCAAGGCGCCGAACCCGCTCCTGCCGGGCGATTTCAGCACCTGGTACATCATGTCCAAGATCTGGTGCGAGAAGAACGGGGCCGTCAAGGCGACCAAGGCGAGTTCGAAGGAGGAGACCTACGCCAACCGCCACACCGACGGTACCGGGCCCTTCATGGTGACGGTGCGCGAGCCCGACGTGCGCACGGTGGCGGTCCCCAACCCCAATTGGTGGGGCAAGCGCGAAGGCAACGTGAGCGAGGTCGACTTCCGCGTCATCAAGTCGGACGCCACGCGCGTGGCGGCCCTCCTCTCCGGCGAGGTCGACATGGTCTATACCGTGCCGATCCAGGACGTGGAGCGCATCGATGCGGCCGCCCACCGCAAGGTCCTGCAGGGTCCCGAGATGCGCACGATCTTCCTCGGCATGCAGCAGGCCCTCCCCGAGCTCCTCGATTCGGACGTCAAGGGCAAGAACCCGTTCCAGGACGTGCGCGTGCGCAAGGCCTTCTACCAGGCGATCGACGAGGACGCGATCGTCAAGAAGGTGATGCGAGGTGCCGCGACCGCCTCCGGCCTCATGGTGGCCCCCTCGGTCAACGGCTGGAGCAAAGTACAGAACGGCCGCTTCCCCTACGACCCCGCGGCCGCGAAGAAGCTCCTCGCCGAGGCGGGCTACCCCAATGGCTTCACGGTCGGCATGAACTGCCCCAACGACCGCTACGTGAACGACGAGCAGATCTGCCAGGCGGTCGTCGCCATGCTCGCGCGCGTAGGCGTCAAGGCCAACCTGCTCGCCGAGACCAAGAGCAAGTTCTTCGCCAAGCTCCAGGGCCGCCAAGTCAGCTTCTATCTCCTCGGCTGGACGCCCGACACCTACGATTCGTGGAACCCCCTCTTCAGCCTGCTCAACACCTATTCGAAGGACACCGGCCGCGGCCTCTTCAATTACGGCGGCTACTCCAACGGCAAGGTCGACGCGCTGACCGACCAGATCCAGAGCGAGGTCGATCCCAAAAAGCGCAACGCCGAGATCGCCGATGCCTTCAAGATCGTCAAGGACGAGGTCGCCTCGATCCCGCTCCACCAGCAAGCGCTCGCCTGGGGGATCAAGGACAACGTCCACCTGGTCCAGTTGCCCGACAACGTCTTCGTGTGGAACTGGGTCAAGGTCGAATAGCGCCGGCGCGAGCATGTGCCTGCGCCTTGCCTCCCTTCCTGCCCTCCCCCGCAAGGGGGGAGGGGGAGCGTCGGGGGCTTCGAAGAACACCCCCTCCCCCTCGAGGGGGGAGGGTTGGAGAGGGGGTGAGGGGATCGCGGTGCCGCGGGAGCGGGGCGCTCCGCCATGATCGCCTTCGTCCTGCGCCGGCTCTTGCAGTCGATCTCGGTCATGCTGGTCGTGGGCCTGATCGCCTTCAGCCTCTTCCGCTTCGTGGGCGATCCCATCAACAACATGGTCGGCCAGGATACCGGCGATAAGGACCGGGCGGTACTGCGCCAGGAGCTCGGGCTCGACGATCCCTTCGTCATCCAGTTCGCCCACTTCGCCGAAAATGCGGTCAGGGGCGAGTTCGGCATGTCCTACCGCCAGGGCCGCAAGGTCTCGACCCTCATCGCCGAGCGCCTGCCCGCGACCCTCGAGCTCAGCCTGGTCGCGGCCCTCTTGGCCCTCGTCGTCGGCGTGCCGCTCGGGGTCTACACCGGGCTCAATCGCGACAGCGCCTTGAGCAAGCTCATCCTGGCCCTTTCCCTCGTCGGCGTCTCGCTGCCGACCTTCCTCATCGGCATCCTCCTCATCCTCGTCTTCTCGGTCGAGCTCGGCTGGCTGCCGGCCTTCGGGCGCGGCGACGTCGTCCATCTCGGCTGGTGGTCGACCGGCCTCCTCACGCGCTCCGGCCTGCGCGCGCTTATCATGCCGGCGGTGACCCTCGGGCTCTTCCAGATGACGCTCATCATCCGGCTCGTGCGCGCGGAGATGCTCGAGGTCCTGCGCACCGACTACATCAAGTTCGCGCGCGCCCGCGGCTTGCCCAATCGGCTGATCAATTTCGGCCATGCGCTCAAGAACACGCTCGTCCCGGTCATCACCATCACCGGCCTGCAGCTCGGCTCGATCATCGCCTTCTCGATCATCACCGAGCAGGTCTTCCAGTGGCCCGGCATGGGGCTCCTCTTCATCCAGGCGGTCGCCTTCGTCGACATCCCGGTGATGGCGGCCTATCTCGTGCTCATCGCCTTCTTCTTCGTGGTGATCAACCTGGTCGTCGACCTCCTCTATTACGCGGTCGACCCGAGACTCAGGGCCGACCGCGCCGTAGCCGGGGGTCACGGTGGCTGAGCTGCCGCAGGACCTGCTCTCCGGGCGCCTCGGCGCCGCCCTCTTCCGCGCCTGGGACAGCGACATCGCTTACAGCTTCCGCCACTCGCCGGTGACCGTGGCGGCGGCGGCAATGACCCTCCTTATCTTCTGTGGGGCCGCCTTCGCACCCTGGGTGGCCCCCCACGATCCCTTCGATCTCGCGACCGTGAGTCTCATGGACGCGCGCAATCCCCCGGTCTGGCTCGCGGGCGGGAGCTGGGAGTTCCCCCTCGGCACCGACAACCTCGGGCGCGACATCCTCTCGACCATTCTCTACGGCTCGCGGCTCTCGCTTGTGGTCGGCTTCGCCTCGATCGTTTTCGCCATGCTGCTCGGGGTCTCGCTCGGCCTCATCTCCGGCTATCTCGGCGGCTTCGTGGACGCCTTGATCATGCGGATCGCCGAGGTGCAGCTGAGCTTCCCCGCGATCCTCGTCGCCCTCCTCGTCGACGGCATCATGCGCGGGATCGTGCCGCGCGAGTTCCAGGACCAGCTCGCCGAGTACGTGCTCATCCTTGCGATCGGGCTCTCCTTCTGGGTGCAGTATGCGCGCACGGTGCGCGGCTCGACGATGGTCGAGAAGAGCAAGGAATACGTGCAGGCGGCGCGCGTCATCGGGCGCCATCCGGGGGCCATCATGCTGCGCCATGTGCTGCCCAACGTGATGGGCCCTGTCCTGGTGATCGCCACCATCAACCTGGCCCTCGCCATCATCACCGAGGCGACCCTCTCCTTCCTGGGCGTCGGCGTGCCGCCGACCGAGCCCTCCCTCGGCACCCTCATCCGGGTCGGCAACGACTTCCTCTTCTCGGGCGAATGGTGGATCTCGGTCTTCCCGGGCGTGGTACTGGTGCTCCTGGTGCTCTCGGTCAATCTCTTGGGCGACTGGCTGCGCGACGCGCTCAATCCGAAGCTGCGCTGATGGCCGCCATCTCCAATCGCCCGCCGCTGCTCGAGGTCGAGCATCTCCGCGTCCAATTCCCGACCCGGCGGGGTACCCTCACCGCCGTCGACGACGTCTCCTTCGAGATCGGCGAGGGCGAGGTGCTCGGCGTGGTCGGCGAATCGGGGGCCGGGAAGTCGATCACCGGCTCGGCGATCATCGGCCTCATCGAGCCGCCGGGACGGATCGCCGGCGGGCGCATCCTCTTCGAGGGCGAGCGCATCGACGATCTGCCCTACGAGAAGCTGCGGCGCATCCGGGGCAAGCGCATCGGCACCATCTTCCAGGACCCGCTCACCAGCCTCAATCCGCTCTATTCGATCGGCCGGCAGCTCGTCGAGACCATCCTCACGCACACCGAATTGACGCAAGCCCAGGCGCGCCGGCGCGCGATCGACCTCCTGGCCGAGGTCGGCATTCCCTCGCCGGCCCAACGCGTCGACCATTATCCGCACCAGTTCTCGGGCGGGATGCGCCAGCGCGTGGTGGTGGCGTTGGCACTCTGCGCCAACCCGCGCCTCGTCATCGCCGACGAGCCGACGACGGCACTCGACGTCTCGATCCAGGCGCAGATCATCGCCCTCTTGAAGAAGCTCTGCCGCGAGCATGGCACGGCGGTGATGCTGATCACCCACGACATGGGCGTCATCGCCGAGACCGCCGACCGGGTCGCCGTCATGTACGCGGGGCGCGTGGTCGAGGTCGGCCCCTTGCGCGAGGTGGTGAAGCGTCCGCGCCACCCCTACACGGTCGGCCTCATGGGCTCGATCCCGAAGCTCGAGGGCGAGCGCTCTAGGCTCGTCCAGATCGACGGCAGCATGCCGCGCCTCGACCGCATCCCGGCGGGCTGCGCCTTCCATCCCCGCTGTCCGCAGGCCTTCGCGCGCTGCGAGCGGGAGCGGCCCGAGCTCATGAGCGACGGCTTGGCGCGTGCGGCCTGCTGGCTCTACGCTCCGCTCGCGCGGACGGGCAGCGATGGCTGAGGGGCTCGCTCGAGCGGTGCCCGCCGCACCCGTACAGCCCCCGCTTCTGCGCGTGACCGAGCTGGCGCGCTACTTCGACGCCTCGCCCCCGCTCGTCAATCGCCTGCTCCTCGGCGCTCGGCGCAGAACCCTCAAGGCCGTCGACGGAGTGAGCTTTGCCATCCCGCGCGGGAAGACCTTCAGCCTGGTGGGCGAGTCGGGCTGCGGCAAATCGACCGTGGCTCGGCTCGTCGTCGGCCTTTACCGCCCGACGAAGGGCACAATCGAGTTCGACGGGCAGGACCTCGCCCGCCGGCAGAGTGCGAAGCAGCTCCGCGCCGTGCGCCGGCGCTTCCAGATCATCTTCCAGGACCCCTTCGCCAGCCTCAACCCGCGCTGGCGGGTCCGCGACATCATCGCCGAGCCGATCCGCGTGCACGGTCTCCTGCGGGACAGGCCTGCCATCCGCGCGCGCACGGACGAACTCCTCGCCCAGGTCGGGCTCGGTGCTACCGACGGCGGGAAATACCCGCACGAGTTCTCCGGCGGCCAGCGTCAGCGCATCTCGATCGCGCGCGCGCTTGCGAGCAACCCCGAGTTCCTCGTCTGCGACGAGCCGACCTCGGCCCTCGACGTCTCGGTCCAGGCGCAGATCCTCAACCTCATGAAGGAGCTGCAGGAGCGCTTGGGCCTCACCTACCTCTTCATCTCCCACAACCTCGCGGTCGTGCACCACATGTCCGACCAGGTGGGGGTGATGTATCTCGGGCGCCTCTGCGAGATCGCGGCGTCGAAGACCCTCTTCCGCCGCCCGCGCCATCCCTATACGCGGCTCCTCCTCGAGACCATCCCCGACCTCGAGTTGAGCGGCCGCCCGCGCGTGCCGGTCGCGGGCGAGGTGCCGAGCCCGATCGATCCCCCGCCCGGCTGCAGCTTTCACCCGCGCTGCCCCTTCGCCAACGAGCGCTGCCGGCGCGAGCGGCCGGAGCTGCGCCTCCACGACGACGACCTCGTCGCCTGCCACGCGGTCGAGGAGGGGAGGCTGCCGGAGGCGGGGTGAGGGTCGAGCGCTGAGCGTTCGCCTTCCGCTGGCGGAGCGGAGGGGCCGCGAAAACCTCGCGCCAACCGTCCGCCGGGAGCGGCGAATTCAACCCGGCTTCAGCTTCCAGCCCTCACTTCGAGCATTGCGAGGCCTGTATATGGCAAGCCTTGCCCCCGCCTTGCTCGCACTTCTGCTGGGCGTCCGCGCGCGCTTGGTCCTCGCTGTCGCCAAGGCCCCAAAAGGCGGTCTTGACTCCGCCCGAGGCCACGGCACCGCATTTGCGGTCGAACCACACCACCACTTCGCAATCGTCGCCGTGCTCGGCGCAGGTCTTCATGGCGGCACTTTCCGCTTTCGCCTCGCTGCCCCATTTATAGGAGGAGCCCCAAGCCCCGCTGGTGGAGCCGTAAGCGATGGCGCCATAGCTGCGGGCAGGTGCGGACGGACCATTCGACGCGCAACCGGCCCCGACGGGCCCGTACTCGATGCAATAACCCACTTTGGGATCCCACCTCTTGCACTCGCTTGGGCAATAAGCCTGAACCCGCGTCGGCGCGCCCGCCGCCAGTGCGAGCAAGATGCCGAATGCCGCCGCCGCCATTCCGATCGCCCGTCTCATGGCTCACCCCTGTGCGTTGCGCTGGGACGATCATAACGCAGCTCCCCGGGGGCGCCACCGCCTGGAGATTGTGTTGACAATTATCTATTATAATGGAATATCTTCTAGCATGACGGATAGAATCGAAGGCGATCTCGACCAGCGCATCGCCGGGCGGGTGCGCGGCTTGCGCGCCGTGCGCGGGCTGACCCTGGAAGCGTTGGCGGAGCGGAGCGGGGTGAGCCGCTCGATGATCTCGCTCATCGAGCGCGGGGAGAGCAGCCCGACCGCGGCATTGCTGGACCGGCTCGCGACCGGGTTGGAGGTGCCGCTCGCGAGCCTCTTCGCGGCACCCGAGACGAGCGGAGCGCCCGTTGCGCGCCGCGCCGATCAGCGCGAGTGGCGCGATCCCGCTTCGGGCTATGTCCGGCGCAACGTCTCTCCCGGCGGTTTCGCTTCGCCCATTCAGATCGTCGAGGTCGCGTTTCCTGCGGGTGCGCGGGTGGCATTCGACACCGCCCCCCGCGGCGTTCGCGTGCACCAGCAGGTCTGGGTGCTCGAAGGTGCCATCGAGGTGCGGGTCGGGGACGAAGACCACGAGCTCAAGCGGGGCGACTGCCTCGCCTTCGTCCTCGACCGGCCCACCGCCTTCCACAACCGCACGCGCAAGAGTGCGCGCTATGCCGTCGTCGTCGTGAGCGAGCCCGAGATGACCCGATGAGGAACGAGGCAGGCGAGCGCCACCGCGTCCGGCAGTTGACCGAGGTGACGGAGGCGCAGCTCCGTGAGCTGGCACTGGTGCTGATCGACTGCGTCGAGGGGGGAGCATCGGTCAGCTTCATGCATCCCCTCGCGCTGCCCAAGGCAGTGGCGTTCTGGCGCGGCATTGCGGGCGACGCGGCAAGGGGCGTCCGCGCCTTGCTCGTCGCCGAGGACGAAACCGGCATCGTCGGCACCGTCCAGGTCGTGCTCGGCCAGCCCGAGAACCAGTCCCATCGCGCCGACATCTCCAAGATGCTGGTGCACCGCCGCGCGCGCCGCCGCGGCATCGGGGCGGCACTCATGTGCGCCGCGGAGGACGTGGCACGGCAGTGCGGCAAATCGCTCCTCGTCCTCGACACCGCGAGCGGGGATGCCGAGCGCCTTTACGCCCGGCTGGGTTGGACGCTCGTCGGGATCATTCCGGATTACGCCTTCTGGCCCAAAGGCGGCCTCGGCAGCACCAGCTACTACTACCGCAGGCTCGCCTGATGCGAAGGAAGACCGGTTGAGCGCGTCGAGCGGGACATCTAGAGTCCCGTTCATGGCGACGCGCGCGCTCCTGACCCTCGCCCTCCTCGCCGGCCTCGTCGGCCCGGTCCACGCCGCCTCCCGTCCCGCGGCGGAGGCCGAGCACGCCATGGTGGTCACCTCCCAGCACTACGCCTCCGAGGTGGGGGTGCGGATTCTCCAGGCGGGCGGCAACGCCGTCGACGCGGCGGTCGCGGTCGGCTACGCGCTCGCGGTGGTCAATCCCTGCTGCGGCAACATCGGCGGCGGGGGCTTCATGACCATCCATCTCGCCGACGGGCGCGACCGCTTCATCAATTTCCGCGAGACGGCACCCGCAGCGGCGAAGGCCGCCATGTATCTCGACGCGGCCGGCAAGCCGGTCCCGGGTGCCAGCCTCTACGGCTATCTCGCGGCCGGGGTGCCCGGCACCGTGATGGGGCTCGATCGCGCGCTCGTCGAATACGGCAGCCTGCCGCGCGCCAAGGTGCTAGCACCCGCCATAGCGCTTGCGCGCGAGGGCTACGTCCTGACCCGCGCCGACACCGACATCCTCGACCATGGGCGCGCGCATTTCGAGAAGGACCCGGTCGCGCGCAAGATCTTCCTCCGGCCCGACGGCACCCCGCTCCAGCCGGGCGACCGCCACGTGCAGACGGACCTCGCCGCGACCCTTGCGCGCATCGCCGAGCGCGGGACCGACGGTTTCTACAAGGGCGCGATCCCCGAAGCGGTCGAGGCGGCGAGCAAGGCGGGCGGCGGGATTCTCACCGCGGCGGATTTCGCGCACTACACGACGACCGAGGGGCCGCCTGTCAGCTGCAGCTACCGCGGCTACGCGCTCCTGACCGCTCCGCCGCCGAGCTCGGGCGGGGTCACGCTCTGCGAGATCCTCGACATCCTCGAGGGCTACGACATGGCAGCGCTCGGCTTCCGCTCCGCCCGCTCGGTCCATCTCCTCGCCGAGGCCATGCGCCACGCCTACATGGACCGCAACAGCTATCTGGGCGACCCCGCTTTCGTCAAGAACCCGCTTCCGCGTCTGCTCTCCAAGGACTATGCCGCCGCGATCCGCGCCAAAATCGATCCCGACCGCGCCACCCCCTCCAAGGACGTGGCCCCCGGCATAGCACCCCACGAGAAGGCCGAGACCACGCACTACTCGATCGTCGATCACGCGGGCAACGCCGTCTCGGTCACCTTCACGATCAACGGCTTCTTCGGCGCCAACGTGATCGCCCCCGGCACGGGCTTCTTCCTCAACGACGAGATGGACGACTTCACCGTCAAGCCCGGGGTTGCCAATCTCTTCGGCCTGGTGCAGGGCAAAGCGAACGAGATCGCCCCCGGCAAGCGCCCGCTCTCCTCCATGGCGCCGACGATCGTGACCAAGGACGGCAAGGTCTTCCTCGTCCTCGGCAGTCCCGGCGGATCGCGCATCATCACCATCACGCTCCTCGCCTTCATGAACATCGTCGACTACGGCATGGGCCCGCAGGAGGCGGTCGACGCCCCGCGCCTCCACCAGCAATGGCTGCCCGACGAAGTGTTCTACGAGCCCTACGGCCTCTCGCCCGACACCGTGGCCCTCCTCGAGGGCATGGGCTACAAGCTCGTCGAGCAGTCGCCTTGGGGGGCGGCCGAGCTCATCGAGATGGGGAGCCTCGCCGCCGCGGCGCGCGGACCCGCTTCCTCCGGAAACGATGCGGCTCTCTCCGGCAAGCTGCTGCCCGGCCTCATCTACGGTGCGAACGACGACCGCCGCCCGGCAGGGGAGGCGATCGGGTATTGAGCGCCGGCGTACGGCGCTTGGAACGGGGTCCCGTTACGCTCGAACACCCCGATCGTCACCCCCGCGCACGCGGGGGTCCAGACCTGCGATGGATTCCCGCTTGCGCGGGAATGACGAAAAGATTTTCGGTTCGATCTGATGCGACTCCACTCTAGAGCGCGGTCCGATCAAGTGGAATCAATCCACATCGTCGTTCCCGCGAAAGCGGGAACCCAGGGCCAGGTGACGGGCCGTTGCCCCTGGACCCCGGCTTTCGCCGGGGTGACGAAAGAGATGTTCTACTTGATCGGATTCAGCTCTAGCGGCGTGCCAGATAGTCGAACGCCGTGAGCGCGTGGACGTAGAAGACGGCGAAGACGTCGTCGATCGTCACGTGCTCGTCGGCTCCGCCCATGTTGTAAGGCGTCGGGCCGTAGACGACCGCGGGTACCCCGGCCTCGCGAAAGAAGCGCGAATCCGAGAAGCCGACCCGCATGTTGCGCACGACCGCGTCCCCCAGCACCTCCTCGCCGTTCTTGGCGGCGAGGCGTGCGATCTCGTGCTCGGGGTCGGTCACGTTCGGCTCCGAGGCGCTCAAGACTCGGCTCTCGATGCCCTCGAGGCCGTCGAGCGCTGCCGCGGCTGCGCGCAAGACCGCCGCGGTGTCGAGCCCCGGCGGCAGGCGGATGTCGATGCGCGCCCGGGCGGCATCGGGGATGAGGTTGACCGCGCGCCCGCCCTCGATCGTGCCGACGTTGAGCGTGACGTGCCGCAGCGTCTCGGCCTCGCCCGCCCCGGACACCGCCTCCGACACGGGCTCTGCCGCGAGGATCGCGCGCCGCACGGCCTCGGGGAGCGGACAGGGCAGCTCCCGGAGCCGCATGAGACGGGCGAGGGCCGCCATCAGCCGCTCGATCGCATTGATGCCGAGATGCACATGGGCGCCGTGGTTGGCGATGCCGACGGCACCGAGCTCGAGCCAGATCTGCCCCTTCTCGCCGAAGCGCACCACGCGCGGCGAGCCCGCGTCGCCGCACATCATGGCGTCGCCCTTGACCTCGGGTACCTGTGCCAGGAGATGCTTCGTCCCCCAGGTGCCCCCCGTCTCCTCGTCGCCCGCAAGTGCCAGCACGAGCTCGCCCGCGAGATGCTTGCCCTCGTTGGCGAGCAACGCCGCCGTCAGCACGGCCGCGGCGAGCCCGGCCTTCATGTCGGAGGCCCCGCGCCCGTAGATCTTGCCGTCCGCGATGGCGCCGCCGAGGGGGGCCGTGCTCCAGCGGGCGGCGTCGCCCACGGGGAAGGTGTCGAGATGGCCGCTGAAGACGAGACGCCGGCCGGCATTCGCGAAGGGCAGGCGCGCCACGAGATTGGCGACGGGCTCGCGCGCGGTCACGCGGCGGAGGGTCAAGCCGGGGACCGCGGCGAGCACCTTCTCGATGACGCCGACGACGGCACCCGTGTCGCCCGGCGGATTCTCGCTGCCGGCCTGGATGAGCTCGACCGTGAGGGCGATGAGGCGCGCGCGCGCGGCCCGAACCTTCTCGGCGAAGCGCCGCCGCGCCTC
>DATJAC010000377.1:0-19689 GCA_035516655.1 Alphaproteobacteria bacterium | reverse complement strand
CCGAGCCCTACAAGGGCAAGGGCATCCGCTACGAGGGCGAGCATGTTCTGCGCAAGGAAGGCAAGAAGAAGTAGAGGCCGGTCATGAAATCCTCGAGCGATCATAGCGCGCGCCGCAAGCGGAGAGTCCGCATCCGGCTCGCGCGCAAGGCGGGCGGAAGGGTGCGCTTGAGCGTGCACCGCTCGAGCAAGAACATCTATGCCCAGGTGATCGACGATGCCAAAGGGGTGACGCTCGCCGCCGCCTCGAGCCTCGATAAGGATCTCAAGACCGAGATCAAGAAGGGCTCTGACGTCGAGGCGGCCAAGGCGGTCGGCAAGCTGCTCGCGGCCCGCGCCCTCGCCCGCGGGGTCAAGGAGGTCGTCTTCGACCGCGGCGGCTATCTCTACCACGGCCGGGTGAAGGCGCTGGCCGAAGCCGCCCGCGAGGGCGGATTGGCGTTCTAGGAAAAGGGAAAGCGATGGCAAGGAACGTGGGCCAGCGCGAGTCTCGCGAAGAGAGCGAGCTGCTGGAAAAGCTGGTCAGCATCAACCGCGTCGCCAAGGTGGTCAAGGGCGGCCGGCGCTTCGGCTTCGCGGCCCTCGTCGTGGTCGGCGACAGCAAGGGCCGGGTCGGCCACGGTGCGGGCAAGGCGCGCGAGGTACCGGAGGCGATCCGCAAGGCAACCGAGCAGGCCAAGCGCTCGCTTGTGCGCGTACCGCTGCGCGAGGGCCGCACGCTCCACCATGACGTGGTCGGCCGCTACGGGGCGGGGCGCGTGGTGGTGCGCTCGGCGGCCCCAGGTACCGGCATCATCGCCGGCGGTCCCATGCGCGCGATCTTCGAGTGTCTCGGCGTGCAGGACGTCGTCGCCAAATCGATCGGCTCGACCAACCCCCACAACATGATCAAGGCGACCTTCGCCGCCCTTGGCAACATCATGGCGCCGCGGCTGGTTGCGGCCAAGCGCGGCAAGAAGGTGAGCGAGATCATCGGCCGGCGCGCGAGCGGCGCCGAGGCGGGGGCGAAGGAGTAGGCGATGGCCGAGAACAAGAAGACCGTCAAGCTCAAGCAGATCGGCAGCCCGATCGGACGCGAGGACTATCAGCGCGCGACCTTGATCGGCCTCGGCCTCAACAAGATGCATCGCACGGTCGAGCTCGAGGACACAGCATCGGTGCGCGGAATGATCAAGCGGGTGCGCCACCTCCTCGAGGTCGAGGGCGAGCGCCGGCCCGCCAAGCATTGAGGCGGCGTCGCCGCGGAGCCGAGGACAAACAGATGAAATTGAACGAGCTTCACGACAATCCCGGCGCCCACAATCGGAGCAAGCGGGTGGGCCGCGGGATCGGCTCCGGCAAGGGCAAGACGGCGGCGCGCGGCGGCAAGGGCCAGACCGCGCGCAGCGGCGTGTCGCTGCTCGGCTTCGAGGGCGGCCAGATGCCGCTCTATCGCCGCCTGCCCAAGCGCGGCTTCCACAATCTTTTCTCCAAGCACCACAGCATCGTCAATCTTGGGCGGCTGCAGCAGGCCATCGAGGCGGGCAAGCTTGACGCGGCGAAGCCGATCGACGAGGCCGGGCTCAAGGCGGCGGGCCTCGTCAAGGCGGCCCCTGACGGCGTGCGGCTCCTTGCAAAGGGCGGGCTCAAGGCCAAGATAACCATCGTGGTCGCCGGAGCGTCGAAGAGCGCGGTCGCGGCCGTCGAGAAGATCGGGGGCAAGGTGACCGTCACCACGCCCCCCAAGCCGGTCCCCGAGGTCAGGGCCGCGGCCAAAACCGAGGTCGAGGCCGAGGTCAAGAGCGAGACCAAAGCCGAAGCCAAGCGCGAGGCCAAGGTCAAGGCCAAAGCCGAGGCCGCCGCCGGCGACAAGACCGGCGACAAGGTCGCAGCCAAGGACAAGGGCAAACCCAAGGGCAAGAGCAAGGGCGGCGCACCGGCATGACTCCCTAAGGCGCCTCTGGAGTAGATCATGGCTTCCGCCGCTGAACAGCTCGCTGCGAGCATCAACTTCGGCGCCTTCTCCAAGGCGACCGAGCTCAAGAAGCGCCTTTGGTTCACCCTCGGTGCCCTCGTCGTCTATCGCCTCGGCACCTACATCCCCATACCGGGCATCGATCCGCAGGCCCTGGGCGATCTCTTCAACGCCAACTCGCACGGCCTGCTCGGCATGTTCGACATGTTCGCGGGCGGGGCCCTGAGCCGCATGAGCATGTTCGCGCTCAACGTGATGCCGTACATCTCCGCCTCCATCATCATGCAGCTCCTGACCTCGATCTCGCCCACCCTCGAGCAGCTCAAGAAGGAAGGCGAGCAGGGGCGCAAGAAGATCAATCAGTACACCCGCTACGGCACGGTGATTCTCGCGGCCTTTCAGGCCTACGGGCTCTCCATCGGGCTCGAGGGCATGAGCGGCAGCCACGGGCCAGCCGTCGGCGATCCCGGCCTCTACTTCCGCGTCACCACGGTGCTCTCGCTGACCGGGGGCACCCTCTTCCTCATGTGGCTCGGCGAGCAGGTGACCGCGCGCGGGGTGGGGAACGGCGTCTCGCTCATCATCTTCTCGGGCATCGTCGCCCGTCTGCCCCAGGCGCTCGCCAATACCCTCGAGCTCGGCCGCACGGGGGCGATCTCGAGCTTCGTCATCATCGCCCTCCTCGCCATGGCGATGGCCGTCGTCTGTGCCATCGTGTTCATGGAGCGCGCCCAGCGGCGCATCGTCGTGCAATACCCCAAGCGCCAGATGGGGAGCCGTGTCTTCGGCGGCGAAAGCTCGCATCTGCCCTTGAAGCTCAACGCTTCCGGCGTGATTCCGCCGATCTTCGCGAGCTCGCTCCTCCTCCTGCCGGTGACGATCGCCGGTTTCTCGGGTGCGCAGGGTCCCGAGTGGCTGAGCTACATCACGACCTATCTCGGCCACGGGCGGCCGCTCTACATCGTGGGCTACGTCGCCCTTATCGCCTTCTTCTGCTTCTTCTACTCCTCGATCGTGTTCAACCCGAACGACACCGCCGACAATCTCAAGAAGTACGGCGGCTACGTCCCCGGCATCCGGCCGGGCAAGAACACCGCCGATTACCTGAGCTACATCCTGACCCGGCTCACCGTCATCGGCGCCATCTATCTCTCGGTGATCTGCGTGCTGCCGGAGATCCTCATCTCGCAATATTCGGTGCCGTTCTACTTCGGCGGCACCAGCCTTCTGATCGTGGTCTCGGTCACCATGGACACGGTCGCCCAGATCCAGGCGCATCTCTTGGCGCACCAGTACGAGGGCCTGATCAAGAAGTCCAAGCTGCGCGGAAGACGCGGATGATCCTCCTGCTGTTGGGCCCGCCCGGCTCAGGCAAGGGTACGCAAGCAAAAAGGCTCGAGCAAAAATACGGTCTGGTCCAGCTCTCGTCCGGGGATATGCTGCGCGCCGCCATCAAGGCCGGCAGCGAGGTCGGCAAGAGGGCCGAGGCGATCATGAAGGCGGGCAAGTTGGTACCCGACGAGGTGGTGATCGCCATCATCTCCGAGCGCATCGACCGGGACGACTGCCGGCGCGGCTTCGTGCTCGACGGCTTCCCGCGCACGACCGCCCAGGCCGAGGCCCTCGACCGCCTGCTGGCCGAGAAGCATCTGACGCTCGACCACGTGATCGAGCTCGAGGTCGACGAGGCGGTCCTCACCAAGCGCATCGTCGGGCGCTACACCTGTGCCACTTGCGGGGCGGGCTACCACGACGAGTTCAAGCGGCCCGTGCGGGAGGGGGTGTGCGACGTCTGCGCCGGCACGAGCTTCACCCGCCGCCCCGACGACAACGAGGCGACGGTCAAGGCGCGGCTTGCCGCCTACCACGCCAGCACGGCCCCGATTCTGCCTTATTATGCCGCGAAAGGGCTCCTCAAGAAGGTCGACGGCATGGCCCCGATCGACCAGGTGAGCAAGGCGATCGAGGCCATTTTGGCGGGCGGTCGAGCCGGATGAGGGGTTGACTGGAGCCGATTTCGCCCTATAATTGCCTGTCCCCCTCCCGGCAGTGGGCCAGGAGGGGCGTTTCGTCGTGGCTGAACCGGCCCCCCAGGAGAGTGAAAATTGGCGCGCATTGCCGGCGTTAATATCCCGACGCAAAAGCGGGTCGAAGTCGCCCTCACCTATATCTATGGCATCGGCCCCACCAAGGCGGCGGAAATCTGCGAGAAGGTCGGCATTCCGGCCAAGCGCCGGGTGAGCGAGCTGACCGAGCAGGAGGTCATCCGCATCCGCGAGACGATCGACCGCGAGTACCAGGTCGAGGGCGACCTGCGGCGCGAGACGGCGATGAACATCAAGCGCCTCCTCGATCTCGGCTGCTATCGCGGCTTGCGCCATCGCAAGGGGCTCCCGGTGCGCGGTCAGCGCACCCACACCAACGCGCGCACCCGCAAGGGCAAGGCGCGCCCCATCGCCGGCAAGAAGAAGGCCGTGTGAGTTCGGACGCTTAGGGATCGGGTTCCAGCATGGCCAAGGCAGCAGCCCCGCGGCGCCGTCGCGAGCGGAAGAACATCACCTCGGGTGTCGCGCACGTGAACGCGACCTTCAACAATACGGTGATCACCATCACCGACGCCCAGGGCAACGCCATCGCCTGGTCCTCCTCGGGCTCGCAAGGCTTCAAGGGCTCGCGCAAGTCGACCCCCTATGCCGCCCAGATGGCGGCGGAGGATGCCGGCAAGAAGGCGATGGACCACGGCATGAAGACGCTCGAGATCGAGGTCAGAGGGCCGGGGGCCGGGCGCGAGTCGGCCTTGCGCGCGCTGCAGAACGTCGGCTTCACCATCACGGCCATCCGCGACGTGACGCCGATCCCGCATAACGGCTGCCGTCCGCCCAAGCGCCGCCGGGTGTGACGAGGAGGCGGCGCCCGCAATGCTGCGGGCCGCCTCGGGCCGGATGCCCTCCGGCCGCCGGTCAGGAAGATCGCATCGACCGCGGAGAGAGTTCCGCGCTAACACCGAAAGGTTGCTCCCGTGATTCAGAAAAATTGGACCGAATTGATCAAGCCCTCGAAGCTCGAGATCCAGTCGGGCACGCGCGCCGACCGCTCGGCGACGGCGGTGGCCGAGCCGCTCGAGCGCGGCTTCGGCTTGACCCTCGGCAACGCGCTCCGGCGCGTGCTGCTCTCCTCCCTCCAGGGTGCGGCCGTCACCTCCGTGCAGATCGAGGGCGTGCTCCACGAGTTCTCCTCGCTTCCCGGCGTGCAGGAGGATGTGACCGACATCGTGCTCAACATCAAGTCGATGGCGCTCCGGATGCACGGCGAGGGCCCCAAGAAGATCCAGCTGCGCGCGAGCGGGCCCGGCGAGGTCACCGCCGGCCAGGTCGAGACCGGCCACGACATCGAGGTGCTCGACCCCGACCACGTGATCTGCACCCTCGACCAGGGGGCCAAGATCTCCATGGAGATGACGGTCGAGAGCGGGAAGGGCTACGTCGCCGCCGGGGCCAACCGCAGCACGGATGCGCCGATCGGGCTCATCCCGGTCGACGCCATCTTCAGCCCGGTGCGCAAGGTCTCCTACAAGGTGGAGAATACCAGAGTCGGACAGGTGACCGACTACGACAAGCTTTCGATGACGGTCGAGACCAACGGTGCGGTCCGGCCCGAGGACGCGGTGGCGCTTGCCGCACGCATCCTGCAGGAGCAGCTCAAGCTCTTCATCAACTTCGACGAGCCGGTGCACGCGCGCGAGGAGGAGCACCCCGCCGAGCTGCCCTTCAACAAGAATCTCCTGCGCAAGGTCGACGAGCTCGAGCTCTCGGTGCGCTCCGCCAACTGCCTCAAGAACGACAACATCATCTATATCGGCGATCTCGTGCAGAAGACCGAGGCCGAGATGCTGCGCACGCCCAACTTCGGGCGCAAGTCGCTCAACGAGATCAAGGAAGTGCTGAGCCAGATGGGTCTCCATCTCGGCATGGAGATCCCGGGCTGGCCGCCCGAGAACATCGAGGACCTCGCCAAGCGGCTCGAGGAGCCCTACTGAGCGGCGGGATGCGAGGGAGGAGCGTACGCGATGCGGCACCGTCTTCAGGGGCGCAAGCTTAACCGGACCAGCAGCCACCGCAAGGCGATGTTCGCCAATATGGCGGCGGCCCTCATCAAGCACGAGCAGATCACCACGACCCTGCCCAAGGCCAAGGATCTGCGCCCGGTGGTGGAGAAGCTGATCACGCTCGGCAAGCGCGGCGGGCTCCACGCGCGGCGCCAGGCGCTCGCGGTGCTCAAGGACCGCAAGCTGGCCGAGAAGCTCTTCAGCACCTTGGCCGAGCGCTACCGGACGCGGGCCGGGGGCTATACCCGCGTCCTGCGCGCGGGCTTCCGCCACGGCGACGCGGCCGCCATGGCGATCATCGAGCTCGTCGAGCGCGATGCCGCCGCCAAGGGCCAGGATTCCGGACCCAAACCCGAGGCGGCTGCTGAGGCGGAGGCGGCCTGAGGGCTAGGCACCGCAGAGGCCGAGACGAGGGGGCAGCCCGAGTCGGCTGCCCTTTTGCTTCTGAGTTGCTACATTATGTGAGTTGCAACATTAGGTGCGACAGTACCCGTTCATGCGGCAGTGCCGCCCCGCCCTACGCACGGGGAGCGAGGGCAGGCGCCGGCCGAGCGGGGCCATGCGCCGATTTTTGACAGGCGACAGACAGGCGATGACAGCTAAGACGGCTTGCCTCAGGCTTCTCCTCCTCGCCCTCGTCCTGGCCTGCCCGGCGGCGGCGAGTGCCAAGGCGGCACCCGACACGCGCGAGCAGATCACCTTGAGCTTTGCCCCGGTGGTGAAGAAAGTGGCTCCGGCGGTCGTGAACATCTACACGCGCACGGTCGTCGAGCAGCGCAGCTCGCCCCTTTTCGCAGATCCCTTCTTCCGCCGCTTCTTCGGGCAGAACTTCTTCGGCAGCGAGCCCGAGAAGAAGGTCCAGAGCTCGCTCGGCTCGGGCGTCATCGTCGGCAGCGACGGCACCATCGTGACCAACCACCACGTGGTCAAGGGGGCGGATCAGATCACGGTGGTGCTGGCCGACCGGCGCGAATTCGAGGCCAAGCTCGTGGGATCCGACGAGCGCGCGGACCTGGCGGTCCTCCACATCGACACCCACGGCGAGCGCTTGCCGGCCCTCGAGTTCGGCGACTCCGACGCGGCCGAGGTAGGCGACCTCGTGCTCGCCATCGGCGACCCCTTCGCCGTCGGCCAGACGGTGACGAGCGGCATCATCTCGGCCTTGGCGCGCACCGGGCTGGGCATCAACGACTTCAACTTCTTCATCCAGACCGATGCCGCGATCAACCCGGGCAATTCGGGCGGTGCGCTCGTCACCATGGACGGCAAGCTCATCGGCGTGAACACGGCGATCTACTCGGGCTCGGGCGGGTCGATCGGCATCGGCTTCGCCATTCCCTCGAACATGGTCCGCACCGTGGTGCGCGGCATCCTCGCGGGCGGCAAGCTAGTGCGGCCCTGGTTCGGCGCCCAGGGCGAGACGGTGACCGCGGAGATCGCGGGCTCGCTCGGGCTCTCGCGTCCGATGGGGGTCCTGGTGAACGACGTCTACAAGGGCGGCCCTGCCGCCGCCGCCGGCCTCAAGCCCGGCGACGTCATCCTCAAGATCGACGGCCGCATCGTCAACGACGCGGAATCGCTGCGCTACCGCATCGCCACGAAGCCCTTGAACGCCAAGGCCGACCTCGCGGTCGACCGCCGCGGCCAGCAGCTCGATCTGACGATCGCCTTGACCGCCCCGCCCGAGACGGTGCCGCGCGAGACGACTCGGCTCGAAGGGTCGTCGCCCCTGACCGGGGCTACGGTGACGAACCTCTCGCCGGCGGTCGCGGACGAGCTTGGGGTGAGCGGCTTCCAGAAGGGTGTGGTCGTGACCAAGGTGGCCCCCGACACGCCGGCGGGCAATCTCGGCGTCAAGCCGGGCGACGTCATCCTGCGCATCAACGGCACCGACACGCGCGACGTCGACCAGCTGCGCGCGGCCTTGGGGCGCCAGTCGGGCACCTGGCAGCTCAGCCTGCGCCGCGGCGAGCGCGTGCTCAACGTGGTGGTCAGCAATTGAGCGGGCTTTTCGAAGCCTCGGCCCCCCATCCGCTTGCCGATCGCTTGAGACCCAAGAGCCTGGACGAGGTGGTAGGGCAGGACCATCTCCTCGCCGCCGACGGACCCATCGGCCGCATGGTCAAGGCCGGGCGGCTCGCCTCGATCATCCTCTGGGGGCCGCCGGGCTCCGGCAAGACCACGATCGCGCGCCTCCTGGCGCAGGTCAGCAAGATGCAGTTCGTGCTGCTCTCCGCCGTGTTCTCGGGTGTGGCGGACCTGCGCAAGGTGTTCGATGCCGCGAAGAAGCGGCGCACGATGGGCGAGGGCACGCTCCTCTTCATCGACGAGATCCACCGCTTCAACCGCGCCCAGCAGGACGGTTTCCTGCCCTACGTCGAGGACGGCACCGTGACCCTCGTGGGGGCGACCACGGAGAACCCCTCCTTCGAGCTCAACGCGGCCTTGCTCTCGCGCTGTCAGGTGCTGGTCCTGCGCCGGCTCGACGACGCCGCCCTCGAGATTCTCATGGCGCGCGCCGAGCGGGCCGAGGGACGGAAGCTGCCGCTCGACCCCGAGGCGCGCGCCACGCTCCGCGCCATCGCCGACGGCGACGGGCGCTATGTCCTCAACCTGGCCGAGGAGCTCTTCGCCCTGCGGCCGGCCGAGCCCTTGGATACGCAGGCCCTCATGCAGGCGGTGCAGCGCCGCGCTCCCCTCTACGACAAGGCCCAGGAGGGTCACTACAACCTCATCTCGGCCCTCCATAAGAGCCTGCGCGGCTCGGACACGGACGCCGCCCTCTATTGGCTCGCGCGCATGCTCGCGGGCGGGGAGGAGCCGCGCTATATCGCGCGCCGGCTCACGCGCTTTGCCGTCGAGGACGTGGGCCTCGCCGATCCGCAAGCCCTGCTCCAGGCGATCGCCGCCTGGGAGACCTACGAGCGCCTCGGCTCGCCCGAGGGCGAGCTCGCCCTTGCCCAGCTCGTCATCTATCTCGCGACGGCACCCAAATCGAACGCGGCCTATGTCGCCATGGGGGCGGCCAATCGCGCCGCCCGCGAGACGGGCTCGTTGGCACCCCCCATGCACATCCTCAACGCGCCGACCCGGCTCATGCGCGATCTCGGCTACGGCAAGGGCTACGAGTACGACCACAACACGCCAGAGGCCTTCTCGGGCCAGAATTATTTCCCCGACGGCATGGCGCGCGAGACCTTCTACGCCCCCGCCGAGCGCGGCTTCGAACGCGAGATCAGGAAGCGCCTCGACTACTGGAGCCGGCTGCGCGAGAAGAAGGCGAAGGAGGAGCCATGACGGGGGCGATCGCTACCCTCGTCGTCGCCGCGGAGGAGGCGGGGCTCCGCCTGGACCGCTGGTTCAAGCAGCATTTCCCCGCCCTCGGCCATGCCCGGCTCGAGAAGCTCCTGCGCACCGGCCAGGTGCGGCTCGACGGCAAGCGCGCCAAGGCGGGGGCTCGGCTCGTGGGTGGGGAGAGCGTGCGCATCCCCCCGCTCGGCGAGGCTCCTGAACCGCGCGCGCGGCCGCGAGCGGGCGTCTCGGCCGAGGACCGGCAGCTCGTGCAAACCTTGGTACTCTATCGCGACGATGACGTGCTCGTGCTCGACAAGCCGCCCGGGCTCGCGGTCCAAGGCGGGACGGGGACCGCGCGTCATCTCGACGGCATGCTCGGAGCCTTGCGCTTCGGAGCGGCGGAACGCCCGCGCCTCGTCCACCGCCTCGACCGCGACACGAGCGGGGTGCTCCTCCTCGGCCGCAATGCCGCATCGGCACGGGCACTCGCCGAAGCCTTCCGCCGCCGCACCACGCGCAAGATCTACTGGGCGATCACGGTCGGCGTGCCCCGGCCGTTCCAGGGCAAGATCGACCTGCCGCTCGCCAAGCTGCCCGGCAAGGCGGGCGAGCGCATGGTTCCGGACGAGGATGAGGGCAAGCGCGCCGTCACCTACTACAAGGTGCTCGAGCATATGGGCAAGAAGGCCGCCTGGGTGGCGCTCTGGCCCGTGACCGGACGCACGCACCAGCTCCGCGTCCATCTGGCGGCCCTCGGCACGCCGATCATGGGCGACGGCAAATACGGCGGCAAGGCGGCCTTCCTCTCCGGCGAGACCATCTCGCGCAAGCTCCACCTCCATGCCCGCGCCATCACCTTGCCCCATCCTCGGAGCGGAAAGTCGCTCAACGTGACCGCACCCCTACCCGAGCACATGCGCGCGAGCTGGCGCCTCTTCGGCTTCGATCCGGAGAGCCGGGAAGA
Organism: Alphaproteobacteria bacterium; assembly: GCA_035516655.1. GTDB lineage: Bacteria > Pseudomonadota > Alphaproteobacteria > JACZXZ01 > JACZXZ01 > DASPPM01. The sequence goes on along the minus strand of DATJAC010000377.1, from coordinate 9,373 downwards.
CCCCTTCGAGGAGCTCGAGGTTTAGGGCGTCCGCAGCTCGCGGAGCGGCGCGCGCAAGGGCAGGGTGAGCGGGACCACGAGCAGCACCACCGCGGCGACCACGGCAAGGGTCGGGGGCAGGCCGACGCTGTCGCTGAGGACGCCGTAGAAGGCAGGGGAGAGGGCACTGCCGCCGATGCTGAGAGTATAGAAGAGCCCGAAGGCGCGGGCGCGGCGCTCGGCCGGGGCGAGCTCGGCGACCGTGCCGTAGAGGACCGAGGAGGTGCCGTTCAAGGCCAGGCCGATCGCGGGAAGGAGGATGAGCGAGCTACTGAGGGAGAGCGGCAGGAGGGCAAGGATGCCGGCACTCGTGGCGCACTCCGTGATGATCACGCTGCGGAGGATGCCGACGCGGTCGGCGAGCAGGCCGCAGACGAACTTGCCGGTGGCACCACCGGCAAAGACGAGGCTCATGGCGAGCCCGATCGTCGGCAGGCCCGCACCTTTGGCGCCGAGCAGAAAGGGCAGGAATACGAGAAAGCCGCTGCGCGTGGCGCTGTCGACGACGCCGATCGCCGCGAGAGCCACGAAGCCGCGCCGCGCACTCGCGCTCCAGGCAACCCGCGGCGCCGCCGCGGCACCGTTCGGCACTGCGGCCGCCGCTTGGGCGGGACGGGCCTCGCGCTGCAGCCCGAGGGCGGCGAGGGCGGCGAGGGCCGCCACGATCACGCCCGAGCCGAGTGCGATGCTCGCCGAGCGCCAGGCGAGGAGCGCGATGAGCCAGGCCGCCGCGGCCGGGAGGGCCACCTTGCCGAGATCGCCCGCGAAATTGTAAGTGCCGAGGGCCGCGCGCAGGCCGCTTTTCTCGTAGGCCCGCGCGATCAGGGACGAGCTGATCGGATGCTGCACGCTCGAGCCGGCCCCGCTCAAGGCGAGGCAGAGGGCGAGCGAGAGAAAGCCTTGGGACCAGCCGGCGAGGACGAGGCCGAGGCCCGCAAGGGCCGTGCCCAGCACCAGAAGCGCGCGCTCGCCGCCGCGCTCGGCGAGGACCCCTGCCGGGAGCTGGAGGCCGGCGAGTGCCCCGGAATAGACCGTCTTCAAGAGGCCGATCTCGGCGAGCGAGAGGCCGAAGGCCGCCTGCCAGAGGGGGAAGAGCACGTAGAGCGCGTTGCCGAGGCCGTCGTGCAGGATGTGGGCACCGCCGCAGGCGGCAAGCGTGCGGCGCTTGCGACGTATCCCAGCCAAGGCCGGCGCTCGGGCGCGCTCATTCGCAATCGTCATGATGATGCAATTTAGCAGGCGGCGGGAAAATTGACAGCGTTGCTCTCGTGCCTCGAGACGCCGCCTTCGGCGGCTCCTCAGGACGAGGACAAACCCTTGGAATACGGAAGTCCTCATGGTGAGGCGCGTGGCCGAAGGCCGCGCGTCTCGAACCATGGGGCCGTTAGAAGCCGTTTTCTGCGCTCGGCAATTGTGCCTTTCAGCTGGTGGCGAGCCTTTGCAATCGCCCGCGATTTGCGCCACATAGGACGGCATGGAGAGGCCCTTTGCCCTGCGCCTCGCGGTCTTCGACTGCGACGGCACGCTCGTCGACAGCCAGCACACGATTGCGGCCGCGGTCAGTGCCGCGTTCGCTTCCGTAGGACTCACACCCCCCGGCCCCGAACAGTCGCGCCGCGTCATCGGCCTCCCACTCGCGGACGCGCTTGCGGCCCTGGCCCCGGCCGACTCGGGGATCGATCCCGCCCGGCTCACCGAGCGCTACCGCGAGGCCTTCTTTTCGTTGCGCAACCGCAGTGACTTCGAGGAGCCGCTCTTCCCCGGCATCGAAGCTGCCCTCACCACCCTTGAGGCGGCGGGCTATCTCCTCGGCATTGCCACGGGCAAGAGCCGCCGGGGCCTCGAGCGCACCCTCGAGCGCCACGCGCTCCTCGGCCGTTTCATGACTTTGCAGACGAGCGACGGCGGTCCGGGCAAACCGCACCCCTTCATGCTCGAGCGCGCCATTGCCGAGGCCGGGGTCGAGGCCGCCGCCTGCGTCATGATCGGCGACACCACCTTCGACGTGCTGATGGCGCGCGCGGCAGGGGCGAAAGCCGTGGGCGTGGGCTGGGGCTACCATCCGGCCGCGGAGCTCGCCGCGGCAGGGGCCGATCGCATCGTCGCGGCCGCCGCCGAGCTCCCGGCGGCGATCCTAACGCTCCTGCCGTGAGCGTATCCCGCAAGCGGCGCCGCTATCGCGAGGTTGGAGTCGTCGCGCGCGACGGCCTGCACGGCGTCGCCCTCGACGGCAAAGCGCTCGCGACACCAGGCGGACAGCCCTTGCTGCTGCCGCAGCGCGCACTTGCGGAGGCGGTCGCCGCGGAGTGGCGGGCGCAAGGGGAGCAGCTCGACGCGGGCACCATGCCGCTCACCCGCTTGGCAAGCTCGGCGATCGACGTCGTCGCCCCCCATCGCGCGGCGGTGGTCGAGCGCACGGCCGCCTACGCGGCGAGCGATCTCCTCTGCTACCGCGCCCCCGGGCCCGCAGCCCTCGCGGGGCGCCAGCAGGCGGGCTGGCAACCGCTCGTCGATTGGGCGGAGCGGCATTACGGCGCCCCCTTGCGCGTGACCGCGGGCATCGTCGCCATAGTACAACCGGCGGCGAGCCTCGCCACCTTGCGAGGTGCCGTCGCGGCCGCCGATCTCTGGCGCTTGACGGCACTGGCCGCGGCGACCGCCGCCTGCGGCTCGCTCATCCTGGGCTTGGCCCTCCTCGAGGGCGAGATCGATGCCGCGGCGGCCACGGCCCTCTCGCTCCTTGACGAGAGCTATCAGAGCGAGCGCTGGGGCGAGGACCCGGAGGCGATGGCGCGCCGGGCGGCACTTTCGGCGGAGATCGCGGCGGCCGCCCGCTTCCTTGACCTGCTCGCCGGCTGAGTTCAGGGGTCAGGCGCCTAGCCTTCCGCTCCCGCCCATGCTATCTGCAACGCTTCTGCAACAAGGGCGGGCGCGGTCCGGTCGGGCCCGCGGAGGGGTGAACACCCATGCAGGAGATTTTGCGACGGCTCGAGAGCGAGCGGGCGGCGGCACGCGCAGGCGGCGGCGAGCGCCGCGTCAAAGCCCAGCACGACAAGGGCAAGCTCAGTGCCCGCGAGCGCATCGACGTGCTGCTCGATCCCGGCTCCTTCGAGGAGTGGGACATGTTCGTCGAGCATCGTTGCGGCGATTTCGGCATGGAGACGCAGAAGATCCCGGGCGACGGCGTGGTGACCGGCTGGGGGACCGTGAGCGGCCGGCTCGTCTTCGTCTTCAGCCAGGACTTCACCGTCTTCGGCGGCTCGCTCTCCGAGGCGCATGCGGAGAAAATCTGCAAGATCATGGACCAGGCGATGAAGGTGGGTGCCCCCGTGATCGGCCTCAACGATTCGGGCGGGGCGCGCATCCAGGAGGGGGTGGCCTCGCTCGCGGGCTATGCCGAGGTGTTCCAGCGCAACGTGCTCGCCTCGGGCGTCATTCCCCAGATTTCGCTCATCATGGGACCTTGCGCCGGAGGTGCCGTCTATTCGCCGGCGATGACCGACTTCATCTTCATGGTCAAGGACAGCTCCTACATGTTCGTGACCGGCCCCGACGTGGTGAAGACCGTGACGCAGGAAAGCGTCACCCAGGAGGAGCTCGGCGGGGCGGTCACCCATACGACCCGCTCGGGCGTTGCCGACGGCGCCTTCGAGAACGACGTCGAGGCACTTCTCGCCTTGCGGCGCTTCATCGATTTCCTGCCGGCCTCCAATCGCGAGAAGCCGCCCATGCGGCCGAGCGAGGATTCGCCCGAGCGCATCGAGCTCTCCCTCGATACCCTGGTCCCCGCCAACCCGACCAAGCCTTACGAGATGAAGGAGCTCATCGAGAAGGTCGTCGACGACGGCGACTTCTTCGAGATCCAGGCCGACTATGCGCGCAACATCGTCGTCGGCTTCGCGCGCATGGAGGGGGCGACCATTGGCATCGTCGCCAACCAGCCGATGGTGCTCGCCGGCTGCCTCGACATCGACAGCGCCAAGAAGGGGGCGCGCTTCGTGCGCTTCTGCGATTGCTTCGGCATCCCGATCGTGACCTTCGTCGACGTGCCGGGCTTCCTGCCGGGCACCGCCCAGGAGTTCGGCGGCATCATCAAGCATGGTGCGAAGCTCCTCTTCGCCTTTGCCGAGGCGACGGTGCCCAAGGTGACCGTGATCACGCGCAAGGCCTATGGCGGTGCCTACGACGTCATGAGCTCGAAGCACCTGCGGGGCGATTTCAACTACGCCTGGCCCACCGCCGAGATCGCGGTGATGGGACCCAAGGGGGCGGTCGAGATCATCTTCCGCCAGGACAGCGGCGACGCCGAGAAGATCGCCCGCCGCACCGAGGAGTATCGCGAGAAATTCGCCAACCCCTTCGTCGCCGGCCACCGCGGCTTCATCGACGACGTCATCTCGCCGCACTCGACCCGCCGCCGCGTCTGCCGGGCGCTCGCCATGCTGCGCGAGAAGAGGCTCGAGAACCCGTGGAAGAAGCACGACAACATTCCGCTCTGAGCGCCCTCATCCTGCGAGACGCAATCCTTCGGATCGCTCTTCAGGGTGAAGTCCCGTGCGAGGTCCTCATCCTGAGGAGCCGCCGCAGGCGGCGTCTCGAAGGATGAGGGGCGTGTGACGCAAAGGCGCTTGAGTATTCGAGCATGGCAGCGTTCGTATACATGCTCCGCTGCAGCGACAATTCGTACTATGTGGGCAGCACGCGTAGCAGCCTTGAAGGCCGGATCGCCGAGCACAATGCCGGGCATTTCGGCGGCTACACGAAGGACCGGCGCCCGGTCGAGCTTGTGTTTCATCAGGAGTTCGCCCGCATCGACGATGCCATTGCGGCAGAGCGTCAAATCAAAAGGTGGCGACGCGAAAAGAAAGAGGCGTTGCTCCGCCGTGACTTTTCGGCATTACCGACTCTCGCACGCCGTGGCCCTCGTCCTTCGAGACGCGATCCTTCGGATCGCTCCTCAGGATGAGGTCTTGCGTTACATTAGGGAGCGGGCAAGACCGTGGGAACGTCGCCATGCCGGAGCCTAGAACCGACCAAGTGCCGAACGCCGCCGCCCGCCGCCTGCGCGGCTTCCGCCTGCATCTCGTCGGCTATTTCGTCGTGGTGGGGGCTTGCGTCGTGGTCAATCGCCTCTTCACGCCCGGCTTCGCCTGGTTCGTCTGGCCGATGGTCGGCTGGGGCCCGGTCCTGGCCCTCCATGTGGCCTATGTGATGGGCCTCTTCGGCAAGGCGGGCCCGCGATGAGCCCGGCGGACCCGAGCAAAATCACCGGCTACCACGCCCACGTCTATTACGACGACGCCGGCTCGCGCGCGCGCGCCGCGAGTTTGCGCGAGGCGATCGCAGAAGCCTTCACGGTGGCCCTCGGGCGCTGGCGCGACGAGCCGGTCGGTCCCCACCCCAAGCCCATGTACCAGGTCGCCTTTGCCCCCGCCGAGTTCCCCCGCCTCGTCCCCTGGCTCGCCCTCAATCACCAGGGCCTCTCGGTGCTCATCCATCCCGAGACCGGGGACGATCCTGCCGACCACTCGGAGCACGCCCTCTGGCTCGGCGAGAAGCTGCCGCTCGACATCGAGTACCTGCGCCGCTTGGGGCGCCGCCAAGGGAGTTGAGGCGCCCTCGGCCCTATGGTATTAAGAATAGGACGATAACAAGATAGACCTATCCCCCGCCATGGCCTGGACCGAGCTCGCGACCGGGATCGTCGATCGCACCATGCGTGAGCGCGCCGTGCGCCATCTGCGCGCGGCAGGGGTGGTGCTGCCGACCTTCGGCGAGCTCGCAGCACCCGCGCGCATCCCCGCAAGCGTTGCCGCACGGCTGGGGGAGGTGGATGCCGACGCAGCCGAGCCCGCCAACCTCTTCCGCGTGCATTGGTACAACGACCGGCGGCGCAAGGGGATGGCGCCGGTCCCGGTCCATCTCGAACTGCCCGCAGCGCTCACCGGGGTGAAGGCGCGCATCTTCCTCGTCCTCGGCCGCACCTTTCCCATGATCGCCGCCCACAAGGTTCTGGCCGCCTACGGCTGCCTCGTCCCGCGCCTGGTGACGGGGCAATTCGACCCCGCTGCCCACAAGGCGGTGTGGCCCTCGACCGGCAACTATTGCCGCGGCGGGGTGGCGATCTCGCGCATCCTCGGCTGCCGCGGCGTCGCCGTGCTGCCGGCGGGCATGAGCCAGGAGCGCTTCGATTGGCTCAAGGCCTGGGTGCGGGAGCGCGAGGACATCGTGCGCACGCCGGGGACGGAGAGCAACGTCAAGGAAATCTACGACAAATGCGCGGAGCTCGCGCGCGATTCCTCGAACGTCATCCTCAACCAGTTCTCCGAGTTCGGCAATCACCTCATCCATTACGCCGCGACCGGGCCCGCCCTTCGCGCCGTCTACGAGCACGCCCGGCAGGGCCATCCGGCCCTGCGGCTTGCCGCCTTCGTAGCTGCCTCGGGCTCGGCCGGCACCCTCGGTGCGGGCGACTACCTCAAGGCCGCATGCGGGGCCAAGATCGCCGCCGTCGAGGCGCTCGAGTGCCCGACCATGCTCGAGAACGGCTTTGGCGAGCACAACATCCAGGGCATCGGCGACAAGCACATCCCCTTCATCCATAACGTGATGAACAACGACATCGTGGTCGGCATCTCGGACCGCAGCACCGATTCGCTCAATCTCCTCTTCAACAGCGAGGTCGGGCAGCGCTATCTCGAGCGGCACCGCAAGCTCGACCGGCAATTGGTGGCGGAGCTCGACGCCCTCGGCCTCTCGAGCATCGCCAACCTGCTGGCCGCAATCAAGGTCGCGAAACGCCTCTCGCTCGGCCCCGACGACGCCGTCGTGAGCGTGGCCACGGACAGTGCGGCCATGTACGGCAGCGAGCGGCGCAAGTTCGAGGCGCGCCACTATGCCGAGGGCTTCGCGGAGATCCACGCGGGGGAGGTGGCCGGCCGGCATCTCGACGGCCTCTCCGACGACCATCTCATCGAGCTCGGCGAGAGCGAGCGCAAGCGCATCTTCAATCTCGGCTACTATACCTGGGTCGAGCAGCAGGGCGTGCCGCTCGCGGATTTCGAGCGCCGCCGCGGCCAGGGCTTCTGGCAAGGGCTCAAGGACGCCCTGCCGAAATGGGACGCGCTCATCGAGGACTTCAACCGCGAGACCGGCCTCAACCGCGCGGCCTAGGGCAAGGAGAGGACTATTGACCGAGCCTTATCTCGAGCTGCGCCGCAAGACCGCCGAGCGCGACCGGAGCCTGCGCGAGAAGGTGATGTCGCTCGCCGAGGCGGCAGCGCTCGTACCCGACGGGGCCACGGTCGGCATCGGCGGCAGCACGCTCTCGCGCACGCCGATGGCGATGGTGTGGGCGCTCATCCGCGCGCGCCGCAAGGGGCTCGCTTGCGCGCGCAGCATCAGCTCGAGCGAGGGCGAGCTGCTCTTCGCCTCGGGTGCCTGCGATCACCTCCTCACCAGCTGGTTCAGCCAAGGGATCGTCTGGGGCGTATCCAAGATCATGCGCATTTACACGGAGCAGAAGCGGGCGCGCTTCGAGGAGTGGAGCCACATGGCGGTCGGCATGCGCTTCCGCGCCGGGGCCATGGGCGTGCCCTTCCTTCCCCTGCGCTCGATGATGGGCTCGGACGTGTTGGCACGGCTGCCCGACGCGCGCGTGATCGACTGCCCCTTCACCGGCGAGAAGCTCGTGCTCGTACCCGCCCTCAATCCCGACGTGGCCCTCATCCACGTCCAGCGCTGCGATGCCTACGGCAATGCCCAGATGGACGGGCTCCAGTTCATGGACATCGACCTCGCCATGGCGGCGAACCGAGTCATCCTCACTACCGAGCGGATTATCTCCAACGACCAGATCAGGCGCGCGCCCGACCATACGAAGATCCCCTTCTTCACCGTCGATGCGGTCGTCGAGGCGCCCTTCGGCTGCGCTCCCCACGAGTGCTACGGTGTCTACGAGCCCTTCTTCAAGCACCTCGACGCCTATGCGGCCTCGATGCGCAAGGACGCGGAGAAGGCGATCGCCGAATATCTCGAGCGCTATTTCTACGGCCCCAAGGACTGGGCCGCTTATTTGAATCTCCTCGGCATCGAGGAGCTGCTCGACGCGAGCCGTCGCGGGAGGCGCATCTATGACGACTGAGACGATGGCCGCGCGCAAGGTCGGCAGCTACACGGCGAGCGAGCTGCTCGCGGTGATGGCGGGCCGGCTGCTCGAGGACGGCCAGGTGGTGTTCGCGGGCGTGGGGATTCCGCTCCTGGCCGCGACCTTGGCCCAGCGCCTGCACGGGCCGGGTCTGACCATCCTCTTCGAGGGCGGCACCATCGGCGCCTTCGTCGAGCCCGGGCAGCTGCCGCCTTCGACCAACGAGCAGCGTTGCACGCGCCGCGCCAACATGGTGCTGAGCTCGACCGACGTGCTGCTTCTTCTCCAGCGCGGCTACGTCGACATCGGCTTCATGGGGGGCGCCCAGATCGACCGGCACGGCAACCTCAACAGCTCCTTCATCGGCGACCCCGACAATCCCACGACCCGCCTCCCCGGTACCGGCGGGGGCAACGACATCTCGAGCCTCACGCAGATGATCGTCGCGATGAAGCACGAGAAGCGCCGCTTCGTCGAGAAGGTCGACTTCGTCACCAGCCCGGGCTTCATCCGCGGCGGGACGAGCAGGCGGGAGAGCGGCCTCCTCGCGGGCGGGATGTACCGGGTCGTGACCGACCTCGCCGTCATGGGCTTCGAGGAGGAGACCAGGGCGATGCAGGTCCTGGCCCTGCATCCCGGCGTCACCCTCGAGCAGGTCCGGGACAATACCGGCTTCGAGCTCCTGGCCGCCCGGAAGCTCGGCGCCACGGAGCCGCCGAGCGAGCGCGAGCTCGCGGTGCTGCGCCAGCTCGATCCCGACAAGCTCTACATCGCCTAGTGCCAACTCTCGCAAACTCGAGCGCCACCCCCACCCCCTCGATCCGCTTCGCGGCTCGAGCCCCCTTCGAGGGGGAGGGGGCAGCTGCTGAAGTCGCCCACCTATTCCCTCCCCCCTTGAGGGGGATCGGCCGCCCGTTAAGGAGCGGCCGATGGAAGGGGGGTGGGTCCGACGTCCGCCACTCCTGGTCCTCAATTCCATAAGGAGCACCCATGCCCGCACTAGCGAACACTTTCGGGATCGCGATGCGGAACTTCACCGCCTTTCCCGAGCTGCCCGATGCGCAAGCGCTGATCGAATACGGCGTGCGCATGGAGGAGCTCGGCTTCGATTCCCTCTGGGTGTGGGACCACATCCTCCTCGGCGTCGACCCGCATTTCCCGATCATCGATTCGCTCTCGCTTCTCACT
>DATJAC010000376.1:0-6838 GCA_035516655.1 Alphaproteobacteria bacterium | reverse complement strand
CGCATCAGCGGCGCCATGGCGTTGCACATGGCGACGAGATTGGCGCCGATCTCGACGGCGGGGTGGGCACCCACCACCTGGCTCGCGAGCTGCACGGCGGTCTGCGGGCTCGACTGGTCGTCGTAGAAGACGAGATGCAGCGTGCGCCCCCGGATGCCGCCGTTTTCATTGACCCACTTCTCGATGAGCCGGAGCGATTGCTGCTCGGCCTTGCCGAGAAACGAAGCACCACCCGTGAGCGAGAGGATGACGGGAAGATCGTAGGCCTCGGCCGCTCCTGCCGAGCCAACGCCCAAAGTGCAGAGCCACGCGCAGCCGAAAAGGGCCGCCGCCAGCCTCCGAATGCCCATTTTGCCGATCATAGCGCTTCCCCTCCCGATACCGGACCAGCACCGCATGCCGTCATTTTCCAGAGCTCCCAAGCACGATCGACCTGCCGCGCATTGGTGGCGGCGGCATTGGCCGCCTCGTCGTCGCTCAAATAGACGACGGGACCAAGACGCATCGCCTCCATCTGCAGGCGCGCGTTCACTTCGGTGTAGACCGCGCGGTAGACCGCCTGTCTGAGATCGCCGCCGACTGCGGTCGAGCCGTGCCCGCGCATGAGCACGACCGGCCCCGCCGCGAGCACTCGCGCGAGGGCCGCACCGAGCGTGCGGTCCCGGATCAGCATGTCGCTAGCCGGCCCCGCCGCCGAGCGAATTTCGAAGATCGGCACGCTCCGTCCCAGAAACCCGCCCATGTGATAGATGGCGCGCAAGGGCGTGCTGCTCACCACGCCGAATGGAATCACGGCCGGCGAATGGCTGTGAACGACGGCGCGAACGTCCGCGCGCGCCCGATAGATCTCGCTATGGATGAAGCGCTCGGCATAGACCGCGTTGGCGGTGGGAGGCACGGGCTCGCCGTCGAGATCGAAGGTCATGACGTCGGCCGCGGTCACGAGGGCCGGCGCCATGCTGCGCGCGAGCAGAAAGCGCGCGGCATCCCGGCCGTCGCGCACGCTCACGTGACCGAAGCCGTCTACCACCCCCTGCCGGAAGAGGATGCGGTTCGCGGCGACGAGCTCCTCGACGAGTGCCGGATCGGCGGCCACGGCCAGCGCTTCTCCCTTCGGCTTATCCTTGCTCGGCTCTCGCGGCCGTTCCGCGGGAAGCATAAGACGGCCCGCCCGCAGGTGGCAAGGCAGTGCCGCCCCGCTTTTCCCCGCGTCCGGGCGATTTTTGCCGTGGCCAACTTCGGCCCGATGGCATTTAATCGCTGGACCCGGGGCACCCTCCTCCCGCAATCAAGGCAAGGCGGCACGCTATGGCGAAGCTCGCTCTCTCCATCGCCGTCGGCGATTACGACCGCACGCGGCCGCTCGTCGACGGGAGTGTGCCGATCGACGGGGTCGACCCCGTCGCCATGACGCTCGAGCCGGAGGAGATCTTTTTCCGGGCGTTCCGCCACGCCGAGTTCGATATCTGCGAATTGTCGCTCAGCAGCTTTGCGCTCAAGACAGCACGGGGCGACTGCGCTTACGTGGGGGTCCCGGTCTTTCCCTCTCGCGCCTTCCGCCATACCGCCATCTATGTCCGTACCGACCGCGGCATCCGCTCGCCCGCCGATCTCGTCGGCAGGAGGATCGGCACGCCCGAGTATCAGCTCACCGCTTGCGTGTGGGCGCGGGCACTCCTCGAGGAAGGCGGGGTCAAGCGCGGCGACATCCGCTGGGTGCAGGGCGGCCTCGAGCAACCGGGAAGGTTCGAGAAGGTTGCGTTCGAATTGCCCGCCGACGTCCGCATCGAGCCGGCACCCGAGGGTGCGAGCCTCTCGCGCCTGCTCGAGGCCGGCGAGATCGACGGCATCGTGGCCCCGCGCGCACCCTCCTGCCATGACCGCGGCCACCGCCACGTGGGCTGGCTCTTTGCCGACCCGACGGCGGCGGCAAGCGAATACTTTCGCCGCACGGGGATTTTTCCGATCATGCATCTCGTCGGCGTGCGCCGCAGCCTGGCCGAGCGCCATCCCTGGCTCCCGAGTGCCGTCTTCAAGGCCTTCGAGCGGGCCAAGGCGGTGGCCACGGCACGTCTCGGCGACAGCTCGGCCGCGAAGGTGACCTTGCCCTTCGTGGAGGAGCAGCTCAAGGCGGCGCGCGCCCTCATGGGGCGCGATTTCTGGTCCTACGGCGCCGAGGCCAACCGCGGCGTGCTCGCGAGCTTCCTCGAGCACCATCACGCCCAAGGCCTCTCGCCGCGGCTCATCGCGGTCGAGGAGCTCTTCCACCCGGCAACGCTGGAGAGCCACAAAGTCTGACAGGTGTCCGTTCGGAAGTTCGCGTCGCCAGTCGATAACCGTCATTGCGAGCGCAGCGAAGCAATCCAGCGGCACCTGGGTGCGGCCTCCGTCCTGGATTGCTTCGGCGCCCTTCGGGCGCCTCGCAATGACGATACTGAGCCGCTATTGGGAAAGCGGCAGGTAGGTCATGCCGTAGAGCTGCCGACACCATGCGCTCACGAGCTCGAAATTGCCGCTCTCGATTGAGCCGTCGCGAATGGCGTCGGGCTTCGAGGGGTCGAAAAAGGCGATGAAGGGAAGAACGCGCCCAGCCTTCCCCTCGGCGGCGGTACGGCTCGTGTTGCCGCACATGAACCACCCCGCCTCGCTCAGGTTCGCAGCACGGACGATGCCGTTCACGACCGGATTGAAGGCGTAGCCCGACGCCGCCCCGGCCGCACCCTGTGCTGCGAAATAGGCGACCGCGGCCTGCTGGGCGGCACTCTCGCTCGCGGGCCGGAGGGCCGCGTGGGCCGCCTCGAATTGCTCGGCCACGCCCGAGGCGCGCGCGGCCGTCGCGGCGAGCAGCATCGCGCCGAGTGCCGCCAACCATGAGAACCGGGCCCTTGGCATCAGCACCCCCTCTCCGGAGACCCGCCGCCGGGTTGAAGCACAGAACGTCAGGGCCGGCTATCGGGGGCCTTCGCCCCCTTGGGAAAGCATTGCACCAGAGTCACGAAATCCCCGCTCAGGCGGTATTGGGGAACTTTGGCGAGGACCGCCGTTTGGGCCGCGTGACAGGCGTCGGACGAATTGAACTCCGCGGAGAACCCGGTACCTCCGCTCCCCGCCGACCCCAGGCCGCCGGCGAGAAGAACGATCAAGACATAGATCCCAGACATCTTTTGCTCCTTTGCCGAGCAGCGACAATAACTCGGATTGCCGACGATTTCGCGGCTCGTGAACCTCGGCGCTAGGGACCGGAGTCGTCCACACCATAGGGGCGGATGCTCTCCGCGACCGAATCGGCGACATGCTCCTTGGTGATGGCGCCCACCACGTCCGCCGCACGCGGAATCCCCGCCGCGCGGACGACGACGACCATCGTCGCCGCGCGCCGCCACATGCGGCTGATCACGCCATACATGATGTCGTCCTCGCGCGCGACGGTGAAACGCCGGCTGGCGATATCCGCGAGCGAGACGCCGGTATAGGCGGCCTCGAGCCCGCGCCGGAGGGCGGTATTGACGCGCAGCACGCCGACGATGTGCTCCCCGTGCGACAGCACCACGTGGCGCATCTTGCCCGCGTGCTCCGGGCGCCCGAGGAAGTCGGCAAACCCCGTATCTTGCGGCAGGACAAGGACGTCCTTCTCCATCGCGTCGCCCGCCCGGCGGACGAGGAACATGTTTGCATGCAGCGCCTTGGGGATGAAATGCCGGCGCGCGACCAGCTTGATCGTGTAGATGTTCTCGCGCGAGAGCATGCGGCGGACGCCGATGCTGAGTGCCACCGCAAGTATCATCGGCATGACGATGTCGTAGTCGCGGGTCATCTCGAAGATCATGGTGACCGCGGTCATCGCTGCCCCGGTACCCCCGCCGACCATGGCCGCCATCCCTACCATCGCGAAAGCGGCGACGCTGATGTCGGTGCCGGGGAAGAGCATATGGACGAGCCCGCCGAAGGCCCCCCCGAGCGTGGCGCCCATGAAGAGCGAGGGCGAAAAGATGCCGCCCGAGGAGCCCGAGCCCAGGCTCAAGATCGTGGCCGCAAGCTTGCAGCCGAAGAGCACGGCAAGCACGGGGACCGCACCCATTCCGCCCAGCAGCACATCTTGTATTGTGGAGTATCCCACGCCCTCGACGTGATAATGGCCGGTGGTGCGGAAAAGCGCATAGATCATGACGCCGACCACGAGCATGCCGCTCGCGTGACGCAGATAGGGGTTGCCGATGCGCTCGAACCAGCCTTCGGCCAGATGCAGGCCGCGGATGAAGCCGGTCGCCGCGACACCGATCAGCGCTCCCATGAGCGAGTAAAGCAGCAATGCCGAGAACGTCGCCGGCGCATTCGAGAGCATGAGGGCCGAGGGCACCGCGAATGCCGGCTGCAGCCCGAAGAAGAGGCGTCCGACGAACGTCGCAGCCCCGGTCGCAAGGGCGACGGGAAGGAACGTGCGCACGCTCACCTCGGGCATCATCAGCTCGATCGCGAACATGACGCCGCCGATCGGGGTGTTGAAGGTCGCCGCGATGCCGGCACCGGCGCCGGCCGCCACCAAAGTGATGCGCTGCCAGGGTTCCATGGCAATGAGTTGGCCCACGGTCGAGCCGAGCGAGGCGCCGATCTGGATGATCGGACCCTCGCGCCCCACCGCGGCCCCGCTGCCGATGGCAAGGGCGGAGGCCAGCGACTTGACCGCCGCCACCACCGGGCGGATGCGGCCTTCCTGGTAATAGACCGCGTCCATCACCTCGGGCACGCCGTGCCCGCGCGCCTCGGGGGCGAATTTCGTAACGAGGAGCGTCACTCCCATGCCGCCGATCACGGGCACTAGGATGACGAGTGCCCCCCACGGGCTCGCGGGCGTATAGAGATTGGCGTCGTAGATCGCCGAAAGACGACCGAGAAACATCAGGTTATGGATCAAGCCGATGAAGGCGCGGAAGAACACGGCACCGAAGCCCGTGAAGCAGCCGAGAAGGATGGCGAGAACGGAAAGACTCAGCAGTCCGAACGGCCGCCGGGCAAGAACGCCGTTTGTCATGGGCTCTTCGCTCGCTTCGAGGAGGCCGGCCGCGATCGAAAACGTCCAGCGGCCCGTCTTGGGAATGGCAGGTTTTTGGGCCGCGGCGGGGGCGGCTGTCAAGCGCCGCCGCGCGCTGCCAGGGCGGTTGATCATTGCTAAGCCATTGACGCCGTTGATCGCTCCGCCCGACGGGAGCGCCTTCCCGTCGCTTCCGCGCCGCCATAGGTCCCAGCCTGGCGAGCCTTGCCAAGGCTCGCTCCGCGGACCATATCCCGTCCAGCGTCCGGCCTTCCCCAGAGTCGCCCGGGCACCCCGCAGAGTCCTCCCGGTGCCCGTGCTTTTGCCATGCCGTGAGGTCCGGTCGCCCCCAGCCGCGGCCCGATATAGAATAGGGGATGATCCCTGCCGGGATCCGTTCCCGAGCGGCAGGCCGACGCGGGCGGGCAAGAGGCGGAAATCTTGGCGGCAGGACATGGACATTCGAGTGGCGAGGTCAACATGCGACGGCTCCGGCTTGCAGCTCTTCTGATCGCCGCCCTCATCGCGGTACCGCTTCTGGTGCGCGCGGCGGGCGAAGGTAGCAGCGTCTATAAGGAGCTCAGCTTCTTCGGCGACGTGTTCCAGCTGGTGCAGGCCGACTACGTGGACCCGGTCGACACCAACAAGCTGGTCGCAGCGGCCTTGAACGGAATGCTGACCTCGCTCGACCCGCACTCGGGCTATCTCGATCCGACGAGCTACAGCGAGATGCAGGTCGAAACCAAGGGCGAGTTCGGCGGCCTCGGCATGGAAGTGACCATGAAGGACGGCCTCGTCCAGGTGGTCTCGCCGATCGACGACACGCCTGCCTCCCGTGCCGCCATGCAGGCAGGCGATATCATCATCGCCATCGACGGCTCGCCGGTTCTCGGCCTCAGCTTGTCGGAGGCGGTGGAAAAGCTGCGCGGGCCCAAGAATTCGACCGTGCGGCTGACCATCCGGCGGGGTGCCACGGCACCCTTCGAGCTGACGCTCACCCGCGAGGTGATCAAGGTCCACCCGGCGCATTGGAAGCTCTACGGCAAGATCGGCTACCTGCGCATCTCCATCTTCTCGGAGCTGGCCGACAGCGAGGTCCGTCAGGCGCTCGACAAGATGCGGAGCCAGGCGCACGACAAGCTCCAGGGCCTGGTCCTCGACCTGCGCGACGATCCGGGCGGCCTCCTCGACCAGGCGATCGCCGTCTCGGGCGACTTTCTCGACCGCGGTCAGATCGTATCGACCCGCGGGCGCCATCCGCAGGACAACCAGCAATACAACTCCCATGGCGACGACCTTATCTCCGGCGTGCCGATCGTCGTCCTCATCAACGGGGGGACCGCGTCCGCCTCCGAGATCGTGGCGGGTGCCCTCCACGACAACCACCGCGCCGTTCTCATGGGCGTGCGCTCGTTCGGCAAGGGCACCGTGCAGACCATCATCCCGATCCCCGGGCATGGTGCGGTCCGGCTGACCACGGCGCGCTACTACACGCCGTCGGGCCGCTCGATCCAGGAGGTCGGCATCGAGCCCGACGTCGTCGTGCAGGTGGCGAGTGCCGAGAGTGCGAACGAGCTCAAGCCGATCCGCGAGCGCGATCTGCCGCGCGCCCTCAAGAACCCCGACGCCGGCTCGCCCGACAAGACCGACAAGGAGGCGAGCGACGCCGTCGCCAGGATCCCCGCCGCCGCGCATCCGCCGACGGCACCGGCAAGCGATGTCCAGCTCGACCGCGCGCTCGACTATCTGCGCGGGAACGTGACCGGCAAGACAGGCACGCGCGCGCCGTGAGGGGAGGCTCGGACCGCG
>DATJAC010000375.1:0-6497 GCA_035516655.1 Alphaproteobacteria bacterium | reverse complement strand
TGAGCTTTTCCGTCCCCAGATCTTGAGCACTGCCATGATTGCGTTCTCCTTGGCGCTTTTGCTGTCGAGTTGTGACGCGGGCGTCAGGGCGTCAGCACCGTGCGTCCGACGACCCGGCCCGCCTTGAGATCATCGAGTGCTGCAGCGGCGTCCTCGAGCGGCCGCGCGCGGAGCGGGATCGGCGGCACCTTCGCTCGCCGCACGAGGGCCAAAAGCTCAATAAGCTCGGCCAGGCTGCCGACATAGGAGCCCTGGAGCGTGAGGGCGCGCTGCGGGATGGACGGCAGCGGCAGCGTGATGTCGCCGCCGAAAAGGCCGACCACGACCAGCTTGCCGCCCTTGGTGAGGCACTCGATCGCGAGCGAGGCGCTGGCACTCGAGCCGACCAGATCGATGATCGCCCACACCGTGCCCCCGGCCGCGTCCTTGATCGCCTTGACGGCGTCGGCCGCACCGCCGTCGACGGTCGCGAGTGCTCCCGCCTCCTTCGCCGCTTGGCGCTTGCGCGCGTCGATGTCGACGACGATCGCCGCCTTCCCCTTCATCGCCTTGTGCAAGCCGAGGCACATGAGGCCGAGGCCGCCGGCACCGATGATGACCACGGGCCTGCTCGCGAGCAGGGGCCCGAGCTTCTTGAGGGCCGCATAGGTCGTGAGCCCCGAGCAGGCGTAGGGGGCCGCCACGGTCGCCGGCATGTCCGAGATGTCGAGGAGGTAACGCGGATGCGGGACCAGGAGATGGTCGCTGTACCCGCCCGGGCGCTGGATGCCGAGGAAACGCGGGGTCAGGCAGAGCTGCTCCTTGCCCATCCGGCACACCTCGCACGCCCCGCAGCCGATCCAGGGATAGACCAGACAGCGTTGCCCGAGGCTGACGCCGCTCGCCTCGGGGCCGAGGGCCGCGACCTCGCCGGCGGTCTCGTGGCCGAGCGTGTGCGGCAGCTTCATGCCGCGCGAGGCCATGGTGAGCTTCTTGCCCCCACCGAGATCGAAATATCCCTCCCAGATGTGGAGGTCGCTGTGGCAGACCCCGGCGGCGGCCACGCGCAGGAGCACTTCGCTGCCTGCGGGTGCCGGGGTGGGGCGATCGAAGCGCTGCAAGGGAGCGCCATATTGAGCGATGTCATAGCTGCGCATTGCGATCTCCCGTCGAGTGCCGCACGGGCGGCTCCCTATCGAGTGCCGAAGCGCGGGGTCCAGTCAAGGGCGAAGCGCGCGGAAGGCCCGGCCGGGAACCCGCGGGCATTCGCTTGCCGGCCATTCCGACGCGGCCCTATGTTAGGGCGGCAGCCGCCGGCAGAGGGGAAGGGTCGAGCGATGACGGAGCACCTCGGATTCATCGGCATGGGTGTCATGGGCGCACCCATGGCGGGCCGCCTCAAGGCGGCGGGATATCCGCTCACCGTGTGGAACCGCTCGCGCGAGAAGACCGCCCCTCTCGCCGCAGCGGGAGCGCGCGTGGCCGACGCTCCGGCCGAGGTCTTGCGCGCAAGCGACATCGTTCACCTCTGCGTCTTCGATACCGCCGCCGTCGAAGAGGTGAGCTTCGGCCCGCACGGCCTCGCCGCGGCGGGTCCGGCAGCCGGCAAGCTCGTCGTCGATCACTCGAGCATAGCGCCCGACGCCACGCGGCGCATCGCCGAGCGCCTGCAGCGCGAGATCGGCGCCCGTTGGGTCGATGCACCGGTGACGGGCGGCGTGCCCGGGGCGGAGGCGGGCACGCTCGCCCTCATGGCGGGCGGGGCAGCGAGCGACGTCGAGCGGCTGCGTCCCGTCTTGGCGCATGTCTCCCAACGCCTGACCCACATGGGTCCCGTGGGTGCGGGTCAGGTCACCAAGCTGTGCAACCAGATGATGGTCGGCGGCACCATGGCGCTCGTGGCCGAGATGCTGCAAGTCGCCGCCAACGGAGGGCTCGAGATCGATCGCCTGCCCGAATGCCTCGCCGGCGGCTACGCCGACTCGACGATCCTCCAGACCTTCGCCCGCCCCATGGCGCGGGGGAAGATCGGAGCGAAGGGCGTGATCACGACCCTGCTCAAGGACTTAGCTACCGCCTGCAGCTTCGGGCAGACCACGGCGGCGACCATGCCGATGACGGCGCTCGCAGCACAACTTTACCGCACCCTCTACGTCAATCTTCTCGGCGAGCATGACGGCCTCGGCATCCTGCGGCTCTACCGCAAGACCCCGCTCGCCAAGTGAAGGGGTTTTTCGGGAACGTCCCGAACGCGGAAGCCGCCGCCGCACCTCGATCACTCGGCTTGCCGCGGCCGCATGCCGAGACGCGCCCATGCCGCGCGCCGGAGCCCCGGCGGCAAGTGCTGCCTCACGGCCCCCGAATGGACGCTGCCGGCCGAAGGCTGAGACGCGCCGCTGCCGGCAGCTCGGCTCTCAATCAGCGCCCTAGCTGGTTCCCTGACCCTTGCCGTCCAGGCTCAAAGGCCCCGCACCTCGGCAGGAGAGATAGAGGAACACGAAGCAGAAAAGAACGGCGGCGTCGCCGCCATTGAGCATCGGGAAGAAGCTCTTGGGAAAGTGCGCCATGAAATAGGCGAACGCCATGTCGCCCGCCAGGATGAATGCAACCGGGCGCGTCCATAGGCCGATCAGGACGAGCAGGCCGCCGACAATCTCGATGACGCCCTGCACACCCAGGAGCGAGAAGAGTGCGGGCTGGGCCATGGCCGGGTGCGGGAACCCGAGCAGCTTCGACGTGCCGTGCTCAAGGAAAAGCAGAGCCGCGACGATCCGCATCAGCGCGAGCTTGTAGGGCGCCCATTTCTCGAAAGCGGCGAAATTTGTCATGGCACACGTCCTCCCCTGTTGGACCCGACTGGGATACACCATTTCGGGCCCTCGCGGCTAGTCCGGGGCATTCACACATCCTCGTGAGCGGCGCCGCCGCGCAGCCGGCGATCCGCGCTCAGCCGCCGAGATAGAAGCGCCGGATGAGCTCGTTGTTGCTGAGCTCCTCGGTCGAGCGGCCCTCGAAGGCGATGCGGCCGTGCACGATGACGTAGCCGCGGTCGGCGATGCGGATGGCCTGGCTGAAGTTCTGCTCCGCCATGAGCACGGTCAGGCCGTAGCGCTCCTTGAGCTCCTTGATCTTGGCGATCACGTGCCGCACGAGGAGCGGGGCGAGCCCCACCGAGGGCTCGTCGATGAGAAGGATGCGCGGGGCCGACATGAGAGCGCGCGCAAGGGCGAGGGTTTGCTGCTCGCCCCCGCTCATGCTGCCGGCGAGCTGGCGGCGGCGCTCGAGGAGGCGCGGGAAGGCCTCGTAGCAGAAGTCGAGGTTGTGCTGGAGCTGCCCGCGTGCCGCCCGGCGAAAGGCGCCCAGGAGCAGGTTCTCCTCGACCGTCAGCTTGGCGAAGAGGCGCCTGCCCTCGGGTACCAGGGCAATGCCGAGCTCGACGATCTCCTCCGTCGTGCGGCCGACGAGATCGTGCCGGGTCCCCTCGATCTCGGCACTGATGCTGCCCGCACTCGGCTGCACCAGGCCCATGATGCATTTCATGAGCGTGCTCTTGCCGTTGCCGTTGGTGCCGAGGAGGGCCACCGTCTCCTCGGCGTCGACGGTGAGCGAAATGTCCTCGAGTGCGCGCACCGAGCCGTAGGCGGCGGAGACATTGCGGATCGAGAGGCTATTCCCCAAGATAGGCCCTCGTCACTTCGGGGTCGCGCACGACGTCCTCCGGTCGAGCGTCGGCGATCTTGCGGCCGGCGACGAGCACCAGAACGCGCTCGGAGAAGCTCATCACCGCGCGCATGATGTGCTCGATGAGGATGATGGTGATGCCGCGCTCGTTGAGCCGTACCAAAAGGGCGAGGATGTCGTCGACCTCGGAGGGCGAAAGCCCGGCCATGGCCTCGTCGGCGATGAGCAGCTTGGGCTCGGCCGCGATGGCGCGCGCGAGCTCGAGCTTGCGCATCTCGACCTGGGAGAGCTCGAGCGGCGGCCGGGTCGCTTTGTCGGCGAGCCCCATGAGGCTCAGGAGCTCCCCGCAGCGCGCGTCGATCTCCGCCTTGGAGTGCCGCACTCCCGTGCGCGCGTCGACCGCATAGAGGAGCGGGATGCGCAGGTTGTCGCCGACCGAGAGGGTGGCGAAGGGACGCGGCAACTGAAAGCTGCGCGCGATGCCGAGGCGGACGCGCCGGTGGGCGGGCAGCCCGTCGATCGCCTGCCCCGCGAAGCGCACCGTGCCCGTCTCGTTCTGCAAGGTGCCGCAGAGGCAGTTGACGAGCGTGCTCTTGCCCGAGCCGTTGGGCCCGATAAGGCCGACCCGCTCGCCCTCGGCGACCGAGAAATTGACCGCCTCGAGCGCCACGAAGCCGCCGAAGCGCTTGCTCAAGTCCTCGACCGCGAGGAGGGTGGGAGCGCTCATGCCCGCCGCGCGCGCCAGTGCTGCTCGAAGAGGCCGACGATGCCGTTGGGGGCCACGATGACGAAGCCCACGAGCAGGAGTCCGACGATGAGCAGGTTGGCCGCGGATGAGATCGTCACGGTCGCCACCTGCTGGATGGTGCCGAGCAGCACGGCACCGATCAGGGGCCCGACCCAGGTCGTGGTCCCGCCGATGAGCGGCATGGCGATGCTGTTCACGGCGTAGGCGAGGTTGAAGCCCGAGGCCGGATCGAGATAGGTCACGTAATAGGGTAGGGGCGCTCCCGCCATGCCCATGAGCGCCCCGCTCAGCGTGGTGGCGAGGAGCTTGAGCCGCAAAGTCGGCACGCCGAAGGCCTCGGCCGCCAGCTCGTCGTCGCGAATGGCAGAAAAGCCGTAGCCGAGGCGCGAGCGCTCGATCGTGCGCGCGGTCACGAGGGCTACGACGGCGAGCACCAGCATGACGAGGAAGAGATACTGGATGTAGTTGCCGAAGAGCGGGACCTGCGCCGGGCGCATGATGTAGGCCCCCCGCGCGCCGCCGACGAAGTCCCAATTGACGATCAGCGTCTGCACCACGACCGCGAGCGCCAAGGTCGCGATCGCGAAATAGACGCCGCGCAGGCGCAAGGTCAGATACCCGGTGCCGAAGCCGACGATGCCGGAGATCGCACCGCCGACCACCATGAGGACGGGGAGCGGAAGCGAGACAAGTTTGTAGAGCACCACCGAGCTATAGGCACCCATGGCGAAGAACGCCGCGGTGCCGAAATTCACGTAGCCGGTGTAGCCGCCGAGGATGTTCCAGGCGGTCGCCAGCACGATGTACTGCAGGACGACGTAGCCCGCGAAAAAGAAATATTCGTTGTGGATGAGGAGCGACAGCCCGAACACCGCCGCGCCGGCGACCGCGGCGGCGAGGACGAAGGTGCCGTTCCCCATCGCCTAGCGCCCCATCAGTCCGGCGGGGCGGACCGCGAGCGTCACCAGGAGAACGCCGAAGGCGATCGCCGGCGACCAGGAGGGGCCGTAGAAGGTCGAGGTGACGCTCTCGACGAGGCCGAGCAGCATCGCCGCCACCAGCGCCCCCGGCAGGCTGCCCATGCCGCCGAGCACGCAGATGGCGAAGACCCTGCCGATGTAGTCGCGGCCGACCGAAGGCTCGACCGGCTGGATGATGATGAGGAGCGTACCTGCGACCCCTGCGGTCGCGAGCGAGAGGCCGAAGGCGAAGCGCTTGATGCGGCTCGGGCTCACGCCCATCAGCCGCAGTGCTACGGGATCCTGCGACACGGCGAGGATGGCACGGCCCGCGAAGCTGCGCGCGAGGAAAAGCTGCAGGCCGAGGAGCAGGACGAGCGAGACGGCGCAGGGTACGAGCATCCTGAGCGGCAGGATGAGGAAGCCGAGATGCAGGCTGGGGCCCGCATAGGGCGCTGTGACGTAGCGGTAGTCGACGCCGAAGACGAGGATGAGAGCGACCTCGGTGATGAAGAGGAGGCCGAAGAAGAAGGCGAGGCCCCTCAGCGACTCCTGGCCGCGCTTCTCGAAGGCGAGGTAATAGACCTGATAGATTGCCGCCCCCAGAAGGAAGAAGGCGGGCGCCATGATCACGCTCGCCACCAGGGGATCGACCCCGAGCGTGCTGTTGACGATGTAGGTGATGTAGGAGCCGAGGATGATGAAGGCCGGGTGGGCGATGTTGACGATGTCGAGCATGCCGAAGGAGATCGCGACCCCGACCGTCACCGCGGCGTAGAAGCCGCCGAGTAGCAGCCCCGAGACCGCGGCGTTGGCGAGGAGCTCGAAGGGAAAATGCATGGGCGTCTCAGCGGCGTCCGATGCCTGAAATCGGCGTCATTGTTTTTCTTTCCTCCCGCGCGGTCCGCGCACCGGATTGTCCGCCCGTCCCCGGCCTTCGCCCTAATCTGGAGGAAGTTGGCACGCTTGGCTAGTGCCAGACTCGTAAGTGTTGGTGACGCATCAGTTGTCCGCCTTCCGTAGCGCGTGAGTTGTCCGCCAAGTTCGCTCCCTGTTCTGGAGGGAGCGATGCGGCGGACAAGGATGCTATGGGAGGTTTTCGTGATTCGCTTTGAAGAGGCGCTGGAGCG
>DATJAC010000374.1:0-8599 GCA_035516655.1 Alphaproteobacteria bacterium | reverse complement strand
GCAAGGAGGGTGGGGAGATCGTCGTCACAGACAAGATCGAGGAGGCGGTGCGCGGGGCGGACTGCGTGGTCACCGATACCTGGGTCTCCATGGGCGAGCGGGAGGTGGCGACGCGCAAGGCGCTCCTGCCGCCCTATCAGGTCGACGCCCGCGTGATGAGGCTCGCCAAGCCGGACGCGATCTTCATGCATTGCCTGCCGGCCCACCGCGGCGAGGAGGTCACCCCCGCCGTCATCGACGGGCCCCAGTCGGTGGTCTGGGACGAGGCCGGCAACCGCTTGCCCGTACAGCAGGGTATACTCATCTGGTGTCTGAGCTAGCCCACCATCCGGCCGCGGGCCCGAATTCCGCGGACGATCTCGTCCAGCCGTTCCAGCTCGAGGCGCAATCCATCCGCGGCCGCCTCGTGCGGCTCGGTCCGCTCGTCGACGACGTGCTCTCGCGCCACGCCTATCCCGAGGAGATCGCCTCCCTCCTCGGCCAGAGCCTCGCCCTCACCGCAACCCTCGCCGGGGCCTTCAAATACGACGGCGTCTTCACCCTGCAGACCAAGGGCGACGGGCCCGTCGGCCTCCTGGTGACCGACGTCACGAGCAAGGGCGAGGTGCGCGGCTACGCCCGCTTCGACCAGGACCGCCTGAGTGCCAGCCGAAGCCAAGGGCGCCCCGGGCACGCCCTCATGGGCACCGTGCCGCGCCTCTTGGGCACGGGCTATCTCGCCTTCACCGTCGATCAGGGGGCCAACACCGAGCGCTACCAGGGCATCGTCGAGCTCGAGGGGGCCGAGCTCGTGGACTGCGTGCACCACTACTTCCGCCAGTCCGAGCAGCTCGACGCCGCCTTCAAGCTCGCCGTCGGCCGCGTGGGTGCCGCGGGCGGGAAGCGCCGCTGGCGTGCTGCCGGCCTCATGCTGCAGCGCCTGCCGCTCAAGGGTGGGCAAGGCCCCTTGGCGCGGGCTGCGGAAGCGCCGGCACGCGCCGAGGAGGAAAGCGCCTCGCCCATCGAGGAGGAGCGCCGCGAGGTGCTGGAGGAGGGCTGGCGCCGCGCGCTCATCATGATGGGCAGCGCCACGACCGCCGAGCTCCTCGATCCGGACCTCGGCGTCCATGATCTCCTCTACCGCCTCTTCCACGAGGACGGCGTGCGCGTCTTTCGCCAGCGCCCCTTGCGCGCCGGCTGCCGCTGCTCGGAGGAGCGCGTGGAGGCCGTGCTGCGCGCCCTCTCGGACGCCGAGCTCGCGGACATGACCGTCGCGGGCCGAGTGAGTGTCGTCTGCCAGTTCTGCATGCGCGAGTACGCCTACGACCAGGCGGCCGTAGCAGCCCTGCGCGCCGAGGGAGCCGGGGCGCGCGACTGAGCCGCCCTTGAGCGGCGGCACGCGCGCGGCGTATAAGGCCGCATTGGCCCGAAGAGAGTGCGCATGGTCCGGCCCCTGCCTCACCGCCTCCTCGCCGCGGCACTCCTGCTGGCCCTCCTCGCCGGCTGCGGCGGCAAGCCCCCGCCCGGCAAATATCCGGACCTCACCTGGAAGCACCTGCCGCCCATCAAGCTCAAGGTGGAGAAGATCGAGATCGTGCGGGAGTACCAGCCGCGCGTGACCTCGCCCCATGTCGAGACCTTGGCACCCCGCGGGCTCGCCGATTCGGCCGAGCGCTGGGCCAAGGACCGCCTGGTGGCCGACGGCGACGAGGGTACGGCTCGCTTCGTCGTCACCGACGCAAGCCTCGTCGAGGCCCGTGCCGCGGGCCCGCAGGAGCGGCGCTACGTCGGCCACATCGCAGTGAGGCTCGAGATCCGCAATGAGCAGGGTGCCCTCGACGGCCAGGCGGCGGCCGAGGCGACCAATACGCGGGACGTCCCCCGCGACGTGAGCGACAGCGACGTGCGCGAGGCCTGGTACCTCATCGTGCAGGGGGCCATGCTCGATCTCAACGCCGAGCTCGACCGCAACATCCGCTTCTACCTGCCGCGCGCCGTGGAGGAGTAGGGGCCGCGGAGCCATCCGCTCCGGAGCCGGACTGGGGCTTAGCGATATTCGATGGAGTGGGACGGTCTATCGCGTCACCCCCGCGCACGCGGGGGTCCAGGAGATCGATGGATTTCCGCTTTCGCGGGAATGACGACTGTCGATGATGCGAGTGGGACTGTTAGCGCTCACGCGTGCGCGTCTACCCCGCGCTCACATGTCCGGCTGGGCGGTCGTGCGCGGATTGCCGATCATGGCGAGGAACTCGCGCCGCGTCGTGGGGTCGCTGCGGAACTGGCCGAGCATGCGGCTCGTCACCATCGTCACCCCCGCCTTGTGCACGCCGCGCGTGGTCATGCATTGGTGCGAGGCCTCGACGCAGACCGCCACCCCGAGCGGCTCGAGCACCTCCTCGATCGTGTTGGCGATCTGGGCGGTGAGCTTCTCCTGGATCTGCAGCCGGCGCGAATAGACCTCGACGAGGCGGGCGAGCTTGCTGATGCCGACGACCCGCCGGCGCGGCAGGTAGGCGATATGCACCTTGCCGATGATGGGGGCGAGATGATGCTCGCAGTGGGACTCGAAGCGGATGTCGCGCAGGACGACCATCTCGTCGTAGCCGTCGGTCTCCTCGAAGGTCGCTTTGAGGAAGGCGTAGGGATCCTCGCCGTAGCCCGAGAACCATTCCTTGAAGGCGCGCGCCACGCGGGCGGGCGTCTCGCTGAGGCCCTCGCGCGCGGGATTGTCGCCGGCCCAGGCGATGAGCGTGCGCACCGCGCGCTCCACCTCCTCGCGGGTGGGCTCCGCACGGGCGGCCTCGCCGGCCGCGGCCTCGGCCACGGAGCTCGGAAATGTCACGGTCTTCATGGCCACGATGGCCTCCTTCTCAGCACTGCTTCGTCATTCGAGGGGGCGACGGGACGCGAGCGACGTCCCGGCGCGGTGAATCTGGGCCTTTGTCCGCGCAAGTCAAGCAGAAGCTGGCACCGCCTCTCTCAATTGAGACGCGCGCTGTGATAGGGGCTGTCGAGGGAGAAGGCGGGGACGCCGATCTCGAAGCGCTCGCCGCGCTCGCCCTCCATCTCGTAGCTGCCGCGCATGATGCCCGAGGGGGTCGGCAGCGGCGTGCCGCTCGTGTATTCGTAGGACTCGCCCGGACGCAGGATCGGCTGCTCGCCGACCACGCCCGCACCCCGCACCTCCTGGACCCGCCCGATGCCGTCGGTGATGTGCCAATAGCGATTGCGCAACTGCACCGTGACGGCCCCGCGATTCTCGATGCGCACGTGATAGGCCCAGACGAAATGGTTCTGCCCGGGGTTCGACTGGTCCTCGAGGAAGATGGGCTCGACCGACACCTTGATCGAGCGCGTGGTCTCTTCATACATTGCACGGATCCTCTCGCCCGATTCTAGGGTGCTCTGCGGCTTTGTCCAGCGCCCGGCGGCACGGCCCCGCAGCGGCACCCGCGGGCGGCCGCCGCCCTCGATTTGCCTTGCCGGCACAGCCGCAGTGGCGCATCCTCGCGCCTGCACGCTCGCCGCCCGGGAAGGGGCCGGCCGGCAGAGCCGAGCGGGCCGGGGGAGCGGGATCGCGAGCCCTCCCGCCCACGGGGCAATGCGCTCCTCCCGGCGCTGGCGCTGGAGCGGAATGGGGCCTTGGCAATGACGCGGATAGCCTTCGCACTGTCGCTCGCCCTCGCGGGTCTCGCAGGCTTCGCGAGCCTTGTCCTCCCCGCGCTGGCGCAGGAGGACAAGGCCGGGGTGGCCGCCGCCGTCAACCCCGAGGCGAACAGCCAGCCGCCCAACGAGAAGATGCAGGTGCTCCACGTCGGCCAGAACGTGATCCGCAACGAGCGCATCACCACCCAAAACGCGGGCCAGGTCCAGCTCCTCTTCGTCGACGGCTCGACCCTCACCTTGGGGCCCAACTCGGAGATCGTCATCGACGAGTTCGTCTTCGATCCCAAGAGCAAGACGGGCAGCATGACGGCGACGGTCACCGCCGGCCTGCTGCGCTACGTCGGCGGCAAGGTCAGCAAGACGAAGGACGTCAATTTCTACACGCCCTCGGGCGTGGTCACGGTGCGCGGCGGCATCGCCATCATCACCGTGAAGCCGCACGAGGGCGTCGCCGAAGGGGCGGCCAAGAGCCCCACCAACTGACCGCATCCGCGGCCGGGCGCTTGCCGCCCTTTCGCGACCCGCTCACCCGCAGTCGCAGCACCCCCACCCCTCCGGGCGGAGATGCCGCGCGCGGCCCGCTTCTCCGCTACTTGTTGATGACGGCAGCCCCCACTTTGGCGGCCACTTCGTCCTGCGCGCCGGTGCCGCCGGAGCAGCCGATGGCGCCGATGAGCTTGCCGCCGGCCACGAGCGGGATGCCGCCGCGCGAGGCGATGATGCCGTCCAGGCTGAGCAGATAGTTGAAGCCGCCTTGGATGCCGTTCTCGAAGGCCTTGGTCTCGCGGCGATACATGACCGCGGCGCGCGCCTTGTGCTCGGAGATCGCGATCGAGGCGAGCTGGGCGCCGTCCATGCGCTCGAAGGCGACGAGGTTGCCGCCCGAATCGACGACGGCGATGTTGAGCTTCCAATCGCGCTTCTTGGCCTCGGCCTCGGCCGCGCGGATGACGGCATTCGCCTGCTCGGCCGAGATGGCAGGGCCATAAGGAATGTCGAAGGGCATCTTGTCGGGTACCACGTCGAGCGGATTGGGCTGGGCCGGTGCCTGCTGCGCGCGGCTCTCGCCCACGGCGAGCACGGCCGCCGCCAGGAGTGCTATGGTCAGGGCGCGGATACGCATGTGCTTTCTCCCCTAGGCTCTCGTTCGGCCGCCCCTCGCGGCCGAGAGCACGATCCTAAGCGCGAGCCCCGCCGACCGGCAAGGGCAGCCGAGCGTTGGCGCCAAAGCATGGACGCAAACGGCGGACCGCCGCCAGCGGCTCATGTCCGCCCTTTTTGCGCGCTCGGCTTGGCGCCCGCGGCGCGCTAGATTGGGTCGCGGCCGATCACTTTTTCGTGCAGGTCACGCCCGAGAGGGTTTTGGAAAAATGCCGGATGGAAGCGGCCCCGCTCCCGTGAATGCGTCCCCGCGATTTCTGAGTGCCGCGGCGGCGGTGCCGTGGGTCGCGGCTGCGGTGCTCGTGCTCTATGCAGCCCCGCTTCTCCATTTCATCCTCGCCGGCACGAGTGTCGCCCCCGCTTTCAACGAGAACATCGGCTACCGCTATTTCGACATGCTGCGCGCGGTCGAGCGGCCCTCGGACTTCACCCATCCCATCCAAGGAACCCTGACCGGGGACATCCAACAGCTCATCTATCTAGCGCTGCGGCTGATCGATCGCGCACCCCAGAACGCCTTGGTCGAGAAGACGAACCTCTTCGCGCTCGCGACCAGCGCAAGTGCGGTCGTCGTTCTCGCCGCCGTCATGCTCGCCGTTGCGCGCAGCCGGGCGCTCGACCCTGCCGCCAAACTCGCCCTCCTGCTCCTGCCGCTCGTCTACGAGTATGGCTGCTATTACGGCTTCTGGTTCACGCTCCTGCCCGACTACTACGTCTTCCAGCAGCCGCTCCTCCTCTGCGCTGCCTTCCTGAGCGTGGCCCTCGCCAAGCCCGCCTTGGCCGAGCGGCAGCGAGGCCGGCTCGCGGCTCTCGCGGGTGGCGTCATGGGCCTCTTGGCGGGCCTGAAGATCACCTATATCGCGACCCCGGCGCTCATCCTGGCCGCACCTCTCTTCGCCAACAGCCGGCGTCGTTTGCGGGATCTGGCAGCGCTCGCCGCGGTCTCGGCCGCGACCTATGCGCTCTGCCTCGTCGCCTACTACCACGGCAACGTCGCTTATGCCTTTCGTTTCCTAACCCTGCTCTATGCCTGGCTGCCGGGCCTCACGGGATCCTCGTCGTTTGCGGGCGAGCTCTTCGACCTGGGCCCGCCTTGGTACGGCGGCGGCTCCTACGTTCCGCTTTGGCTGATGGCTGGCTTTTGCCTCGTCTCCGTCGCCGCCGCCTTGGCACGGAATGCCAAGGCAGCACGGAGCCTCGTCGTCTGGGCGGGCTTGGCAGCCATAGCCCTCAATCTCTACTTCGTCCTGCGGCGCGGGGCGGCGACCTCGGCGATCGATTTTTACCTCGCGACCCCCACGGTCAGCCTTATGCTCATCGCGCGTCTCAGGCCGCACCGGAATGCCAACGCCGTGCTCGCCGCCTTCAGTGTGGGCACCCTGGCACTCGCGACGCTGTGGACGGCGATGAGTCTCACCTTGGTGCGCGGCGACGCGGGCATGATCCCGATCATGGCCGAGGCCGACAGGCGGGCAGGAGGCTTATGGAACGAGCGCGTCTACGAGTGGAACCGCTCGCACGGCCTGCCGATCGTCACCTTGATCCCGAACAATCTCTTCGGTGTGGGCACGATCGAGGACATGATGGCGCGCGGGCTCGCTCCCCTCCCGGCCCCGCCCCCCTTCAATGCCAATGAGAATCCGACGCGGGCCGAGCTCTTCCCGCAATATCTTTTCATCGACTACCAATCGACGCGGCAGGACGGCATCGTCATGGGTCCGGGGCGGAGGGAGCCCATGCCCAGGCGCTACGTCTTCATGTGGACGGCACCCGTCGATCCGAGCAACTGGGCCGGCGATGCCGCCGGTGCGGAAGCCGAGCGCGCTTATTTAGAACGCGAAGGCTATCTCGCCCTCCTCGGCACGGAACGCTGCCGCACCTGGCAGGTCGTCTTCGGCGGCCTCGAGGTCCATTCCTGCGTCGTCGGAGAGGGCGCACCGTGACGCGCACGGCGGCAAAGCGGCAGTAAGATTCGTCTCCGCAGCCCACCAAGGCGAACTTTGCCGCGCTCTTCCGGGGCTTTCCTATTATAAGACAATGCCGTATAGTGGCGCCATGAAGGTGGTGGCGACGTCCGGCTACGAGCGGCGCGCACGCAAGCTGTTGACGGAAGCCGAGCGGGCCGTTGCCGAGCTCGAGATAGCGCTTGAGCCGCTTGCCTGGCCGGTGGTCGCCGGTACGGGTGGTGCGCGCAAGGCGCGGGCCGCGCGCGGCGGCAAAGGCAAGAGCGGGGGTGCGCGCATCATTTACTTCGTCGTGATCCGCCGGGATGTGCTCTACCTCATCGATGTTTACGCCAAGAGCGCTAAAGAGGATTTGACCGATGCCGAGAAAAAGGAAATCCGCAAGCTCACTGCGGCACTCGAAGCGGCACACTAGCGCCCTCGGCCGCCGCGTGATCGCTGGGCTGCGCGAGGCCGTCGCCCATGCGCGCGGCGAGATCGAGCTTCCCGAATACGGCGTGACCGTGCCCGAGACGATCGATGTCGCGCGGCTGCGGAAGTCGCTGGGTCTCTCGCAGCGCAGCTTCGCCCAACGCTTCGGCCTCGACGTGACGGCCGTCCATGCCTGGGAACAAGGCCGCCGCCATCCTGACCGTGCCGCCCGCATTCTGCTCGCGGTCATCGCCCGGGAGCCAGAGGCGGTGCGCCGCGCACTCGCCGGATAGTCGGCTGAGGTTGGTGCCCCCGGGGAGACTCGAACTCCCACGTCCTTGCAGACAACAGATTTTGAGTCTGCCGCGTCTACCGTTCCGCCACAGGGGCGCCTTTGGCGGGCGCGATCATAGCCGAGGCGGGGCCGGGGTCAACGCCGCGCTCACGCCCGCCGCGTCGCGATGAAGGTCATGCGCGCGGGGTTGAAGCCGAAGTTGGCCTCGCGCCGGCGGGCGGCGAAGCCAGCCTCCACAAGGAGGGCCAGCATCTCGGCCTCGCCGTAGACGGCGAAGCCGGCAGCTGAGCGCAACGTGCGATAGTCGGAGAGGGCGGCCTTGAAGAGGCCGAGGACGGCGGCAAAGAGAAAGCCGTACCGCCACGCCGTGGCGAGGAGGGCCTTGACGTCCGCCACCGCCTGGGGCCCGGGCGGGACCACGTCCGCGACCACGAGCGCGCCTCCCGGCTTGAGCCAGCTCCGGCAGCGCCCGAGGAGGTCGCCGAGCTCGGCACGGGAGAGATACTGGATGACGGAATTGACGACGACGAGATCGAGCGAGGTGGGAAGGAGGGCCGCGAGCCCGGCCTCGTCGAGCACGGCGATGGCCGCACTCTCGCGAAAGCGCGCCAAGAGGCGCTGGCGCTGCGGCCGGGAGGCGTCATAGAGATAGAGCCGCGCGGTACGGCGCGCGACCCTGCCGGCCTCGAGCGCCTCGCCGCAGCCGTAGTCGAGCACCGCGGCGTCCCGCCCTTCCGGCAGCACGGCGAGGATGTCGTCGGCCACGCGCGCGTAATGCACGGCACGGTGCCGGGCGCTCACATAGATGGGATTGTCGCGCTCCCAGAAGCCGAGCCACGCCGACATCGCCGCTTCCCCGCCCTCAGCCGCGCCTGGAGCCTACGCGAGCCTGCGGCCGGATGCGACATTGCTCTTGGCGGTCTCGCCTGCTAAACCAGCGCCCGCGCGCGTGCGGCTGCCGGCGCGCCGGCGCCATGGAGTGCCTATGCTGCAAGGCCTTTACGACTGGACGATGGGGGTGGCACGGCACCGCCACGCCCTCTGGGGCCTGGCCGCGGTCGCCTTCATCGAGAGCTCGCTCTTCCCCATTCCGCCCGACGTGCTGCTGATCCCGATGGTG
>DATJAC010000373.1:0-3480 GCA_035516655.1 Alphaproteobacteria bacterium | reverse complement strand
CTGGCGCCCGTAGCTGTATTCGTAGCGGGGCTCGACACTGTCGCGGGCGAACCAGTTGGCACGCTCCCACCCGGCGGTCTCGCCGAAGCAGGCGCCCCGCGCCTTGAGCCGCTCGTAAAGCGGGGTCAGGCGCACCTGGCGCGCGGTCTCGTACTGTCGGAAGGGCCAATGCATGGCGTAGAGCAGGCCGAGCGATTCGGAGACGCGCTCGGCGAGGTAGCGCTGGTTGCCCTGGAAGGGCTGCATGCGCCGGATGTCGACGTCCCACAGGTCCATGGGCGGGTGGCCGCCCACGATCCACTCGGCGAGCACCTTGCCCGCTCCTCCCGCCGACTGGATGCCGGTCGAGTTGAAGCCGGCGGCGACGAAGAGGCCGGGAAGCTCGGGCGCCTCGCCCAGCATGTAGCGCACGTCGGGGGTGAAGCTCTCGGGCCCGTTGAAGAACTTGCGGATGCCGACGTGCTGAAGGGCCGGCAGCCGCCGCATGGCCGCCTCGAGGATGGGCTCGAAATGATCGAGGTCCTCGGCGAGCTCGCCGAACTCGAAATCCTCGGGGATGCCGCCCGTCGCCCAGGGCTTGGCCTGGGGCTCGAAGGCGCCGAAGAGGAGCTTGCCGGCGTCCTCCTTGAAGTAGGCGCAATGATCCGGATCGCGCAGGACCGGGAGGGTCGGTGCCAGCTCGGGGAAGTCCTCGGTCACCACGTAGAAATGCTCGCAGGCCTGGAGCGGGATATTGACGCCGCAGCTCGCCCCCAACGCGCGCGACCACATCCCGGTCGCGATCACCACATGCTCGGCCTTGATCTCGCCCCGCTCCGTCGCGACCCCGGCTGCGCGGCAGCCCTCCGTGCGGATGGCCGTCACCTTCGTCTCCTCGAAGATCTGGGCACCCCCCATCGTCGCCCCCTTGGCGAGTGCGATCGTGGTGTCGACCGGATTGGTCTGGCCGTCCTTGGGGATGAACACACCCCCCACCACGTCGCCCACCTCGAGGAGGGGCCAATGGCGCTTGATCTCGTCCGGCCCGATCTCGTGCACCTCGAGCCCGAAGGTCTTGGCCATGGAAGCGCCGCGCAGGAGCTCCTCGAAGCGCGCGGCCGTGGTCGCGAGCGAGACGCTGCCGCGCTGCTTCCAACCCGTGGCTTGGCCGGTCTCCGCCTCGAGGCCGGCATAGAGCCCGGCGGTATACTGCGCGAGCCGCGTCATGTTGAGGGTGGCGCGCAGCTGGCCGATGAGCCCGGCCGCATGCCAGGTGGTGCCGCTCGTGAGCTTCTTGCGCTCGAGCACCACCACCTCCCTCCAGCCGAGCTTGGTCAGGTGATAGGCAATCGAGCAGCCGACGACCCCGCCGCCGATGACGACGACCCGAGCGTGGCTGGGGAGCTGCTTCGGCACCGGCGTGGCCTCCGACGGACGTTTCCATCGTCATTCCCGCGAAAGCGGGAATCCATCGGTCCATGGACCCCCGCTTTCGCGGGGGTGACGACTAGGCTGTTTTGACCTAACGCAACCACACTCTAAGGGACGGCGCGCTAAAGCGGAATGGGCGAAGCTAAAGGCCGCGTCCGCCCTCCACCTCCGCGATCGCCTCCTCGATGATGTCGAGGGCGCGGTCCATCTCGGCGGCGGTGACGGTGAGCGGCGGGGTCAAGGTCAGCACGTTGCCCATGGTGGTCTTGAAGCTCAAGCCGCGCTCGAGGGCGGCATAGAGCACGGCCTCGGCCGCGTCGCTCGCCGGCGTCTTGCTGTCGCGGTCCTCGACGAGCTCGATGCCGAGGAGGCAGCCGCGGCCGCGCACGTCGCCGATGAGGCGGTGCCGGTCCATCATGCCGGCCATGCGCTCGAGTGCCCGAGCACCTACCAGCGCTGCATTCTCGACGAGGCCCTCCTCCTCGATGATCGCGATGGTGGTGAGGGCCGCCCGCGCCAGCACCGGGTTCTTCTCGTGGGTGTAATGGCCGAAGGCGTATTTGCCGCCGACGTCGAGATCGGGGCGCGCGAGGGTCGCCGCGAGCGGCAGGATGCCGCCGCCAAGCGCCTTGCCCAGCACGAGGATGTCGGGCTCGACCCCGTCATGCTCGCAGGCGAACATCCGGCCCGTCTTGCCGAGGCCGGTCGGGATCTCGTCGAAGATGAGGAGCGTGCCGTGCCGGTCGCAGGCCTCGCGCACGCTCTTCCAGAAGCCGGGCGGGGGAAGATAGGGCACGGCCCGGATCGGCTCGGCGATCACGGCGGCGACGTCGCCCTCCTTCTCGAGCGCGTAGCGCACCATGCCGGCGAAGACCGTGCGGCAGCTCTCGTTGTGGAGGGCGGTACTGGTGTGGCCGGGGCCGAAGGGATTGCGGTAGCAGCTGAAGGGCGGCACATGCTCGGCTCCGGGGAGGAGCGGGCCGATCGCCCCCGAGCGGAAGAGCTCCTCCCCGCCGATGCTCGCCGCGGCGAAGCCCGCACCGTGGAAGGAATCCCAGAAGGAGAGCGTCTTGTAGCGCCCGGTCGCGGCGCGCGCGATCAGGAGGGCGATCTCGATCGCCTCGGAACCGCCGGGGGCGAAGAGCACCTTGGAGAGCGCTCCCGGTGCGATCGCCGCGAGCTTCTCCGCGAGCTCGACCGCGGCAGCGCAGGTGAAGCGCCGGGGGGCGAAGGGCAGCTCGTCCATCTGGCGCCGGATCGCCTCCTTGAGGCGGGGATGGCCGTAGCCGATGTGGTGGACGTTGTTGCCGTGAAAATCCATGTAGCGCCGGCCGGCCATGTCCTCGATCCAGATGCCTTCGGCCTTGCGCACGGCATCGAGGCACGGGGTGGAGACCGACTGATGGAGGAAATGGCGAGAGTCCGCATCGAGGAGTGCCCGGGTCGCGGCGTCGAGGTTGCGCGCGGCCCAGCGCCGGCGGCGCGGCGAGAGGTTGACGTCGCTCTCGGACGGCCTGGGGGCGGCAGGCCCTGCCGCAGGCTTGGGCGGATTGCGCTCGGCGCGCTCGCTCCTGCTCATGGCACGCTTCGCCTCATGCCCGCTTCTTCTCGCCGCCCGCGGCAACGGGTGCCCCGCTCGCTACTCCCATCTCACGCAGCGTGTCGCGGATGGCCGCGAGCACGCCCCGCATCTCCGCCGAGCCCAGCCGCCCGATGCAGCCGATGCGGAAGCTCTCCGCCACGGTGAGCTTGCCGGGGTAGATGACGTAGCCCGCCTCGCCCAGGCGATCGTAGAACGCCTCGAAACGGAAGCGGGGATCGGCCGGCATCCTGACGGTCACGATATTGGGCGCCTGGATGCGGTCGTCGAGCAAGGTCTCGAAGCCGAGTGCCCGCAGGCCCTCGACCAGGATGCGGCAATTCTCGCGGTAGCGCCCGCCGCGTCCGGCCACCCCGCCCTCCGCCTCGAATTCCTCGAGCGCGCGATCGAGGGCGAGGATGGCATGGACCGGCGGGGTGAAGCGCCATTGGCCGTTCGCCTCCATCGCCGTCCATTGGTCGTAGAGGTCG
>DATJAC010000372.1:0-2337 GCA_035516655.1 Alphaproteobacteria bacterium | reverse complement strand
GCGCACCGACGGCCGCCGCCGGCTCGCTCATGGGCGCGCGGCTTCGAGCCGCTCCCTGGCCAGCAACGCCGCGACCGCCTGATCGACGAGCTCCGTGATGATCTCGGCCGTGGTCTGCTCGCGCGTGACCATGCCCACGCTCTGGCCGGCCATGAGCGAGCCGCTCTCGACGTCGCCGTCGATGACGGCGCGCCTCAGGGAGCCTGCCCAGAAATGCTCGATCTCGAGCTGGGCCGCCTCCTTGCTGAGCTCCCCGCCCGCGAAGCGCGCGATCACGTCGCGCTGGGCGTCGAGGAAGCGCTCGGTCGCCCGGTTGACGATGGCCCTGACCGGGATCACGGGAAAGCGCCGGTCGAGCTGGACCGAGGGCATGGCGTCGCGGGCGGCGGCCCGGATGAAGGCCTGCTTGAAGTTCGGATGGGCAATCGATTCGCGCGCGCAGACGAAGCGCGTGCCGAGCTGGCAACCGGCGGCACCCATCTCGAGGTAGGAGAGGATCGCCTCGCCCCGGCCGATCCCGCCGGCAACGAAGACCGGAACCTCGCGCACCAGGGGAAGGATTTCCTGGGCAAGCACGGAGGTCGAGACCGGGCCGATGTGCCCGCCCGCTTCCGCTCCCTCGATGATGATGCCGTCGATCTGCATGCGCACGAGCTTCTTCGCAATGGGCGGGCCGGGGGCGAACGCCATCGCCTTCGCACCCGCGGCCCTGATCCTCTGCACATACGCGGCGGCGGGCATCCCGCCTGCGAACACCACGTGGCTCACCCGCCCGGCGATGCAGGCCGCGACGAGGGCCTCGAGCTCCGGGTGCATCATGATCAGGTTGACGCCGAAGGGGTGCCGGGTCAGCGCCTGCGTCGCCTCGATCTCCGCCGCGAGCTGGTCCGCCGACATGGCCCCGCAGGCGATCACGCCGAAGCCGCCCGCATTCGAGATCGCCGCCACCAGATTGCGCTCCGACACCCACGTCATCGCACCGCCCATGATGGCGTATTCGCAGCCGAGAAAATCCGCACCCCGCCGCCAGAGCCGATCAAGACGCGCGCGGGCGCTCCCGTAATCCATGGCGCTCAGGCGGCGTCCAATCCGTAGGCCGAGTGCAAGGCTCTGAGCGCGAGCTCGGTATATTTCTCGTCGATCAGCACGCTGATCTTGATCTCCGAGGTGGAGATCACCTGGATGTTGATGCCCTC
Organism: Alphaproteobacteria bacterium; assembly: GCA_035516655.1. Classification (GTDB taxonomy): domain Bacteria; phylum Pseudomonadota; class Alphaproteobacteria; order JACZXZ01; family JACZXZ01; genus DASPPM01. The sequence continues at coordinate 1,141 of DATJAC010000372.1, read as the reverse complement.
CTTCGCGAGCGCCTTGAACATCCGCTGTGCGGCACCGGCGTGACTGCGCATGCCGACGCCGATGACCGAGACCTTGACGACGTTGGGATCGGGCGAGAGGCGGGCGAAGCCGAGCTTGTCGCGCTGGCCCTCGAGGACCTTGACGGCCTGGCCGAGATCGCCCTTCGCCACCGTGAAGGTGAGGTCGGTCGTGGCCCCGTTCTCAGAGGAGCTCTGCACGATCATGTCGACGTTGATGTTGGCATCCGACAGCGGGCCGAAGATGCCGGCGGCAACGCCCGGCCGGTCGGCGACGCCCGCGAGCGTGATCTTGGCCTCGTTGCGGTTGTAGGTGAGGCCGCTGACGACTGCTTGTTCCACGATCTCATCCTCATCTACGACGAGCGTGCCGGGCTCGTTGTTGAAGCTGGACAGCACCTGCAGGCGCACACGGTGGTTCATGGCCATCTCCACCGCACGGGTCTCGAGCACCTTGGCACCCAAGGAGGCCATCTCGAGCATTTCCTCGTAGGTGATTCTAGCGAGCTTCTTCGCCTGCGCAACGATGCGCGGGTCGGCGGTATAGATGCCGTCGACGTCCTTGAGGATGTCGCAGCGATCCGCCTTGAGGACCGCGGCGAGGGCCACGGCCGACGTATCCGAGCCGCCGCGCCCGAGGGTGGTGATGCGGCGGTCGGGGCCGAGGCCCTGGAAGCCGGCCACCACGGCAACCTGGCCCTCGCCCATGCGGCGGATCAGCTCGGAGCCCTCGATGCCCTCGATGCGGGCCTTGCCGTGCACGTCGTCGGAGCGGATCGGGATTTGCCAGCCCAGCCAGGAGCGGGCCTGCACGCCGATGTCCTGGAGGGCGATCGCCAGGAGGCCGGCCGTGACCTGCTCGCCCGAAGAGACCACCACGTCGTACTCGCGGGCGTCGTGGAGGGCCGCCGTCTCCTCGGTCAGCGCCACGAGCTTGTCGGTCTCGCCCGCCATGGCCGAGACCACGACGGCGAGCTCGTGGCCGGCGTCGACCTCGGCTTTGATGCGACGCGCCACGTACTTGATGCGCGCCACGTTGGCAACCGAGGTGCCGCCGTATTTCTGTACGATTCGCGCCATGCGCCTTGACCCCTCGCCCGCTCTGCGCCTCGGTCGGAGAGGT
>DATJAC010000371.1:0-4927 GCA_035516655.1 Alphaproteobacteria bacterium | reverse complement strand
CGACAAGGGCGAGCGCCCTTGCGAGCCGCGGGATTCCTTGATCATATTGCATTGCACAATAGTTTCTCTTGAATTTTGCAATGAGTTATCTAATCTATGTTGCTATGCAATATAATCTGCCCGAGATCGCCAGGCGGCTTCGGCTGCTCCGGCGACGCACCGTGGTTGCCCTCCTGGGCGATGCGCAGCGGCCAGAGGCCGCGGCCTACGAGACGACGGCGCGCGACCGCGAGCGGCCTCCGCCCAAGCCCGTAGCGGGACACCTTTGGCTCAGGCAGCGCATAGCACTCGCGCTCCAGGGCGGGGGTGCCCATGGCGCCTTCAGCTGGGGCGTGCTCGATCGCCTGCTCGAGGACGGCAACGCCGCCATTGTCGCGATCAGCGGCGCGAGTGCCGGTGCGATCAACGGCTGCGTGCTCGCCGCGGGGATGCTCGAGGGCGGCCCGGAGACGGCGCGCGAGCGCCTGGACCGGCTCTGGCGCCGGCTCGCGGAGCTCGCGCGTTTCAGCCCGCTGCGCCCAACCCCCTTCGAGCGGCTCGTCCTCGGCCGCAACAGCGAGTGGTCGTTCTCCCACCTCGCCTTCGATCTCGTCTCGCGCCTCTACTCGCCCTATCAGCTCAACCCGCTCGGGCTCAGCCCCTTGCGCCGGCTGCTCGTCGAGCTCATCGACTTCGAGCGCCTCAGCGACCCCGCGGCCATCCGCCTCGTCGTCGCCGCGACCAGCGTGGAGACCGGGGCCGCGCGCCTTTTCGAGAACGCGGAGCTTTCGCCCGACGTGCTGCTCGCCTCGGCCTGCCTGCCGACGCTCTACCCGGCGGTCAAGCTCGACGACGGGCATTACTGGGACGGCGGCTTCACCGCCAATCCGCCGCTCCTGCCGCTCGTCGAGGCAGGCGGGGCCGACGATATTCTGATCGTGCGCACCAATCCGACGCAGGAGTCGGGCGTGCCGACGAGTGCTCGCGGCATCCAGGCCCGCCTCAGCCGCATCGTCTTCGACAGTCCCTTGAAGCGCGAGCTCGAGGGCATCGCCTGGCTGCGCCGCGCGGCCCTCAAGGAGGGGGCGGCACTCCCCGCCGGCGCAAGGCGGCTGACCTCGCTCCGTCTGCATAGCATCGGCGACGACGACGTGCTCACGCGGCTCGGCAACGCGAGCAAGCTCCATCCCGATTGGCCGCTCGTAGAGACGCTCAAGGAAGCCGGGCGCAGTGCGGCCGAGCGCTGGCTCGTGACGGGCGCCTGGCGCCGGCACGCGGCGAACGACGACGACGCCGGCTCGGCCGGCCTTGCGATTTGACAGGCTGCAATTGAGCGGGATTAAGATCGCCGCCATGTCGGCCACGCTCGCCCGCATCTACCGCTATCCCGTCAAGGGCATGACCGCCGAGGCGCTCGCCAGCACGGCTCTCGAGCCCGGCAAGCGTGTCCCCGGCGACCGGCGCTTCGCCATCGCGCACGGCGGGGGCATCAGTCATGAGGCAAGTGCGGCATGGCAGCCCAAAGCGGGATTTCTCAACTTGATGCGCGACGAGCGCCTCGCCCTCCTCGAGGCCCGCTTCGATGAGGCGAGCGGGGTGCTGGCGCTCAACCGCGGCGGCAAGCCGCTCGCGCGCGGCGACCTGCGCACCCCTCTCGGGCGCACGCTGATCGAGCAATTCCTCGCCGCCTTCATGAAGGGAGAGCTGCGAGGAAGCCCTAAGCTCGTCGAGGCCCGCGCGGGAGCTTTCACCGACCAAGAGGCGCCCTTCCTCTCGCTCGTCAATCTTGCCTCCGTGCGCGACCTGGGCGAGCGCGTCATCAAAGGCGAGGTCGACCCCTTGCGCTTCCGCGCCAATCTCTACATCGACGGCCTGCCGCCATGGCGCGAGCTCGACCTGATCGGGGGCCAAATCGACTTCGGGGCGGTCCGGCTCAGGGTCGCTGCGCCGATCAGGCGTTGTGCTGCGGTCAATGTCGATCCGGCGACCGCCGCACGCGACCTCAATATCCCGCGCGCCCTCGAGGGCGGGATCGGCCATCCGTCCATGGGCGTCTATGCCGAGGTGATGAGTGCGGGCGTGCTCGCTGCGGGCGCTGCCGCCGTCATTCCCGAGCGCTGAAGCGCCGCTTCGCTCAGTAAGGCTGCGGCTCGTTCCCGTCGCTCGAGCCGTTGATCGGCGTGCCCTGACCGGGACCGGTGCGCACGTCCGGCTGCTCCCCGTCCATGCTGTCGAAGGCATCGTAGTCATGGCGGACCATGGGGCCGCCGTTGCTGTTGATGATGCGGAAGAAATGCTCCGCATGCTGGAAGTAGTTCTCGGCGGCGATGCGATCGCCCGCGGAATGGGCGTCGCGCGCCAACGCCAGATACTTCTCGTGCAGCTGATAGGCGTTGCCGCGGAGTTTGCCGTTGGGACCGCTGCTGTCCAGGGTCTGCAGCCTCAGCGGTACGTTCTGCTTGCGCCCGCCGTTCCCGCGGCCACGCGAGCGCTTCGCGTTGGGACCTTGTCTCATCGCACCATCGCTTGAAATTCCAATGATCGGTCTATTGTGGCGTTCGTCGCTTCGAGATTCCCGCGCCCCGCCTCCCCGGCCCCGCTCGCGAAAGCCCACCGAGGGCGCCGCGATCGCGGTCCGAATACGGCATTTTATCTGATGTGAGCGTGGTGCCCCTTACGCGCACCAACCCCCCTCATAGCAGAAAGCCCACCGCCGCGCCACCGCTTTTCCCCGGCGATTTCGGCCTCCTGCCCTCACGGTCCTTCGGGTGGCGCAGGCGATATAATAAGGCATCGCTCGTTTCCCGCAAGGTCCAAGCGCCGGGAGAACACATGGAGCCCGGCCCCGGCCAAGATGCCGGCGACCGCGTCCCCCTGACCGGCACCGAGCTCGATGAGCGCATGGCCGCCCGCGGCGAGACGGCGCGCGAGCACCGGCGCCAGGGAGCGGTAGCAGGCGAGACCGTCCGGGCCGCCGGCGAGAGCCAGGCGCGGCTCGAAGCGGGCCACCTCCGGTGCCAGCGCTGCAATCGCGCCGTCGGGAATATAAGGCGGGTTCGCAAGCACGAGGTCGAAGCGGGCGTCAAGAGCCGCATCCCAGTCGCCCACGAAAAATCGGGCGCGCGCCGAGAGTCCGAGGGCAGCGGCATTCCGCCGCGCCATGCTGCAGGCCGCCTCGCTCAGATCGACGCCGATGCCCTCGGCCCCCGCGCGCGCGTCGAGAAACGCCAGCAAGAGGCAGCCGCTTCCCGTGCCGAGATCGAGGACTTTGAGGTAGCCCCCGCCGGCAGCGGCGAGCTCGAGAGCCGCTTCGACGAGCGTCTCGCTCTCGGGCCGCGGCACGAGGGTGTCGGGCCCCAGTGCGAAGGGCAGGCTCCAGAATTCGCGCTGCCCGAGAATGCGCGCGACCGGCTCGCGCCGGAGACGGCGTGCCAGGAGAGCCTCGAACCGCCGGCACTCGTCCTCGCTCAACTCCCGCTCGGGCTCGGTCACGAGGGCCTCCAGCGAGCGCCCGCTCGCCGCACTCATGAGGAGCCGCGCGTCGAGCCGCGGTGCCTCGACCGCCGCGGCGTCAAGGCGCTTCACCGCCGCTTCGAGCAGAGGACGGACGGCGACGAGTTCTTGCGTTTTCATCATGGCAGGTCTGCAAGCCGTGCAGCCTCATCCTCGGCGATGAGCGCGTCGATGATCTTGTCGAGCGCCTCACCCGACAGCACCCGCTCGAGCTCGTAGAGGGTCAGGTTGATGCGATGGTCGGTGACGCGCCCTTGCGGATAGTTGTAGGTGCGGATGCGCTCGGAACGGTCGCCGGTGCCGACCTGGCTCTTGCGCTGAGCGGCCCGCTCGGCCTCGAGCTTGGTGCGTTCGGCCTCATAGAGCCGCGCGCGCAGGATCTTGAGGGCCTTGGCCTTGTTCTTGTGCTGCGACTTCTCGTCCTGCTGCTGGACCACGATGCCGCTCGGAAGATGGGTCACGCGCACCGCGCTGTCGGTGGTGTTGACCGACTGACCGCCGGGCCCGCTCGAGCGGAAGACGTCGATCCGCAGGTCCTTGTCGTCGATCGCGATGTCGACCTCCTCGGCCTCGGGAAGGACGGCCACGGTCGCGGCCGAGGTGTGGATGCGTCCGCTCGCCTCGGTCGCCGGCACGCGCTGCACCCGGTGCACGCCCGATTCGAACTTGAGGCGCGCGAAGACGCCGCGTCCGTTGATGGAGGCGATGACCTCCTTGAAGCCGCCGAGCCCGGTGTCGCTCAGGGCCAGGATCTCGACCTTCCAGCGGTGAATGTCGGCATAGCGCTCGTACATGCGGAAGAGGGCCGCGGCGAAGAGGGCGGCCTCCTCGCCTCCCGTGCCGGCGCGGATCTCGAGGATGGCGCTCTTCTCGTCCGCCACGTCCTTGGGCAGCAGCATGCGCTGCACCTGACGCTCGAGCTGAGGCAGGCTGCCTTTGAGTGCGCGGTACTCCTCCTCGGCGAGCGTCTTCATCTCCGCGTCCGATGCAGGGTCGCCGATCAGCGCCTCCAGACCGGCGAGCTCCTCGGAGCGCTTGCGCAAGGTCTCGATGCTCTCCACGATCGGCGTCAGGTCGGCGTATTCCTTTGAAAGGCGCACGTAGTCCTGAGCGCCCAGGCCGCCCGCGGCAAGCGAGCTCGCCAAGTCGCGGTGGTGCCTGACGATGCCCTGCAGTTTCTCCTCGAAGCTCACCTGTCGTTCTCCTCGTCGCTCGCACTGTCTTCGTCCGGGGCCAGGCGAAAGAGCCGGCGGATGAGCCGCTCCGCGCCCGCGCGATCGGCACCGGCGCGATCGGCACCTTGCCCTTCCTTTGCCGCAAGCGCGCGCAAGGCCTCGGACGGCTCGTGCAGCAGGCGGTTGACGAGGAGCCGGGTCGCCTCGTCGGCATCGCCCTCGCCCAATTCCGCCAGCACCTCGGCGCGCAGCCTCTCGAC
>DATJAC010000370.1:0-4246 GCA_035516655.1 Alphaproteobacteria bacterium | reverse complement strand
GAGCAAGGCCCGCTTGATCTCCTCCTCATCGACCTGGGCGGGCTCGGCGAGGCAGGCAACCCCGGCATTCTGCAGGAGGGCGCGGCGCACGCGGCTCGCGGAGGCGAGCACCACGCCCGGGCTCTCCGCCGCCGCGGCGGGCCCGGCCGCAGTCTCCGTCACGGGTGGCGCGCTCACTGCGCGTGCTTTCGCCGGTCGCCGTAGAGCTGCAGGATCGCGGCGGCGGTCTCCTCGATCGAGCGCCGGGTGACATCGATCACCGCCCAGCCGTGCTCCGCGAAGATGCGGCGTGCCGAAGCGAGCTCGCGCTTGACCGTCTCGAGGTCGGTATAATCGGTATCCTCGGCCTCGTTCAGCGTGCGCAGCCGGTTGCGGCGGATCTGCACGAGGCGGACCGGATCCTTGGTGAGGCCGACGACGAGGGGATGGCGCGCCTCGCCGAGCTCCGGCGGGACCGGCACGCCGGGCACGATGGGCACGTTTGCCGCCTTGATGCCGCGGTTGGCCAAATAGATGCAGGTGGGCGTCTTGGACGTGCGCGAGACGCCGACGAGGATCACGTCGGCGCGGTCGAGGTTCCACGCCGCCTGGCCGTCGTCGTGGGCGAGCACGAACTGCATGGCGTCGATGCGGCTGAAGTACTCCGCGTCGAGCTCGTGCTGGCGGCCCGGCAGGTTGCGGCTTTGCAGGCCGAGGTAGCTCGCGAGCGCCCCCATCACCGGATCGATCACGGAGATGTGGGGAAGCTTGAGCCGCCTCAGGCCGGTGACCAGCATCTCATGGAGCGCTTTGTCGACGACGGTATAGACGACGAGACCGGGCTGCTCGGCGATCTCGGCGAGAACTTTCTCGAGCTGGCCCTTGGTGCGCACGAGCGGCCACATGTGCTCGTCGACGTCGATGCCCTCGAACTGCACCAGGCAGGCGCGCACGACGCCATGCACGGTCTCGCCGGTCGCGTCGGACACCAGATGGAGATGCTGCTTCTTCACGGCCTGCCTGCCATTGCTCGCGTTTTCCCGGACCCTGTGCAAAGGATGCGCCGAGCGGGGATAAGTCGCCCCTCGGACGAGCGGGCCTGAAAACCATACCCGAAGGGGGGTCCGCACGGCCCTCGCTTCGCCGAGACCCGCTCAACCGCGCGTGAGAGGGTGAATCACGCGCACGTACTTCCGCCGACGCCCTTTATCCTCCTTTTCCACCTTCTTTCAAGCCGGGCATTCGTCGAGCAATCCTGCCATGTTCGCCGCCATAATCACAGTCCATCCACGGCCGGCCGCAGCCGGGCGGAGAACCACGGGGGCCCCTGCATGAAGGCGGGGACAAGATTTGATCCCCGCCCTTCACAGCCATCCACTACTACCACTACATTCTCTTAAGAGAGTCTTCTTGAAGAGGAAGCTGGATGACGGAGGGCTCGGCCACGCTTGAGCAGCGGTCCGGCAAGGCCGAGCGGAAGCCGCTTCTGCGGGCGCTCGCACGGGAGACTTGCGCGACGCCGCCGGTCTGGCTCATGCGGCAGGCGGGGCGCTATCTGCCGGAGTATCGGGCACTGCGTGCGCGCGCGGGGGGCTTTCTCGAGCTCTGCCTCACGCCGGAGCTGGCGGCCGAGGCAACGCTGCAGCCGGTACGGCGCTTCGGGCTCGACGCCGCGATCCTGTTTTCCGATATCCTGATGATACCGATGGCGCTGGGACAGAAGCTGCAGTTCTCGGAGAGCGAGGGTCCGCTCCTCGAGCCGCTTGGCGACAGCGGGCAAACGGCGAGGTACGGCTTGGAGCGGCTCCACGGGCCTCTGGCGCCGGTCTATGAAGCGATCGAGCGGGTCAAGTCGGCCCTCGAGCCGGACAGTGCCCTGATCGGCTTCGCCGGAGCCCCGTGGACGGTCGCGAGCTACATGATCGAGGGCCGAACGAGCCGCGACTTTGCCGCGGTGAAACTTTTCGCCTTCACGCGGCCCGACGACTTCGCCCATCTCATCGCCCTCCTCGTCGAGGCGAGTGCCGCCTATCTCATCCGCCAGGTCGCCGCGGGTGCCGAGGTGCTGCAAATCTTCGACAGCTGGGCCGGTGCGCTCGGCGAGAGCGAGTTCGACGCCTGGTGCATCGAGCCGATCCGCCGCATCGTGGCGCAGGTCAAGGCGGTCCATCCGCAGATCCCGATCATCGCCTTTCCGCGCGGCGCCGGACTCGGCTACCGGCGCTTCGTCGCGCGGACCGGGGTGGATGGGATCAGCCTCGATCCCGCTGTCCCGCTCGCCTGGGCTGCGCGCGAGCTCCAGGGGCAAGCGGTCCTGCAAGGCAACTTGGACCCGGTAAAGCTCGTGAGTGGTGGTGATGCGATGCGAGAGGCCGCCGAGCGCATCCTTGCGAGCTGGGGCGGCGGGCCCTTCATCTTCAATTTGGGCCACGGCGTCTTGCAGACGACCCCGCCCGAGCATGTGGCAAGGCTCGTAGCGCTCGTGCGCGGCGAGCGGGCGAGCCGCCCGGAGAAGTCCCATGCGTGAACGGAAACGGATCGCCGTAGTGCTTTTCAATCTCGGCGGCCCGGACAAGCCCGCGGCGGTCGAGCCCTTTCTCTTCAACCTCTTCAACGATCCCGCCATCATCGCCCTCCCCGGCCTGCTGCGCTGGCCGCTCGCCAAATTCATCGCGAAGCGCCGCGGCCCGATCGCGCGCGAGATCTACGCCAAGATCGGCGGCGGCTCTCCGCTGCTTGCCAACACGGAGGCGCAGGCCTGGGCCCTCGAGGCGGCGTTGCGCGAGCTGGACTTGAGCGACGTCGGCGAGATCAAAGCCTTCGTCGCGATGCGCTATTGGGCGCCCTTCACCGCCGAGGTGGCGAGAGCGGTCATGGCATGGCAGCCCGACCGGATCGTGCTGCTGCCGCTCTATCCGCAATATTCGACGACGACGAGTGCGTCGTCCTGGGCGGCGTGGTGCGAAGCCGCGGCAAAGACGGGGCTGCGCGCGCCGACCACGCTTGTCTGCTGCTATCCGCGCGAAGCGGGCTTCGTCAGGGCGATCGCCGCCGGCGTGCGCAAGGGCCTCGCCCAGGCCGAGCAGCGCGGCAAGGCGAGTGCCAGCCCGCGCGTTCTCTTCACCGCCCACGGCCTGCCGCAGAAGATCGTGGCCCAGGGCGACCCCTATCAGTGGCAGGTCGAGCAAACCTGTGCCGCCGTCGTGCAGGCGATCGGGCGGCGCGACCTCGACTGGCGGATATGCTATCAGAGCCGCGTCGGTCCGCTCAAATGGATCGGGCCTGCGACGGACGAGGAGATCGAGCGCGCCGGGGCCGAGGGCATAGGCGTGGTGCTGGTACCCGTCGCCTTCGTTTCGGAGCATTCGGAAACCCTCGTGGAGCTCGACATCGAATATGCCGAGCGCGCGCACCGCGCGGGCGTTCCGGTCTATATTCGCGTGCCGACGGTGGCCACGGCAGCCGACTTCATCGCGGGGCTTGCTCAGCTGGTGCGCGCGGCCCTCGCCGGCGATGCCGCCATTCTCCCCGGCGGGGGGATGCGCCTCTGTCCGGGGACGCGCGGCAAGTGCGCCATGGCAGGGCGAGAGGAGGCGAGATGAGCTGGATGGTGGGCGTCTATCCCTGGGTCAAGGCGCTCCACGTGATCAGCGTGATCGCGTGGATGGCGGGGCTGCTCTATCTGCCGCGCCTCTTCGTCTATCACGTCGAGGTGGCCGCCGGGAGTGCCGAGGACCGGCGCTTTCAGCTCATGGAGCGCCGGCTGCTGCGCCAGATCATGAACCCGGCCATGATCGCCACCTATGTCTTCGGCCTCCTCCTCGCCGGCACGCCGGGGGCGGTCGATTGGGGGCAGGGCTGGATGTATGTCAAGCTCGCGGGCGTGCTCGCCCTGACCGGCGTGCATCACGCCATGGGGCGCTGGCGCAAGGGCTTTGCCGCCGGGCAGAATCGGCACCCGGGGTGGTTTTATCGCGTGATGAACGAAGTGCCCACGCTCCTCATGATCGCGATCGTCGTCATGGTGGTCGTGAAGCCTTTCTAGGGCGGGAAAGAGAGACCCGGCCCAAGTGGGGGAGGTGCCTCCTCCGAGCCTGGGAGAAAGCGCTAGGCCCAGGTGGGGACTGGCTTTTTTCGCCGGGTCGCCTATTTCACTTGACGACAGGGCGGGTTTGAGCAATCTATCAGGCCAGTATCCTTCAGCGACTCAGGCCCGCGTTCCTCCACGAGTTTGCCCTTGATGGCTCCGCCTGCTCGGCGGTCGTGC
>DATJAC010000369.1:0-7209 GCA_035516655.1 Alphaproteobacteria bacterium | reverse complement strand
GTGCTGCCGGGCGGCCTCGGCACGCTCGACGAGACGTTCGAGACCTTGACCTGGAAGCAGCTCGGCCTCCACGACAAGCCGGTGGCGCTCGTCGACCTCGACGGCTACTGGCAGCCGCTCGCCGCCCTCATCGAGAACGTGGTCGCGTACGGCTTCGCGCAGCCGCGCATCGTGCGCATGTTCCACCTGGCCCGGAGCGTGGAGGAAGCGCTCGACTGGCTCTTCGAGGCGCCGGCGCCGGCCTCGCTCCCGGCCGAGCCCGAGCGGCTCTAATCCCTCTCGCGGCGCGCCTCGGCCCTTGCGCGCCCGACGTGCGGTGCTATTGTCCGGCGCCTGTTGCACTGCGAAAGAGGACCGCCGATGGCCAAGATCAAGGTTGCCAAGCCGATCGTCGAGCTCGACGGGGACGAGATGACCCGCATCATCTGGCAGCTCATCCGCGAGCGCCTCATCCTTCCCTATCTCGACATCGACCTCAAATACTTCGACCTCGGCATCGAGAGCCGCGACCGCAGCGACGACCAGATCACCGTCGACGCGGCGCTTGCGATCAAGCGGCACGGGGTGGGGGTCAAGTGCGCGACCGTGACCCCCGACGAGGCGCGGGTCAAGGAGTTCGGCCTCAAGAAGATGTGGCGCTCGCCCAACGGCACGCTCCGCAACATCATCGACGGCATCGTCTTCCGCGAGCCCATCATCTGCAAGAACGTGCCGCGCCTGGTGCCCAATTGGACGAAGCCGATCGTGATCGGCCGCCACGCCTTCGGCGACCAGTATCGCGCCACCGACTTCAAGGTGCCGGGTCCGGGCAAGCTCACCATCACCTTTCAGCCCAAGGACGGCTCGGCCGCGGAGAGCCACGAGGTGTTCGAGTTCGAGACGAGCGGCATCGCACTCGCCATGTACAACGTGGACGACTCGATCCGCGGCTTCGCGCGAGCCAGCTTCAATTACGCGCTCGCGCGCGGCTTCCCGCTCTATCTCTCGACCAAGAACACCATCCTCAAGGTCTACGACGGGCGCTTCCGCGACCTCTTCCAGGAAATCTACGAGCAGGAGTTCAAGAGCCGCTTCGAGGCCAAGAAGCTCACCTACGAGCATCGCCTGATCGACGACATGGTGGCCTCCGCCCTCAAGTGGCAGGGCGGCTTCGTGTGGGCGTGCAAGAATTACGATGGCGACGTGCAGTCGGACACCGTCGCCCAGGGCTACGGCTCGCTCGGCCTCATGACCTCCGTGCTGCTCACCCCCGACGGCAAGACCGTCGAGGCCGAGGCCGCCCACGGCACCGTGACGCGCCACTACCGCCTGTGGCAGCAGGGCAAGGAGACCTCGACCAACCCGATCGCCTCGATCTTCGCCTGGACGCGGGGCTTGCGCTACCGCGGCGAGTTCGACGGCACCCCCGATGTCCAGCACTTCGCCGCGACCCTCGAGCGGGTCTGCATCGAGACCGTCGAGGCGGGCCAGATGACCAAGGACTTGGCCATCCTGATCCGGCCCGACCATCCCTATCTCGAGACCCGCGCCTTCCTCGCCGCGATCGACGCCAATCTCAAGAAGGCGATGGCCGCCTGAGGGCGCCTGGATTGCTTCGCCTTCGGCTCGCAATGACGCGTACCGTCATTGCGAGGAGGCGAAGCCGACGAAGCAATCCAGCGACCGGCGTGCTCGCTGCCGCGGTTTCGCGTCACCGTCTCAGTTCGCGCATGGCGCGGTCGAGGCCGTCGATGGTGAGGGGGTACATGCGCCCCGCCAAGAGCTTGTCCACGAGCCCGATCGAGGTGGTGTAGGGCCAATAATGCTCGGGCACGGGGTTGAGCCACACCGCGTGCTCGTAGGTATGCAGCAGGCGCTGCAGCCAGAGCTGGCCGGGCTCCTCGTTCCAGTGCTCGACACTGCCGCCGGGGGAGGTGATCTCGTAGGGGCTCATGGAGGCGTCGCCGACGAGGATCAGCTTGTAGTCCGAGGGATAGGTGTGCATCAGATCGAACGTCGCCATGCGCTCGACGTTGCGCCGGCGGTTGTCCTTCCACACGGTCTCGTAGGGGCAATTGTGGAAATAGAAGAACTCGAGGTGCTTGAACTCCGTGCGCGTCGCGGAGAACAGCTCCTCGCACACCTTGACATGGGGAAACATCGAGCCGCCCACGTCGAGGAGGAGCAGCACCTTGACCGTATTGTGCCGCTCGGGCACGAACTTGAGGTCGAGATAACCGGCGTTCTTCGCGGTGGCGCGGATGGTGTCCGGCAGGTCGAGCTCCTCTGCGGCCCCCTCGCGCGCGAAGCGGCGCAGGCGGCGGAGTGCCAGCTTGATGTTGCGCGTGCCGAGCTCGACCTGGTCGTCGAGGTTCTTGAACTCGCGCTTGTCCCACACCTTGACCGCGCGGTTGTTGCGGTTCCCGTCCTGGCCGATGCGCACGCCCTCGGGATTGTAGCCGTAGGCGCCGTAGGGCGAGGTGCCGGCGGTGCCGATCCATTTCGACCCGCCCTGGTGCCGGCCCGCCTGCTCGGCCAGGCGCTGGCGCAGGGTCTCGAGCAGCTTGTCGGGCCCGCCCATCGCTTCGATGAGCGCCTTCTCCTCCTCGGTCAGCATGAGCTCGGCGAGCTTCTTGAGCCATTCCTCCGGGATCTCTCGGCTCTCCTCGGGCGGGGTCTCGATGCCCTTGAAGCAATGGCCGAAGACGCGGTCGAACTTGTCGAGATGGCGCTCGTCCTTCACGAGGGCCGCGCGGGAGAGATAGTAGAAATCCTCGATCCGGTAGCTCGCGAGCCCGGCCTTGACCGCCTCGATGAGCGTCAGGTACTCGCGCAAGCTGACCGGCACATGCGCCTGGCGCAGCTCGAGGAAGAATTGGGCGAACATCGGGAGGCTTGCGTCAGTTGCGCCGCTCGGCGCGGGCGAGGAAGGCGATGCGCTCGAGCTGGTGCACGTCCTGCTCGTTCTTGAGGAGCGCACCGTAGAGCGGGGGGATCACCTTGCCGACTTCGCGGCTGCGCAAGGCCTCGGGCGGAATGTCCTCGGCCATGAGGAGCTTGAGCCAGTCGAGGAGCTCGCTGGTCGAGGGCTTCTTCTTGAGCCCGGGCACCTCGCGGACGTTGTAGAAGACGTTGAGCGCCTCGCGCACCAGCTCCGCCTTCACGTGCGGATAGTGCACGTCCACGATGCGCTCCATCGTCTCACGGTCGGGGAAGCGGATGTAGTGGAAGAAGCAGCGCCGCAGGAAGGCGTCGGGCAGCTCCTTCTCGTTGTTCGAGGTGATGACCACGATCGGGCGCCGGCGTGCGACCACGGTCTCGCGCGTCTCGTAGACGTAGAACTCCATGCGGTCGAGCTCGAGCAGGAGGTCGTTGGGGAACTCGATGTCGGCCTTGTCGATCTCGTCGATGAGCAGGACCGGCCGCTCTTCGGCGGCAAAGGACTCCCAGAGCTTGCCGCGCACGATGTAGTTGGCGATCTCGTGCACGCGGCCGTCGCCGAGCTGGGAGTCGCGCAGGCGCGACACCGCGTCGTACTCGTAGAGGCCCTGCTGCGCCTTGGTCGTCGACTTGATGTGCCAGGTGATGATCGGCGTGCCGATCGCCTTGGCGATCTCGTGCGCCAGGATGGTCTTGCCCGTTCCCGGCTCGCCCTTGACGAGGAGCGGGCGCTCGAGCGTGATCGCGGCGTTGACCGCGACCATCAGGTCCTCGGTCGCGACGTAGGTCTCGGTTCCCTTGAAACGCATGTGTGCTTCCGATTCCATGTTGGCAGTTTAGCCGGAAAGTGACTGCGCTATTCTCGATGCACCACCCACCCAATACGTCATTCCCGCGCAAGCGGGAGTCCAACGTCGGCCCGGGCTCGGACGTCAATGATGGACCCCGGCTTTCGCCGGGGTGACGAACAAGGCATTGAAGATATACCTAACATTTCGCGCACTCCCCCTCAGGCGCTGGCGGCTAACGCGGCCTCGATGGCATCGAGGGCCGCCTGGCGTGCGGTGACGTCGGGGCCGCCGGCCTGGGCCATGTCGGGCCGCCCGCCCCCGCCCTTGCCGCCGAGCTTCTCCGCACCCAGGCGCGCGAAATCGACGGCGCTCAGCCGGCCGGTCAAATCGTCGGTGACGCCGACGACGAGGGAGGCCTTGCCCTCGGCCTCGGCGGCGATGGCGACGACGCCCGAGCCGAGCTGCTTCTTGAGCGCGTCCGCCATGGCCTTGAGCTCGCGCGCAGGCACCCCGTCCAAGAGGCGCGAGGCGAACTTGACGCCCTTGATCTCCTTGGCCGCAGGCGCCGCCGCGTCGCCGCCCGCCGCGAGCCGGCGGCGCAAATCCGCGAGCTCGCGCTCGGCGCGCCTGCGCTCCTCGAGAAGAGTAGCGAGCCGCTGGGGCAGCTCCGCCGGGGCCACCTTGAGCACACCGGCGGCCTCGGCGAGAAGGGCCTCCTCGCGCGCGACATGCTCGAGTGCTGCCTCGCCCGTCAGGGCCTCGATGCGGCGCACGCCCGCGGCGAGGCCGGCTTCGCCCACGATCTTGAAGGTGCCGATGTCGCCGGTGCGGCGCACGTGGGTACCGCCGCAGAGCTCGGTCGAGTAGGCGGCCCCATCGTCCGAGCCCATCGAGACGACCCTCACCTCCTCGCCGTATTTCTCCCCGAAGAGGGCGAGGGCCCCCTGCTCGACGGCGGCATCAGGGGTCATCAGGCGGGTCGCCACCTCGCTGTTCTCGCGCACGCGGGCGTTCACCCCGGTCTCGACGGCGGCGAGCTCGGCTTCCGTCATCGGCTTGGGGTGGCTGAAATCGAAGCGCAGCCGGTCGGGGGCGACGAGGGAGCCCTTCTGGGTCACGTGCGCGCCGAGCGCGCGGCGCAAGGCCTGGTGCAGGAGGTGGGTCGCGGAGTGGCTCGCGCGGAGGCGCGCGCGCCTGGCCCCATCGACGCGAAGCTCGACCGCCTGGCCGAGGCGGAGGCGTCCCTTCCTGATCTCGCCCTCGTGCACGAAGAGGTCGCCCGCGCGCTTCTTGGTGTCGGCGATGGCAAGCTCGAGCCCGTCGGAGGCGAAGACGACGCCGCTGTCGCCCATCTGGCCGCCCGATTCGCCGTAGAAGGGCGTCTGGTTGACGACGAGCTGGACCTTGGCCCCGGCTTCCGCCGCATCGACCGGTTTGCCGTCCACCAGGATCGCCCGCACCAAACCCTCGGCCACGGTCGTGTCGTAGCCGAGGAACTCGGTCGCACCGCATTGCTCGCGGAGCTCGAACCAGACGCGCTCCGTCGCCGCCTCGCCCGAGCCGGCCCACGCCTTGCGCGCCTCGGCACGCTGGCGCTCCATCGCCTTGTTGAAGCCGGCGCTGTCGACCTTGCGCCCCTCGCCGCGCAGCACGTCCTCGGTCAGATCGAGCGGGAAGCCGTACGTGTCGTAGAGCTTGAAGGCGACCTCGCCCGAAAGCGGCACATTTTTGGGGAGCGACGCCGTCGCTTCCTCAAGGAGGCGCAGGCCGCGCCCGAGGGTGTCCTTGAAGCGCGTCTCCTCGAGGAGCAGCGTCTCGCTCGCCAAGGCCTGGGCGCGGATGAGCTCGGGATAGGCCGCCCCCATGCGCTCGACGAGGGCGGGCACCAGGCGCCAGACGAGCGGGTCCTTGCAGCCGAGCATGTGGGCGTGGCGCATGGCGCGGCGCATGATCCGGCGCAGCACGTAGCCGCGTCCCTCGTTCGACGGCAGGACCCCGTCGGCGATGAGGAAGACCGAGGCGCGCAGATGGTCCGCGATGACCCGGTGCGAAACCGCGTGGGGCCCGTCGGGCGGGGTCCCGCTCGCCTCGGCCGAGGCCTCGATGAGGCCGCGGAAGAGGTCGATATCGTAATTGTCGTGCTTGCCCTGGAGCACGGCGGCGATGCGCTCGAGCCCCATGCCGGTGTCGATCGAGGGGCGCGGGAGCGGATTGCGCGTGCCGGGGGCGAGCTGCTCGTACTGCATGAAGACGAGGTTCCAGATCTCGACGAAGCGGTCGCCCTCGGCGTCGGCACTGCCGGGCGGCCCGCCCGCGATCGCGGGCCCGTGGTCGTAGAAGATCTCGGAGCAGGGCCCGCAGGGGCCGGTATCGCCCATGGCCCAGAAATTGTCCGAGGTCGGAATGCGGATGATGCGGCTCTCGGGCAAGCCGGCGATCTTGCGCCAGAGGGCGAAGGCGTCGTCGTCCTCGGCATAGACGGTGACGATGAGGCGCTCCTCGGCGAGGCCGTAGTCCTTGGTCACGAGGCGCCAGGCGAGCTCGATGGCGCGCTCCTTGAAATAGTCGCCGAAGGAGAAGTTGCCGAGCATCTCGAAGAAGGTGTGGTGGCGCGCGGTATAGCCGACGTTCTCGAGGTCGTTGTGCTTGCCGCCGGCGCGCAGGCACTTCTGTGCGGTGGCCGCGCGCCGGTAGGGCCGCTTCTCGAGCCCGGTGAAGACGTTCTTGAACTGCACCATGCCCGCACTGGTGAAGAGCAAGGTGGGATCGTTCCGCGGCACGAGCGGGCTCGAGGCCACGACCTCATGGCCCTCCTTGCGGAAGAAGTCGAGGAACTGGGCGCGGATCTCGTTCGCGGTGGTCATGGTGCCTTCATATCGGGTCAAGGCGGCCGGAAGGCCACGGGTGCCGCCGCAGGCCGGGCTCGAGACCGCCGTTTCTACCTTGCTGGGTGCTGCACTGTCCAGGCGTGCCCGCGGACAATCACGCTCCTGCCCTGCTTCAGGGAGAGAGCGAGGGGCTCATCGCGCCTCGACCCGGAGCTTGGCTAGTGTCGTAGATCAGCAATTCGATCGATCGCGGTTGACCCGTTTCCTTCCTGCCATACCGGCGAAGGCCGGTATCCATCGCGGAATGGGTCCCGGCTTCCGCCGGGACGGAACAGAGGAGATGTGGCGAATCTACGATCCGAGACCCTAGGACGTAATCGGATTGTCCCGTGTTTTCCAGGCGGGATGGGCTTCATTCGCTCGACCAAACGTCTACCCGCACCTTCGCGACCGGGCGATCCGATTGTCGCAAGACGGGGAGATGGAACTGCGGCGTCGGTGAATCTTGCTGGAGCTGCGCGAGCGGCGGATAGAGGCTGAGAGACGCATGCGCCGTGTTGGAGTCGGGAATGTGAATTTTGGTGAAAGTCTGAGAGCCGAGTGCGAAGGTGCCGTTTTCGTCGGCAAAGGCGAGAATGACGCTGCCAGACTCGCAAAGCGCCTTCACGAAG
>DATJAC010000368.1:0-6152 GCA_035516655.1 Alphaproteobacteria bacterium | reverse complement strand
GCCGGTCCAAGCCCTCGGTCCCGTGGACCTCGAGCTCTACGAAGGGGAGTTCGTGGCCCTCGTCGGCCCCTCGGGCTGCGGCAAGACGACGCTCCTCGAGACCTTGGCCGGCCTCACCGAACCAAGTGCGGGAACCGTGATCTTCGAGGGCCGCGAGGTCAGGGGACGGGTGCCCGAGGGAGTCGGCGTCGTCTTCCAGGAGGACGCCTGCCTGCCTTGGCTCAGCGTGTGGGACAACATCGCCTTCGGCTTGCGGCGCGCGGGCCGGGCCGCCGAGGAGGTGCGCGCGCGCGTCGATTACGCGGTCGCCTTCATGGGCCTCGGTCCCTTCGCGCACGCCTATCCGGCGCAGCTCTCGGGCGGAATGCGCCAGCGAGTCTGCATCGCGCGCACGCTCGTGCTCGAGCCCCGCCTCATCCTGCTCGACGAGCCCTTCGGTGCGCTCGACCAGCAGACGCGCCTGCTCATGGGCGACGAGCTCTTGCGCCTCTGGCGCGAGACCAAGGCCACCATCCTCCTCATCACCCACGCGATCGACGAGGGCGTCATGCTCGCCGACCGGGTCGGCGTGATGTCGGCGCGGCCGGGACGCTTCATCGCCCTCGTCGAGACCGGCTGGCCGGCGGCGCGCGACTCGCGCATCGTCGAGGAGGAGGCCTTCGGCCGGCTCACCGCCCTCGTGTGGTCGAAGCTGCGCGCCGAATCCTTGAAAGCGCTCGGCCGCGAGGGCGGCGCATGAGCAAGGCCGGCCTCGTGCGCGCGGGCATGGTGCTCGGCTTTCTGCTGCTGCTCGAGCTCCTGACGCGCACGGGCGTCATCAACGGC
Organism: Alphaproteobacteria bacterium; assembly: GCA_035516655.1. GTDB lineage: Bacteria > Pseudomonadota > Alphaproteobacteria > JACZXZ01 > JACZXZ01 > DASPPM01. Next base: position 5,327 of record DATJAC010000368.1, on the reverse strand, counting down.
CTCGTCATGATCCCGCCGAGTGCGATGGCGGCGGCACTCTGGACGCTCCTCCTCTCGGGCGCCCTCGATGCGGCCATGGCGCAGAGCTTCAGCAACATAGCCCTCGCCTTCCTCCTCTCGGTTGTGCTCGGCTTCGCCGGCGGCCTCCTCGTCCACGCGCTGCCGCGGCTCAGGCGCCTCGTCGATCCGCTCCTCGCCTCCTACTACGCGGTGCCGTTCTTCGTCTTCTATCCGCTCCTCGTCGCGATCTTCGGGCTCAACCGCTGGCCGCTCGTCGCGATCGGCTTCGCCTTCGGCTCGGCCGCGATGGTGATCGCTACCTTGAACGGCCTCGACCGCGTGCCCAGAGTCCTGCGCAAGGTGGCGCAGGTGCATCGGCTCGGGCGCGCTGCCGAGATCTTCCTCGTCATCCTGCCGGCGGCGACACCCCATCTCTTCACCGGGCTCAAGCTCGCCTTGGCCTACAGCTTCATCGGCGTGCTCGCGGGCGAGTTCATCCTCTCGGGCGGCGGGCTCGGCTTCTCGATCGCCTACGCCTACGACGGCTTCGACAACCGCACCATGTACGCGCTCATGCTCTTCGTCGTCGCCCTCGCCATTTTGCTGAACGCGACCCTTCACGTGTGGGAGCAGCACCTCATCCTGCGGCGGCGGCGCCCATGAACGGCACGGCCACCCGCGACGGCAGCGGATTCCAGCGCGCGCTCGACGCCGTCCTGCTGCTCGCCGTGATCTTGGCGGCCTGGCAGGGGCTCTACGCCTCCGTCGGCGAGGTCGCGATCACCTCCCCGCTCGGCACCCTCGCAGAGATCGAGCAGCTGCTCGGCTCGCCCGTGTTCTGGGGGAACGTGGGCGCGACGGCGACAGCCCTTGCGGTCTCCGCCGCGATCTCGGCCCTGGCCGGCGTTGCCGCGGGCCTGGCCCTCGGCTTCCACCGCTTCGCAGGAGTCGTCGCCGAGCCCATCCTGGCGGCACTCTACACGCTTCCCAAGGTGACGCTCTATCCCGTGGTCCTCCTCGTCTTCGGCCTCGGCGTTTCGGCCAAGATCGCCTTCGGCGTCATGCACGGCGTCATCCCGGTCGTGCTCTTCACCATGAGTGCCGTGCGCAACATCGAGCCCGTGCATTTGAAGACCGCCCGCATGCTCAAGCTCACCGCCTTCCAGACGGCTTCGACCATCCTCGCCCCCGCCGTGGTGCCGGAGATCTTCACGGGCCTTCGCGTCGGCTTCGCGCTCACCCTTCTCGGCGTTCTCATCGGCGAGATGTTCGCCTCCCAGCGCGGGCTCGGCTTCATGATCATGAACGGCATGAACACCCACGACGTGCCGACCATGACCGCCGTCGTGGTGCTCCTCATCATCTTCGCCGTGATCGTGAGCTCGCTCCTCCTCACCCTCGACCGCAAGCTGCATCGGCGGGGGTGAGAACCAAACCCCCTCTCCCGCAAGCGGGAGAGGGAGGGGCCCATTGCGCAGCAATGGGAAGGTGAGGGATCACTCATGAGCGCGAAACACAGACTTCCACCTCTGCCGCGCCCCGAAATTATTGACCGTGCCCGGCGGCTTCGCCGCGAGAAGACCGAAGCCGAGCGCCGTGTGTGGCGGGCGATCCGCGACCAGCGGCTCGGCGTCAAATTCCGCCAGCAGGTGCCGATCGGTCCCTACTTTGCAGACTTCGTCTGCACCCAACAAAAGCTCGTCATCGAGCTAGACGGTGGGCAGCATGCCAAGCCCACACGATATGAGCAGGAACGCACCCGTGTGATCGTCGCCAACGGATATCGCATCTTGCGCTTTTGGAACAATGATGTGATGGAGAATCTCGAGGGTGTAATTGAGGCGATCCGCCTGGCGCTCGAAGCGTAGGGGAGTCCCTCACCCTCCCAAGGCTTCGCCTTGGGCCCCTCCCTCTCCCGCCTGCGGGAGAGGGATTAGAGCCAGCTCGGCTCCTGCGCTTGCTCGAACGCGGCGATCGCCTTGGCGAAGCCGAGGGTGTAGCCGATCTCATCGACCCCTTCGAGGAGGCAGTGCTTGCGGAAGGGGTCGATATCGAAGTCGTAGCTCGTGCCGTCCGGCCCGACGACTTTCTGCGCCGCGAGGTCGACGGTGATCTCGGCCCCGGGCTTGGCATTGAGCGCGGCGCGCAGCGTGGCCGCCGCCGCGGCCGGCAGCAGGATCGGGAGGAGCCCGTTCTTGAAGCTGTTGCTGAAGAAGATGTCGCCGAAGCTCGGCGCAATCACGGCGCGGAAGCCGTAGTCGTAGAGGGCATAGACCGCGTTCTCGCGCGAGGAGCCGCAGCCGAAATTGCGCTCGGCCACGAGGATGCGGGCACTACGGAAGGGCGGGCGGTTGAGGACGAACGCGGGCTTCTCGCTGCCGTCGTCGTTGAAGCGGAGATCGTGGAAGAGGAAGCTCGCGGCATTCTCCTGGCGCGGCTTGCGCAGGAAACGCGCCGGGATGATCTGGTCGGTGTCGACGTTGGCCTGGTCGATGGGAACTGCCACGGCCTGGAGGCGCTGGAACTTCTCCATCATGCGGCTCCCGCCATGAGCTTGCGCACGTCGCTCAGATGCCCGCTGACCGCCGCCGCCGCCGCCATGGCCGGGCTCAGGAGGTGGGTGCGCGCCCCTTTGCCCTGGCGCCCCGCGAAATTGCGGTTCGAGGTTGAGGCGCAGCGCTGGCCCGCAGCCACCAGATCGCCGTTCATGCCGACGCACATGGAGCAGCCCGCCTCGCGCCACTCGAAGCCCGCTTCCTTGAAGACGCGGTCGAGCCCTTCTGCCTCGGCCTGGGCCTTGACCAGGCCCGAGCCGGGGACGGCCCAGGCCGGGATCACGGCCTTGCGCCCCTTCACCAGCTTGGCGGCGGTGCGCAGATCCTCGATGCGGCTGTTGGTGCAGGAGCCGATGAAGACGCGGTCGATGGCGATCTCCTCGAGGAGCGTGCCGGGGGTGAGGCCCATGTAGGCGAGCGCTTGGCGCCAGCCGCTCGCGGTCTCGGCGTCGGGGGCCGCCGCCGGATCGGGGACGCGCGCCGAGATGGGGGCGGCATGCTCGGGCGAGGTGCCCCAGGTCACCATGGGCGAAATGTCGGCGGCAGCAAGCGTCACCTCGCGATCGAAGCGAGCGTCGGGATCGCTCGGCAGCCGGCGCCAGAAGGCGAGGGCCGTCTCCCATTCCTTGCCTTTGGGCGCATAGGGCCGGCCCTCGAGGTAGGCGAAGGTGGTGTCGTCGGGCGCGATCATGCCGGCGCGCCCGCCCGCCTCGATCGACATGTTGCAGACCGTGAGCCGGCCCTCGATGCCGAGGCCGCGGATGGCGGAGCCGGCATATTCGATGGCGTGGCCGACGGCACCTGCGGCGCCGATCTTGGCGATGATGGCGAGGATGATGTCCTTGGCGAAGACGCCCGCCGGCAGAGCGCCCTCGACCGCGATGCGCAAGGTCTTGGGTTTGCGCTGCCAGAGCGACTGGGTGGCGAGCACGTGACCGACCTCGGAGGCGCCGATGCCGAAGGCGAGGGCGCCGAGGGCGCCGTGGGTCGAGGTGTGCGAATCGCCGCATACCAGCGTCAAGCCTGGCTGGGTCAGGCCCTGCTCGGGACCGACGACATGGACGATGCCCTGGCGCGGATCGTTCAGGCCGAAGATCGTCACCTCGTGCTCGGCCGCGTTGCGGGTCACGGATTCGACCATGGCGCGCGCCTCGGGATCGGCGATATCGGAAATCGAGCGGCTCGCGGTCGGCACGTAATGGTCGGGGGTGGCGAAGGTGCGGTCGGGGCGTCGGAGCGGCAACCCGCGCTCGGCCAGGAGCTCGAAGGCGCGGCGCGAGCCGTCGTGGATGAGGTGCCGGTCGATGTAGAGCAGGACCTCGCCGTCCTCGCGCTCGACGATCTTGTGGCGCTCCCAGATCTTCTCGAAGAGCGTGCGCGGCTTAGCACTCGTCATGCCGGTCTCCCGTCCTGCTACTCCGCCGCGGGCTTGCGGCGCTGGCGCTCGCCGGGCGCGGGCTCGCGGAAGCGTGTGCGCAGGGGCTCCCATTCGTCGGCGCCTACGCGGCGGAAGACCTCGCGCACGCCGGCTCCCATCGCCGGATGGCGGCGGGTACTCTTCACCTCGGCGAGGAGCGCGTCGAAGGCGTTGATGGCGCCCTTGAAGAGGAGGCCCGGCAGGATGGCGAGCTTGAAGCCGAGCCGCTCGGCCTCGGCCAGATCGAAGACCGGCGTCTTCCCGCCCCACACCACGTTCAAGAGACAGGGGCCTGTCACGAGGCGCGGGATGGCGGCGACCTCTTCGGCGGTCTGCGGCGCCTCGACGAAGGCCATGTCGGCCCCCGCGGCAAGGGCCGCGTTGGCGCGCCGGACCGCTTCCTCGAAGCCGAGCGAGGCGCGCGAGTCGGTGCGCGCGATGATGACGAAGTCGGCGCTCGACCTCGCGGCCGCCGCGGCGCGCACCTTGGCGAGATAGTCCTCGAGCGCGATGATCTCCTTGTCGTCGAGGTGGCCGCAGCGCTTGGGAAAGCCCTGGTCCTCGATGTGGATGCCGGCGACTCCGCACTTCTCGTACTCGCGCACGGTGCGCACCACGTTGAGCTCGTTGCCGTAGCCGGTGTCCGCGTCGGCCACGACCGGTATGCCGACCGCGGCCGCGAGCCGGCCGGCGTTCGCGACCATCTCGGTCATGGTGACGAGGCCGAAATCGGGATAGCCGAGGGTGGCAGCCGTGCCAGCGCCGGTCATGTAGACGGCCGCGAAGCCCGCCTGCTCGACGAGCCGCGCGCCGATGCAGTCGTAGGCGCCGGGGGCGACGATCATCCCCCGCTCGCCCATAAGCGCACGCAGCCGGCCTGCCGCAGTGCCGTTTCGAACGGTCATGATGTCCTCCTCACGATCGGCGATGCCATCGCGCGGTCAAGTCTGGCTGCGCGCGAGTTGGCCCAAGGCTGCGAGTACGGCGTCGCCCATCGCACGCGTCGATACCTGGCGGGCACCCGCGTGCATAATGTCGGCCGTGCGATGACCCGCGTCAAGCGCGCGCGCGACCGCCGCCTCGAGGAGGCGCGCGTCGGCCGGACGACCGAGCGACCACTCGAGGGCGAGTGCAAAGCTCAGGATGGCGCCGAGCGGGTTGGCGATGCCGCGCCCGGCGATGTCGGGGGCGCTGCCGTGGACCGGCTCGTAGAGGGCGGGCCGGCGGCCGTCGGCCCCGGGCGGGCCGAGGGAGGCGGACGGCAGCATGCCGAGCGAGCCCATGATCATGGCGGCTCCGTCCGAGAGCAGGTCGCCGAAAAGGTTGTCGGTCAGCAGCACGTCGAACTGGCGCGG
>DATJAC010000367.1:0-8705 GCA_035516655.1 Alphaproteobacteria bacterium | reverse complement strand
CCTGTCGCCGCCGACGATGGCGCTGCGCGAGGACTCGACGATAGCCGCGAGCTGGGCGCGCGCCTCTTCCGCACGCCTGCGTTCCGTGATGTCCATGGCAACGCCGAAGATGGCGGGACGGCCCCGGAAGGCCGCGATACCACCGTGGGCGAGCAGATCCACGAGGCCTCCGTCTTTGCGCTTGACCGTGGCCTCCAATTGCAGGGAAGACGAATCGCCGGCGAGCAATTGCTCTATCGCTGACGCGACCTTCGCGCGGTCGGCCTCGACGACGAAATCCCGCAAGCGCCGGCCAATCACTTCCTCGCGCGCGTAGCCGAGCAGCTCGATGAAATGCCGGTTTTGGTAGCCGATGGTCAGGTCGTCCTGGATGACGAAGATGGCGGCAACGCTCTGTTCGACGAGTGCCCGAATTTGGGTCTCGTCTTCCCGGATCTTCTCCGTAGCGAGGTTACGCTCGGTGACGTCGACGAAACTGGCTCGCACCAATCGTCGATCCAGGGGGGCCAAGGTCGTAATTTGGACTTTGCAGGTCCGATCGTTCCCTTTCGCAGTGCGGATGCGCCGCTCGAAGTGGAGGACTTCGCCTGCCTGAACGCGCCGGGCATGGTCCGAGAAACTCTCCTCGACCGGCCGGCCGTCGGGCTGCACGGGCGCATAGAAATGCTGCGGCCCCAGCCTCAAGAGCTCCCGCCGATCGCATTCGAACAGCTCTTCGGCCTGTCTGTTCGCGTCGATGAAACGGCCTTGATCGAGATCATGCAGAAGGATGGCGTCAGGCGCCTCCTCGAACAGCGTGCGGAAGCGCGCCTCGCTCAGGCGCAGGCTCTCATCCAACCGCCGGTGCTCGGTGACGTCCTCGCCGGAGCTGAGCGTGGCGATGACGGTCCCTTTGTCGTCCCTGATCTGGGTGTTGTGCCAGGCGACGATCCTTTCCTCTCCCGTCCTGGTCAGCACCGGGTTCTCGTAAGTCGCCATGCCGGAATCCTCGCCGCTGAAGAGGCGACGAAACGCTCCCCACATCTCCACCCGCAGGCGCTCGGGGATGAAGACGTCGATCCACGACTTTCCGAGAATTTCCTCGGGCCCGTCATAACCGAGGAGCCGGCATCCCCGCCGGTTGATCAAGGCGACCGTCGCGTCGGCGTTCAGCACGAGGATCATCACGCCGGCGATGTCGAGGTAGCGCTGTGCCGTGTCGCGCTCCCGCTTCGTTTGTTTTTGCAGCTGCCGCAGGCTTCTTTCGGCGCGCCTTCGCTCCGTCACGTCCATCAGGCTGGCAATGAGGGCCGGCCGGCCGTCGACCTCCATTACCGCCCCGTGGATTTCCACGTCGATGACGGAGCCGTCCTTGCGCTTTCCCTTGAGGAGATATTCCACGCTCGATGCCGTGCCCTGCAGACGCGTCCGCATGTTCTCGGCCGCAAGGGCGCGGTCCGCTTCGGCGGTCAGATCGAGCGGGGTCAGACCCTGGAGAATCTCTTCCCGGCTGTAGCCGAAAATCTCGCAGTATTTCGGGTTGACATAGAGGAACCGGCCGTTCTGGAACACGGCCATTCCCACCAGGGAATGCTCGGCGAGACCCTGAAACTGCGAGTCGAGCGGTCGCCGGTCGGTCGGCAGCTTTGGAGCGTCCATTCCGGACACCTCCTTGCCTTCATCCCCCGGCGTCTGGCGCTTATCTTTGGCAGCAGCTTTTGACCGCTGCGTGTAAACGAGCCTGCTCCTCGCCGCGGGCCGTCGTTGACGGTAGGCGGCTCTCCAACAATGAACACTATAAGTTGCGCACGTTAATAAATTGTTATCAAGCTTTATTTTACACCTATTGCGAAACGAAACCCGGGATTGAAGCGATCACTGGCGGCTATTGTCGCGTGAGTATTTGGACACTCTCTCAACCGTGCGCGAGCCTTGCCGGACGGGCCCGCGCCATCTATCGGTACTTGCCACGACACAAGCGGATGCGATCGCCGAAGCGCGTCCGGTTGCCGGGGGCTCGTCGCACAGATTGGGGTCTTCGAACTCCCCTCGCCGGCGGGCGGGCACTCCCACCTGCCCGGGCCTTACCGCTGCCAAGGGGCCAACCGCGCAGCACCGGCTCCCCCGCGAGCCGTAGATTTTTCCCTGCCGACGGCGCAACATGCGCCGTGAGCGGCCAAGAAAATGCGGTGCGCGGGCAGTCCGCGGTTCGCGCCAGACGGGAGGAGTGCGATGTCCGATCGTTACGCCCACTACGAGCGCCTCGAGTTCGATCGGCCGCATCCGCGCGTGCTCCGCGTCACGATGTCGAGTCCGGGCCGGCTCAACGCGACCGACCAGAAGATGCACGGCGAGCTCAAATCGGTGTGGCGCGACATCGACGCGGACGAAAGCGTGTCGGCGGCCGTGCTGCGCGGTGCGGGCAAGGCGTTCTCCGCCGGAGGCGACTTCGACATGATCGAGCGCATCATCGACGACTTCCATACGCGTGCCGGCAACTGGAAGGAGGCGCGCGACCTCGTCTACAACTTGATCAACTGCTCGAAGCCGATCGTCAGTGCCATGCGCGGGCCCGCGGTCGGGGCCGGCCTCGTCTGCGGCCTCCTCGCCGACATCTCGATCGCGACCAAGGACGCCCGCATCGTCGACGGCCATACGCGCTTGGGCGTCGCTGCGGGCGACCACGCGGCGATCATCTGGCCGCTCCTCTGCGGCATGGCGAAGGCCAAATACTATCTCCTCCTCTGCGAGCCGATCAGCGGGGCCGAGGCCGAGCGCATCGGCCTCATCTCGCTCGCGGTCGAGGACTCCGAGCTCGACGACAAGGCGGTCGCGATCGCGACGCGCCTCGCGGAGGGGGCGCCCCACGCAGTGCGCTGGACGAAATACGCGCTCAACAACTGGCTGCGCCTGGCGGGGCCGACCTTCGACACCTCGCTCGCCCTCGAGTTCCTCGGCTTCACCTCGCCCGACGTGCGCGAGGGGCTTGCGGCACACCGCGAGAAGCGCAAGCCGCGCTTCGCACCCGAGTCGAAGCTCTGACATCCGACGCGCGAGGGCAGCCGCCGTGCCGCTCAAGACCGATCCCATCCTGCCCGCGGCCAGACTGGACGCCATGAGGCGCGCCGGCTATTGGAGCGAGCGCACGGTGCTCGATTACCTCGACCGGCGCATCGCGGAGACACCCGAGCGCATCGCCATCGTCGACCACAACAGCATGACGGGCGAGCGCACCGCCTTGAGCTACGGCGAGCTCGGCCGCAGAGTCGAGCGCATCGCACTCGGGCTTGCCCGGCTCGGCCTTGCGCGCGGCGAGGTCCTCTCCTTCCAGCTCCCGAACTGGTGGCAGTTCACCGCCCTTCACCTGGCCGCCATGCGGCTCGGCGCCATCAGCAACCCGCTCATGCCCATCTTCCGCGAGCGCGAGCTCGACTTCATGCTGCGCAAGGTCGAAGCGAAGATGTTCGTGGTGCCGAGGCGCTTCCGCGACTGCGACTTTGCCGCCATGGCCGAAGGCCTGCGCCCGCGGCTGCCGGACCTCGCCCAAGTGCTCGTCGTCGGCGGCGAAGGCGAAGCGTCGTTCGAGCGCCTGCTCGAGCCGCCGGCGGCGGATGCGAGCGTTCTTTTTGCCGAGCGGCGGCCCGCCTCCGACGAGGTGATCGAGATTCTCTATACCTCGGGAACCACGGGCGAGCCCAAGGGGGTGATGCACACCTCGAACACTCTCTTCAGCAATATCGCCCCTTATGCCGAGCGGCTTGGCCTCGGCCATGCCGACGTGGTGCTGATGGCCTCCCCGCTTGCGCATCAGACGGGATTCCTCTACGGCCTGTGCATGCCGATCTATCTCGGCGCCACGGCGGTGCTGCAGGACGTCTGGAATGCCGAGCGTGCCGCGGCCCTCATCGCTGGCGAAAGGGTCACCTTCACCATGGCCTCGACCCCCTTCCTCGCGGACCTCACGGCGGTCGCCGAGCGCCGGCCCGAGGACGTGCGAAGCCTGCGCATCTTCCTCTCGGCGGGTGCTCCCATCCCGCGCAGTCTGGCGCGGCGCGCGGCCGAGCATCTCGGCGCCCACGTCGTCTCCGCCTGGGGCATGACCGAGAACGGGGCCGTGACCACCACGCTCCTCGACGACCCGCCGGAGAAGGCCTTCGCGACGGACGGCTGCGCCCAGACCGGGATGGAAATCCGCACCGTCGGCGAGGACGGCAAGCCGCTTGAGCCCGACCGCGAAGGGCGCCTCCAGTGCCGCGGGGCGAGCAATTTCGTCGGCTACCTCAAGCGTCCGGAGTGGTATGCGACCGACGCCGAGGGCTGGTTCGAAACCGGCGACCTGGCCCGCATCGACGCCGACGGCTACGTCCGCATCACCGGCCGCACCAAGGACGTCATCATCCGGGGCGGGGAGAACATTCCCGTGGTCGAGGTCGAGGGCCTGATCTACCAGCATCCCGCCGTGCTCGAGACCGCCATCGTGGCCATGCCCGATCCGCGCCTCGGCGAGCGCGCCTGCGCCTTCGTGGTGACGCGGCCGGAGGCCGCCCTCACGCTCGCCGAGCTCAACGAGTTCCTGGCGCAGCACAAGCTCTCCCGCCACTATCTGCCCGAGCGGCTCGAGGTCGTGTCGGCAATGCCGCGCACGCCGAGCGGGAAGATCCAGAAGTTTCGCCTGCGCGAGCTCGCCCAGGCGTTCGGTAAGACCGGCGTGAATGGCTGAGCCAATGATGCAAAGGTGTCTCGGACCGGCTGCGGTGGGTCCTTCGAGGCGCTCGCTGCGCTCGCGCCTCAGAATGAGGTCAAGTCTTTCTGCCACACACCGATCGACCTCATCCTGAGGAGCGCCCCGAAGGCGAGCGTCTCGAAGGACCCACGTCGAATGGAGCCGGAAGCGGAAGGTGCGCTTTGATACTTGCCGAGGAGCACGAGCTGATCCGCGACACCACGCGCGAGTTCGCGCGCAAGGCGCTCGCGCCTCGATCGGCAGCGTGGGAGGCCGCGGGTGGCTTCCCGCGCGAGGTCTTGCGCGAGATGGGGAAGCTCGGCCTCATGGGCATGACCGTGCCCCAGGAATGGGACGGTGCGGGCGCCGATTACATAGGTTACGCCGTGGCCCTCATGGAGATCGCCGCGGGCGATGGTGCCCTCGCGACCATCATGAGCGGGCACAACTCCGTCGGCTGCATGCCCATCCTCGAGTACGGCAGCGACGCCCAGCGCGAGCAATATTTGAAGCCCATGGCGCGCGGCGAGATGCTCTCGGCCTTCTGCCTGACCGAGCCGCAGGGCGGGTCGGAGGCGAGCAACCTGCGCACCCGCGCCGAGCCGCACGGCAACGGCTGGCGCTTGAACGGACGCAAGCAGTTCATCACCAGCGGGGCCACCGCCGATCTCGCCCTCGTGATCGCGGTCACCGATCCGGCGGCGGGCAAGCGCGGCATCAGCGCCTTCCTCGTACCGACCGACAATCGCGGCTACAGGGTCGGCCGCATCGAGAAGAAGATGGGGCAGAACGCCTCGGACACCTGCGAGATCATCCTCGAGGACGCGATCCTCCCGGCCGACGCCTTGCTCGGCAAGGAGGGCCAGGGTTACCGCATCGCCCTTGGCAATCTCGAGGGCGGGCGCATCGGCATCGGCGCCCAATGCGTCGGCATGGCGCGCGCCGCCCTCGAGCGTGCGGTCGCCTACGCCAAGGAGAGGATGAGCTTCGGCAAGCCCATCGCCGCCCACCAGGGAGTCGCCTTCCGCCTCGCCGACATGGCGACGTCGGTGGCCGCGGCGGAGCAGCTGGTCCTCCACGCGGCGGCCCTGCGCAGTGCCGGGCGGCCCGCGTTGCGGGAAGCCTCGATGGCCAAGCTCTTCGCCTCCGAGACGGCCGAGCGCGTCTGCTCCGACGCGATCCAGACCCTCGGCGGCAACGGCTACATGGTCGATTACGAGGTCGAGCGCATTTTCCGCGGGGTGCGCGGGGCCAAGATCTACGAGGGTACCAACGACATCCAGCGCATCGTGATCAGCCGCGCCCTGACCGGCCATTGAGCGAGCCCGGGAGCCCCATGCGCGCACTCTTCGTCGAGCGGTTCGGGCCACCAGCGGACCTGGCCCTCAAGGAGGTGGCGACCCCGCGGCCGGGTCGCGGCGAGGTCCTGGTCGAGGTGCACGCGATCGGGCTCAATTATCCCGACCTCATGGTGATCGCCGGCACTTACCATAACCTCCATCCCCTCCCCTTCGTTCCGGGCAAGGAGCTGGCGGGGATCGTGCGCGCGGTCGGCCAAGGGGTCGAAGGTCTGCAGCCGGGCGAGCGAGTAGCAGCCCAGCTCGAGGCCGGCGCTTTCGCCGAGGACGTCATCGTCCCCGCGGCCCAGTGCTATCCGGTCCCGGCCGGCATCTCCCTGGTGGTGGCCGCTGCCATGGGCCTCGCCTATCTCACCGCCTATTTCTCGCTCACCGACCGCGCGCGGCTCGCGCCCGGCGAGTGGGTGCTGGCAACGGGGGCCGCGGGCGGGGTCGGCATCGCCACGGTCGAGCTCGCCAAGGCCCTCGGTGCGCGCGCCCTCGCCGGCCTCACGACGATGGCGAAGGAGCCCTTCGTCTTGGCGCACGGGGCGGACGGCGTGATCGATCTCTCGGTCCCCGATCTCAAGACTGCGCTCCGCGCGCGCGTGCACGCGCTGACCGGCGGACACGGTGCGGACGTGATCGTCGATCCCGTCGGCGGTGCGGTGTTCGAGGCGAGCCTCAGGGCACTTGCCTGGGGCGGCAGGCTCGTCGTCGTCGGCTTCACCTCGGGCGAGGTCGGTCAGGTGCGCGCCAACTACCTCCTGGTCAAGCACATCGAGGTGAGCGGCATCCATTGGAGCGACTACCGCGAGCACCAACCCGCGCGCGTCGCCGCCGCCCAGAAGCACCTCTTCGACATGGTCCTCGCCGGCAAGCTGCACCCGCCGGTGATGGCATGCTTTCCCTTCGAGCGCGCCGCCCAAGCACTTGCCGAGATTGCCGAGCGGCGCGTCGAGGGCAAGGTGGCCCTCGTCACCCGGCACGCCAAGGAGGCGTAGGGGCATGTTCCGCCTCGAGGTTGCCGACCGCATCGCGACCCTCGTGCTCGACCGCCCGCCGGTCAATGCCCTCAATGCGGAGTGGACGTTGCTGTTTCACCGCCAGCTCGACGCGCTGGAGGCGCGCGACGATTGGGCCGTGCTGCATCTGCGGAGCGCCTTGCGCCTCTTCTCCGCCGGTGCCGATCTCAAGGACATGCGCGAGGCTTTCGCGGGTGCGGATCCGGTCCCGGCCCTCGTCGAGGCGATCCGGGGCTATCAGCGCCTCTTCGCGCGCCTCGAGGCGCTGCCGCGGGTGACCCTGGCCGAGATCGGCGGGGCGGCCATGGGCGGCGGCCTCGAGTTGGCACTCGCCTGCGACTTGCGCATCGTCGCCCGCGAAGCGCGCGTCGGCCTGCCCGAGCTCGCCCTCGGCCTCCTGCCCGCCGCGGGCGGCACGCAGCGGCTGACGCGGCTCTGCGGGCGCGCGGCGGCGGCTCGGCTCGTCCTGGGGGCCGCGACCGTCGACGGCGTCGAGGCCGAGCGGCTCGGCCTGGCGCAATGGACGACCCCGCTCGCCGAGCTGCCCGCCGCAGCGGCGGACATCGCCCGACGCTATGCCGCGATACCGAGCCATGCAATCGCGCGCGCCAAGCCCTGCCTCGCGGCGGCGGGCGATCGGGGGCTGGACGGCTTTGCCCTCGAGCTCGAGGGCAGTGCGGCGCTCCTCGCGAGTTCCGAGACCCGCGCGCTGGTGCGGCAATTTCTCGAGCGCAAGGCCAAATGAGCGCTCCCGCAATGAGGATTTGAGCTATGGACATGGCAGCGACGAACGTGATCGTGACCGGGGCCGCTTCCGGCATCGGCAAGGCGACGGCCCTCCTCTTGGCGCGCGAGGGAGCGCACGTCTTCATCGGCGACATCGATGAGGCGGGCGGCCACGCGGCGGCCGCCGCCGCCACGGCGGCGGGCTTGGCTGTCGAGTACTTGCATCTCGACCTGAGCGATCCCGCCGGGATCGAGGTCTTCGCGGCCGCGGTGGAGACGCGTGCCGGCGGCCGAGTCGACGGGCTCGTCAATGCCGCCGGATGGGACACGATCCAGCCCTTTCTCGAGAATCCGCCGGAGATGTGGGAGAAGGTGGTCGCCATCAATCTCATGGGGGCGGTTCGGCTCACGCGCGCCGTTCTTCCCCCGATGGCGGCGGCGAGCAAGGGCAAGATCGTCAATGTCGCGAGCGACGCCGGCCGCGTCGGCAGCATGGGCGAGACCGTCTATGCCGCGGCCAAGGGCGGGCTCATCGCCTTCACCAAGTCGCTGGCCCGCGAGATGGCACGCTACCGCATCAACGTGAACTGCGTGTCGCCGGGCCCGACCGACACGCCCCTCTTCCAGCGCCAGCCGGAGAAGATGAAGGAGGCGCTCACCCGCGCCATCCCCTTCCGGCGCATCGCCACGCCCGAGGAGGTGGCGGAGGCCATCCGCTTCTTCATGGGACCGGGCTCCGACTACATCACCGGCCAGGTGCTGAGCGTGAGCGGCGGTCTCACCATGGTCGATTGAGCGGAACGCGCGTCAACATACGGAGGTGGATGGGAACATGGCTCTCGCTCACGACAGGAACCGGATCGATTTCGCGGCCTATCGGCCGAGGCATTTTCTCTGGCAACTCGACGGCAAGGT
>DATJAC010000366.1:0-10686 GCA_035516655.1 Alphaproteobacteria bacterium | reverse complement strand
CACCTCGACCGCGGCTACGAACGGCTCGAGGAGAAGCTGACGCTCTGCGGTGCCGAGATCGAGCGCCTCAAGGAGTAGGGGCGGGGTCGGGTAGGGGGAATGGCCGGGGGGCTGCACCTGCGGGCGGAGGACGAAGAGGATCTCGCGGTCATCTCGAGTTGCTTGCAGGACTCTCTCGTGCCGCTCTCCGACATGCTCTACGAGCAACCCGCGCGGCGCTTCACCTTGGCGGTCAACCGTTTCCGCTGGGAGGAGGGCAAGTCGAGCGCGCCCGGCACGGCACCCGCCCCCTTCGAGCGCATCGCCTGCGGCATCGTCTTCGAAGGCGTCAACAAGGTGAGCCTCAAGGGCATCGACCAGGGCAAGCGCGACCGCCTGCTCGAGCTTCTCGCCGTCGTCGCCGACGGCCCCGCCCGGCGAGAGAAGGGCCCGGCGCCAGGTAGGGCGAGCATTCTCCTTGTCTTCGCAGGCGGGGGTACGATCCGCCTCGACAGCGACAGTATTCTTTGCCGGCTCGACGATTTCGGCGAGGCCTGGCCCACCAAATGGCAGCCCCGCCACCGGCCCTAGTGCCCCATCCCGTTGTGAGGAGAGCGCCCCCTCAACCTACCCTCTCCCCTCGGAGGGGGAGAGGGTTGCGTAGGGTTGGCGAGGCGGAGCCGAGCCCTAGGCGAAGCTGGGTGAGGGGGATTCTGTGGGAATGGCCCCGGCTCTAGCCGAGATTGCAGCACCCCCCTCGGGCTTTGACCGCGGGAGGGGATCGCTGTATGCAAGGGCCCGCGAAATTCCGTGCACGGCAAGGAAGGCTAAAGGCGTGGCCGGCGACGACACTATCGTGCTTGCGGTTCCCAAGGGGCGCATCTCCTCCGAGCTCGGCCCGCTCTTCGCGCGCGCGCGCGTGGTACCCGAGCCGTCCTTCGCCGACCCCGATTCGCGCCAGCTCCGCTTCCGCACCAACGAGCCGCGGCTCGCCATCATCCGGGTGCGCAGCTTCGACGTCGCGACCTTCGTCGCCTTCAACGCCGCCCAGCTCGGCGTCTGCGGCCAGGACGTGTTGATGGAGTTCGATTACCCCGAGATCTACGCCCCGCTCGACCTCGGCATCGGCAAGTGCCATCTCGCGGTGGCGGAGCCCGCCGAGCTCAAGCGGCGCGACGACCCGCGGCGCTGGAGCCATGTGCGGGTCGCGACCAAGTACCCCGAGATCACCAAGCGCCACTTCGCCTCGCGCGGCGTGCAGGCCGAGTGCATCGAGCTCTCGGGTGCGATGGAGTTAGCACCCGGCCTCGGGCTCTGCCGGCGCATCGTCGATCTGGTCTCGACCGGCAAGACGCTCGCGGCGAACGGCCTCGTCGAGGTCGAGCGCATCGCCGACGTCACCTCGCGTCTGATCGTCAACCGGGCAGCCCTCAAGACGCGGCCCGAGGAGATCGGCAGTTGGATCGAGCGGTTCCGACGTGCCGCCGAGGAGCTCTCTCGTGCCGCTTAGGCTCGCCACGGCGAAGCCGGGCTTCGAGCGGGCGTTCGCCAGGTTTCTCGCGAAGAAGCGCGAGCGCGCGCTCGACGTGAACGAGGTCGTGGCGCGTATCCTCGCGGCGGTGAGGAAGCGCGGCGATCGCGCGGTGATCGAATACACGGCACGGCTCGACCGTCTGCGGCTCACGCCCCGGCACATGCGCGTGAGCGAGGCGGAGGTGCTGGCGGCCGAGCGGCATTGCGACAAGCGCACGCTCGCCGCCCTGCGCTTCGCCGCAGCCCGTATCACGGCCTATCACCGGCGGCAGAAACCCAAGGACCTCGATTACCGCGACCGGAGCGGGGTGCGGCTCGGCGCCTGCTGGCGCGCGCTCCACTCGGTCGGGCTCTACGTGCCGGGCGGGCGGGCCGCCTATCCGAGCTCCGTCCTCATGAATGCGATCCCGGCCAGGGTGGCGGGGGTCGAGCGCATCGCCATGGCGGTCCCCGCTCCCGACGGCGTCCTCAATCCCTTGGTGCTCGCCGCCGCGAGGCTGGCGGGTATCCGCGAGATCTATCGCGTCGGCGGCGCCCAGGCGATCGCGGCCTTCGCCTACGGGACGCGCACCATCGCCGCCGTCGACAAGATCGTCGGTCCCGGCAACGCCTATGTGGCGGCCGCCAAACGCCAGGTCTTCGGCACCGTCGGCATCGACATGATCGCAGGCCCCTCGGAAATCCTCGTCGTTGCGGACCGCGACAACGATCCCGGCTGGATCGCGGCGGACCTCCTTTCGCAGGCCGAACACGACGAGGCGGCACAAGCGATCCTCATCACCGACGATGCGGCCTTCGCCGCCAGGGTGGCGGCGGCAGTCGAGACGCATCTTGCGGTCCTGCCGCGCGCGCACATCGCGCGCGCGAGCTGGCGGCGGAACGGCGCGATCATCCTGGTGCGCTCGCTCGACGAGGCGATCGCGCTTGCCGATCGCATCGCACCCGAGCATATGGAGCTCGCCTGTGCCGGGGCCGAGCGGCTCCTCGCCACGATCAGGAACGCGGGCGCCGTTTTCCTCGGCTCTCATACGCCCGAGGCGGTGGGCGATTACGTGGGCGGCCCGAACCACGTGCTGCCGACGGCGCGCAGTGCCCGCTTCGCTTCGGGCCTCGGCGTCCTCGACTTCATGAAGCGCACGTCGCTGCTCGCCTGCGATGAGCGCTCGCTCAAGGCCTTGGCACCCGCGGCGATCACCCTCGCCGAAGCCGAGGGGCTCGAAGCCCACGCGCTCTCGCTCCGCTTGCGGCTCTTGGCGCGCGCGCGCGGGCGCTGAGGCGCTCCATGGCGGAGGAGTGCCGCAAGGGCATGGAGTGCCGCCGGATCAGCCGGATCCATCTCGACGAGCGCAGCATCGCGCGCTGGAGCCCCGACGTGGAGCATGAGCGCGCGGTCGCCGTGTTCGACCTCCTCGAGGAGAACTCCTTCTCGCCCGTGGGCGATTTTGCCGGTCCCTTCGTGCTGCGCCTCTCCATAGCCGAGAGCCGCCTCGTGATGGCCATCCATGACGAGGGCGAGGCGCTGTTGACCACGGTGAACCTTCCGACCTCCCCTTTCCGCAAGATCATCAAGGATTATTTCACCGTCTGCGAGAGCTATTACTCGGCGATCCGCACTGCCAGCCCCTCCCGCATCGAGGCGATCGACATGGGGCGCCGTTCCCTCCACAACGAGGGGTCGGAGCTTCTGAGAGAGCGGCTTGCCGACAAGGTCGCCATCGATCTCGCGACCGCGCGACGCCTCTTCACGCTGCTTTGCGTCCTGCATATCCGCGGGTAGGGCCGTGGGCGGGCTTCCCTCGAGCGTGCTCTTCGCCTGCAGCCGCAACTCGATCCGCTCGCCGATGGCGGAGGCGATCCTCAAGCACCTCTGGCAGCCCCGCATTTTCGTCGAGTCGGTCGGCGTGCGGAGCGGCGAGCTCGATCCTTTTGCCGTTGCCGCCATGGAGGAAATCGGCATCTCGATCGAGCGCCATCGGCCGAAGAGCTTCGAAGAGCTCGAGGACAGTTCTTTCGATCTCATCATCAGCCTGGCTCCCGAGGCGCAACACTTCGCCGTCGAGCTCACGCGCACCATGGCGTGCGAGGTCGAATATTGGCCGACCCTCGACCCGAGCATCGTCGAAGGCAATCGCGAGGCGCGGCTCGCGGCCTACCGTGCCGTGCGCGATCAGCTCGTGAAGCGTATCGAGGAGCGCTTCCCTCCGCCCCTGCGGCCGGAGGTCTAACGCAGAATTCAAGCAAGGTGAATCGCTTGCCCATTCCTTATTCGTCATGCCCGCGGAAGCGGGCATCCATGGACCCGGCTTTCGCGGCGGTGACGGAAAGGTGGGCGCGCCCACTTGACCGGATCATGCTCTAGCGCAGCACGGGCGCTCGCGACGATGACGGCGATGTGCAGCGGTCGTTGCAAGCAAATCTGCTTGACCGCGCGAGGGCTTGGTCCCATGTTGCCGGTCGCCGAGGGCGACGCCGGTGAGGGGGATGGCGAAGGAGGACCTGATCGAGGTTTCCGGGACGGTGAGCGAGCTCTTGCCGAATGCGATGTTCCGCGTGAAGCTCGATAACGACCACGAAGTTCTTGCCCACACCTCGGGCAAGATGCGCAAGAATCGCATCCGGGTGCTCGCGGGAGACCGCGTGAATGTCGAGATGACGCCTTACGACCTCAGCAAAGGGCGCATCACCTTTCGCTTCAAGTAACCGGCGCAGATTTAACCGACGCGCACGGGCGCGCCTTTCGAGTGGAGACGATCGCGCGGTGCCGCGCTTGATCCTGGCCTCGGCGTCGCCGCGACGCCTGCAGCTCCTGCGCCAGATCGGCTTGATCCCCGATCGGGTGGAGGCCCCTCGCGTGGACGAGACGGTGCGCGCGCGCGAGCTGCCGAGAGTTCACGCGGCACGGCTGGCCGATGCCAAGGCGCGCGCCATAGTAGCCGATTTCCCCGCCGACTTCGTGCTCGCCGCCGATACCGTGGTGGCATGCGGCCGGCGCATCCTGCCCAAAGCGCTCGACGAGGCGACGGCGCGGAAGTGCCTCGCACTGCTCTCGGGCCGCCGGCATCGCGTGATCGGCGCGGTGACGCTGCTCGCCCCCGGCTCGCGCTCCGGCACGCGGCTCGTCACCACCAGCGTCACCTTCAAGCGCCTTTCGGCGGCGGAGATCGAGGCCTATCTCGCCTCGGGCGAATGGCACGACAAGGCCGGCGGCTACGCGATCCAGGGTCGCGCCGCCGCTTTCGTGCGGCAGTTGAGCGGTTCGTACTCGAACGTCGTCGGCCTGCCGCTTTACGAGACGGCGACACTCCTACAGGGCTTCGGCTGCCGAGGCGTGGCATGAGCGCCTTCCTCGACATCGACGAGATCCTCATAAGCGTCTCTCCCGGCGAAACGCGCGCAGCCCTCCTCGCGGGCGGTCGGCTGGTCGAGCTCATCGTCGCGCGCGAGAGCCACAGGAGCCTCCTCGGCAACGTCTATCTCGGCAGGCTGAGCAAGCCCGCACCCGGCGCCAATGCGGCCTTCGTCGAGCTCGGCGAGGCGCGGGCCGGCTTTCTCTCGCGCGAGGATGCGAAGGGCCTCTGCGATGCGCGCGGCGCCGTACTCGCGCGCGCGCCGAGCGAGGGCGAGGCCGTGCTGGTGCAGCTCACCCAGGACGCCTTCGGCCGCAAAGGCCCCCGCGTGACGGGCACGATCGCCCTTGCCGGTCATTGGCTCGTGCTCACGCCGACGCGGCACGGGATCGCGGTCTCGCGCAAGATCGCCGACGTGGAGGCAAGGCGAAAGCTCGAGGGACTTCTCGCACCCGAGCTCGCTGCGGGCGAAGGCCTCGTCGTCCGCACCGCCGCGGCGACGGCGGACGGGGCTGCGCTGGCGGGCGAGCTCGTCCGCTTGCGCGAGCGCTGGCGGAAGCTTCTGGCGCTGGCAGCGGGAGCGCTGGCGCCGGCCCTGCTTCATACCGAGGGCGACGTCATCGAGCAGGTCTTGCGCGATCACGGCGGCCCCGCACTCAAGCGCGTGCTCTGCGACCGCCGCGAGGCCGCGACGCGGGCTGCGGAAATCCTCGCGCGCCAAGGCAGCGGCCGCCGCCTCGAGGTGGCGCTGCACCAGGGCCCCTCGGCGCTTTTCGCCGAGTACCAGATCGACGAGCAGATCGCCGCAGCTCTCGAACCCGTTGCCCCGCTCCCCTCCGGCGGCAGCCTCGCGATCGGCACGCTCGAAGCGCTCAGCGCCATCGACGTCAATACGGCGCGCCAGACGGGGAGTGCCTCGGCCGGGGACGCCCGGCTCGCGGTCAATCTCGAGGCGGCAGGGGAGGTGGCGCGTCAGGTGCGCCTGCGCAACCTCGCCGGGCTCATCGTCGTCGACTTCGTGCATATGGACGGGGCGGCGGAGCGCGCGCGCGTGGCCGACGCCCTCGCCAACGCGTTCGCCGGCGATCCGGCGGGAGTGCAGCTCGCCGGCTTCACCTCGCTCGGGCTCTTCGAGCTTACGCGCCGGCGTCTGCGCGAGCCCTTGAGCGAGGCGCTCGCCGAGCGCTGCGCGGTCTGTGGCGGCGAGGGCCGGCACTTGAGTGCCGCGACGGTGGCCTATGAGGTGCTGCGCGCGGTCGAGCGGACGGCACTCGTCCGACCGGCCGGGCGCATCCGCGTGGTCGCGGCCGCGGCCGTGATCGCCGCCCTCGAGGGCGAGGCCAAGGCGGCACGGCAACGCCTCGAGGGGCAGCTCGCGGGCCCCCTTGTGCTCAGCGCCGGGCCGGGCTATCGGCACGAGCAATACGATATCGTGACCGGTGCTGCCGCGAGCGCGTGACGGGACCTGCCATGGCGGAGATCACCAAGCTCAAGCCTGGACGCAAAGGGGCGAAATGCCCGATCTGCGGCCGCCCACCCGAGCCCGCCTATCGCCCGTTCTGCTCCAAGCGCTGCGCCGACGTCGACCTCGGCCGCTGGCTCGGCGGGGACTATCGCGTGGCGACCGAGGAGACGCCCGACGAGCCGGACCCGAGCGGGCAACTCGCCAAGAAGGAGTGAGTGCTGGAGGCCGGGTCCGCGCGCTGGACAGCCCGCCGTGAAGCCTTTATAAGCGGCCCTCGCCGAGGTCCGCCGCGGCATGCCCAGGTAGCTCAGTTGGTAGAGCAGCGGACTGAAAATCCGCGTGTCGGTGGTTCAAATCCGCCCCTGGGCACCATTCACAGTCAAATTCCAATTACCGCTCCATGCGCGGCCACGTGCGACGATACGGCGTGTCGGCGCCGCGGCGGCCGCCCTTCCCTCGCACAGATTGGAGCCGATTCCTGGCGTCGCTCCGGCCCGAAATGCCAATTGTCACGACGCCTTACGGCCCATAAGATGCAGCATCCACCCTGGGGAACCCGCAAAGACGGTGAGGGGCGGCCGCATCGTGACCAAACGCTTCTCGCCGCTGCGGGACGCAGCCCTTGCGGTCGCGACGGCCCTGCTGTTGCTCGGTGGCTTGGCCTCCCAGGCAGCGGCCCAGCCGGCGATCCAGATCCCGAGCCAGGTCGAGCCTGGACGGATCCGGCCGCTCCCGGAAGTACCGCCCATACCGAACCTCGATTTCCACATCGAGACGCCGCGCAAGTCGCCCGTACCGCTCGCCGTCGAGGAGGTCGCCTTCGAGCTCAAGGGCATCGAGATCGTCGGGGCCACGGTCTTCGCACCCGACTCGTTCCGAGCGCTCTACGAGAAGTACCTCGGCAAGACGGTGCATCTCTCCGACATCATCACGGTCGCCGACGAGATCGAGGCGCAATACCGCAAGGCCGGCTTCGTCCTGAGCCGCGCCTATGTGCCGCCGCAGAGCGTGAACAACGGCATCTTTCAGATCGTCGTCGTCGAGGGCTACGTCGCGGCGGCGACCGTCGAGGGCGGGGATTCCTCGACCCGGGCGCGGGTCGACGCCCTCTTGGACCCGGTGCTGAAGGAGCGCCCCCTGCAAGTCGCCAGTCTGGAGCGGGCGCTGCTCGAGGCGAACGAGCTTCCGGGGGTCACCGCCTCGGGCTTGCTGCGGCCGTCGCCGGACCATGCGGGGGCCTCGGATCTGGTCGTTACGGTCGTCGGCAGGTCCGACGTCACGACGGTCTCCCTCGACAATCGCGGCTCCGTCTTCACCAATCCCTTGACCCTCACCTTGGACACGCTCCTCTTCTCGCCCGTGGGCGACGGCGGGCAGCTCCATCTCGATGCCGCCGGATCGCCCGACTTCGTGCAACGCCGCTCCCTCGAGGGCCGCTATTTCCATGCGCTTGCCGATACCGGGGTCACCTTGAGCCTGGGTGCCGTCGTCGCGAACGGCGAGCCCGGTGCCTCCCTTTCGGCGGCGCACATCCTGACCGACAGCGTGGCCGTCGGCCCGCGCGCGAGCTATGCGCTGTTCGTCTCGCGCTCGGACCGGCTCACGGTCGAGGGCGGCTTCACCTGGCAATCCGCCGACGTGGATGCCCTCGGCACCCCCTTGAGCCACGACGAGTGGCGCGTCCTCGACCTCGCCCTCACCTATCAGCAGAAGGGATTTCTCGACGGCAGCTCGAGTGCGACCGTCGGCATCGCGCAAGGGCTCCCGGGACTGGGTGCGACCCGGCCCGGCGATCCGAGCCTCTCGGTTTTCGGCGCGCGCACCGATTTCACCAAGCTCACCATGGCGGCGAGCCGGCT
The DNA here is from genome assembly GCA_035516655.1 of Alphaproteobacteria bacterium. Lineage (GTDB taxonomy): Bacteria > Pseudomonadota > Alphaproteobacteria > JACZXZ01 > JACZXZ01 > DASPPM01. Next base: position 2,503 of record DATJAC010000366.1, on the reverse strand, counting down.
CCAAGCGCTCGGCGGGGACTTCAGCTTGGCGCTGAGCGGCTCGGGCCAATATGCCTTCGACACCCTGGTCGAGGGCGAGGAGGTGGCATACGGGGGCTCGAACATCGGGCGGGGCTATGATCCGGCGGTCGTGGCGGGCGACAACGGCATCGGCGGCTCGCTCGAGCTGCGCTACGACCAGCGCTTCACCGAGCTCCCGCCGCTTCACTCGGCGCAATTCTACGCCTTCTACGACGTGGCCGCCGTTTGGAGCCATCACGGCTCCTTCACCAGCCAGCTCGCCTCCACCGGCTTCGGGGTGCGCACCGCCTGGATCGGGAACACGCGGCTCGGCGTGGAATTCGCGCACTCTCTGGATTCGGTGCCGGGCAATGACAACGGTCACATCGGTGCGCGAATTCTATTTAACGCATCGATCCAGTTTTGATTAGTATGAAGGGGTAGCGGCGCGCCGCAGGGTTCAGCATGGAATGGCAACAGGGCGCGGCCCTTCGTAATCTGCTGCTGGCGACGAGCTGCCTGGTGAGCGCCGGGACGGTCGCCACGACGGTTGCGCGCGCGCAACCGACCAACCCCGCGGTGACCGCGGGCCAGGCGACGATCTCGACGAGCCCCAACAGCACGGTCGTCCGCCAAAGCACCAGCAAGGCCATCATCCAGTGGCAATCCTTCTCGATCCCGAGCGGGGATAGTGTCACCTTCGTGCAGCCGGGGGCGTCCGCGATCGCGCTCAACCGCGTGACCGGCGGTCAGGCCTCCTCGATCTACGGCTCGCTCACGGCGAACGGCCAGGTCTGGCTGGTCAACCCGAACGGCGTGCTCTTCGGCAACGGGGCGCAGGTCAACGTGGCCGGGCTGCTCGCCACCACCTCCGACATACGCGACCAGGATTTCCTCGCCGGGAACTACAACTTCGGCATCGCCTCCTCCAATCCCAACGCGAGCATCGTCAACCAGGGCACGATCACGGCGGCGTCCGGCGGCTCGGTCGTGCTCTCGGCGGCAAGCGTCAGCAACACAGGGCTGATCCAGGCGCAGTTCGGCAGCGTCGTCGTGGCGGGAGCCAAGACCTTCACCGTCGACTTCAACGGGGACAACCTTCTGAGCTACCAGGTGACGGGGGCCGTCGACCAGGTCCCGCTCGATGCGAACGGCAACCCGGTCTCGAGCCTGGTCTCGAACAGCGGCACGTTGAGCGCTCCCGGCGGGACGGTGCTGGTGACCGCACGCGCCGCCCAGGCCATCCTCGACAATGTGATCAACACCTCGGGGATGGTGCAGGCGACGACCGCGAAGAACGTGAACGGCACCATCGTCCTCGATGCCGGGGAGGGCGGGGTCGCGGTCTCGGGCACCCTCGACGGCTCGGGGCGGGGGGCGGGCCAGACCGGCGGCAGCGTGGAGGTGCTCGGCGGCAGCGTGAACCTCGCACCCGGGGCGAAGATCGACGTCTCGGGCGATGCCGGGGGCGGGGTCGCCCTCGTCGGCGGCAACTTCCATGGTGCGGGGCCGCAGGCGAACGCGACCACCACGACCGTGGCCGCGGGGGCCACGATCCTCGCCGATGCCGTCACCACGGGGAATGGTGGCCAGGTCGCCGTCTGGTCGGACGGCACCACCACCTTCAACGGCACCATCAGTGCGCGCGGCGGAGCCCAGGGCGGGAACGGCGGCACCGTCGAGACCTCGGGCGAGGGTGCCCTCATCGTCGGGCCCTCGGCCTCGGTCAATGCGTCGGCGACTATGGGAACGGCGGGGCAATGGCTCCTCGATCCCCTTGCGGCCAACTCGAACGTGACCATTTCGCTCGGGTCGACGTCGGGCGGCACGTTCGCTGGTGGGACCAACACGCCGAGTGCCGACAGCTCCGTGATCAATGTCAACGCGATTACTACGAACTCGCTCGATTTGGGGACATCCGTCGTGATCACGACGACCTGCCCCTCCGGTTGCACCGGTGCCTCTCTTGGCGACATCACCGTCGCCACCGCAATAATGAAGACCGCTGGTGCCAGTGCGACGCTGACGCTGACTGCGGCCGACTCGATCTTCGTCAACCAGCCTATCAGTTCCACTTCCGCCGGCAACGCGCTCTCGGTCAACCTCACCGCCACCAGCGGCTCGGTCAACATCGCCAATGGCATCAGCACCGACGGCGGCAGCTTCGCCGCGACGGCGAGCAACGGCGGAATCAGCCTTACTGGAAGCGGACGCATCAATACCAACGTCAGTCCGAACACGAGCGTCGGCGGCAACGTCACCCTCACCGCCGGGAGCGGGGGAATAAACCTCAACCCGACCAACGCGTCGCCTACGGTCGTCACGACCGGCGGCGGCACGTTCATGGCAACCTCCGGCGGCAGCGGCAACTTCAGCGACAGCTCCGGTATCACGACCTCCGGTGTCACCGGCGTCGACGGCGGAAATGTGTCGATCACAAGCGTCAACACGGTTTCGATCGGCGGCGAAATCCTCACCGGCGACGCCAACGTCTTGAGCGACG
>DATJAC010000365.1:0-7325 GCA_035516655.1 Alphaproteobacteria bacterium | reverse complement strand
GTGGGCCGGCCTATCGCAATGTACGCCTCGGCCCGCAACCCTTGGACCCCGCCCCCGGCCCTGCTAGACTCCGCCCCGTGATCCTCGATCCCCGGCAGCGCAGCACCACCTCGGCCGCAGCCTTCGACGAGCGGCGTCGGCGTCTCCTTGCGGAGATCGCCGAGGAGGTGGCGCGGACCCGCGACTACCTCGGCAAGGCGGCGCTCGGTGAGCGGGTGATGGCGGCCCTCGCCAAGGTCCCGCGCGAGGCCTTCGTGCCCGCGGAGAGCACCGCCGCCGCCTACGAAAATGCGCCCCTTCCCATCGGCTGCGGCCAGACCATCTCGCAGCCCTATATCGTGGCGGTGATGACCGACATGCTCGAGCCGCGCGCGGGCGACCGCGTGCTCGAGATCGGCACCGGCTGCGGCTATCAGACCGCGGTACTCGCCGAACTCGTGGCGCGGGTCTACAGCATCGAGGTCGTGCGCGAGCTCGGCACCGCCGCGGCCGGGCGGCTCCGGCGGCTCGGCTACGAGAACGTCGAGCTGCGTATCGGCGACGGTGCGCTCGGCTGGCCCGAGGAGGCTCCCTTCGACGGCATCATCGTGACCGCCGCCGCGGCGAGCGTGCCGCAGACCCTCGTCGGGCAGCTCAAGCGCGGCCGGCGCCTGGTCGTCCCCGTGGGCGAGGCGGGCGGGCGCCAGGAGCTCATGATCCTCGAGAAAGCCATGGACGGCAGCATCGTCGAGCGCACGACCTTGCCGGTCGCCTTCGTGCCGCTCAAGAGCGCCTTCCGATAGCGCTTGCCGAGTTGCGGGAGCAGAGGCGAGAGAAGCGAGCACGCCATGACCAACCCCCGCCGTCCCCCCATCGCCGTGCTCGGACCTACCAACACCGGCAAGACGCACTTGGCCCTCGAGCGCATGCTCGGCCACAAGAGCGGGATGATCGGCTTCCCCTTGCGCCTGCTCGCGCGCGAGAACTACGACCGCATCGTGCGCCTGAAGGGGCCGCAAGCGGTGGCCCTCGTCACCGGCGAGGAGAAGATCGTTCCGGCCCATCCCGCCTATTGGGTCTGCACCGTCGAGGCGATGCCGCTCGACCGCGCGGTCGAGTTCCTCGCCATCGACGAGATCCAGGTCGCAAGCGACCCCGACCGCGGCCACGTTTTCACCGATCGCCTGCTCCACGCGCGCGGCCTCGAGGAGACCATGCTGCTCGGTGCCGACACCATCCGCCCGCACCTCAAGAAGCTCGTCCCCGGGGTCGAGTTCATCGCCCGCCCGCGCTTCTCGAAGCTCACCTATACGGGCCCGCGCAAGCTCACCCGGCTGCCGCCACGGACTGCGGTCGTCGCCTTCTCGGTGCAGGAGGTCTATGCCTTGGCCGAGGCGATCCGGCGCCAGCGCGGCGGTACGGCCGTGGTCCTCGGCGCCTTGAGCCCGCGCACGCGCAACGCGCAGGTCGCGATGTATCAGGCCGGCGAGGTCGACTATCTCGTGGCGACGGACGCGATCGGCATGGGACTCAACATGGACGTGAGCCACGTCGCCTTCTCGAGCCTCATCAAGTTCGACGGCTGGGCGCCGCGCAAGCTCAGCGCCGCCGAGCTCGCCCAGATCGCGGGACGTGCCGGACGCTACATGGCGGACGGCACCTTCGGCACCACGGGCGAGCTCGGAGCGCTCGAGCCCGAGCTCGTGAGTGCGATCGAGGACCACCGCTTCGACGCTCTGAAGGTGCTCTATTGGCGCAATCCCGAGCTCGATTTCCGCTCGCTCGCGGCCCTCGAGCGCAGCCTCGAGACGCCGCCTCGGATCTCTTTCCTGCGGCGCGCGCGCGAGCAGGAGGACGTCCAGGCTCTGGCCGCCCTCGCGCGCGACGACGAGGTGGCCCCGCGCGTGCAAGGAGGTGCCGCCGTGCGCCTCCTCTGGGAGGTCTGCCAGATCCCGGATTTCCGCAAGATCATGAGCGATGCCCACGCGCGCCTGTTGAAGCGCATCTTTCTCCATCTCGCCTCCGCCGAGGAGCGCCTGCCCGAGGATTGGGTGGCCGCCCAGCTCGCCGCCCTCGACCGTCCCGACGGCGATATCGATACGCTCGTGCAGCGCATCGCCTTCGTGCGCACGTGGACCTACATCTCCCATCGCGGCGATTGGCTGGCCAACGCGGCCCACTGGCAGGAGCGCGCCCGCGCGATCGAGGACCGGCTCTCTGACGCGCTCCATGAGCGGCTCACCCAGCGCTTCGTCGATCGCCGGGCCGCGAGCCTGCAGCGGCGCATGCGCGACGGCGGCGAGCTCTTGGGTGCGGTGACCAGGACGGGTACGGTGCTGGTCGAGGGCGAGGCCGTAGGCCGGCTCGAGGGCTTCCGCTTCCTGCCCGACGAGAGCGGGACGCGCGAGGAGGCGCGCGCACTCATGAGTGCCGTGCTCAGGGCGCTCAAGACGGAGCTGCCGGCGCGGGTCGAGCGTTGTCTTGCCGATCCCAATGCCGCCTTCGAGCTGCGCGCCGACGGACGCCTGCTCTGGCATGGGGCGCCCGTCGCCTATCTCGAGGGCGGTGCCCATCCCTTGCGGCCGCGCCTCCTTCTCCTGCCGAGCGAGCTCATAGCCCCGCAGGCGCGCGAAGCGCTGCGCCGCCATCTCGCCGCGGAGCTCGATGCGCTCTTGCGCAAGAGCCTGGCCCCGCTCTATGCGCTCGAGACGGCCGCCCTCGAGGGCGAGGCCCGCGGGCTCGCCTATCAGCTCAAGGAGGCGCTCGGCATCGTGCCGAGAGCCGCCGTCGCCAAGCTCGTGGCGGCACTCGACGGGCGGGGACGCGCTGCACTTCAACGCCTCGGCGTGCGCTTCGGCGTCGATGCGGTCTATCTGCCGGCCCTCCTCAAGCCCGCACCGATCGCGGCCAAGACGCTGCTCTGGGCGGTCCATCACGACATGGTCGATCTCGTCGTTCCCCCGCCCGCCGGCCGCGTCTCGCTGCTGCTCGATCCCGCCGTACCCGCCGCCTATTACGAGGCGATCGGCTATCGCACGCTGGGGCGCATCGCGGTGCGCGCGGACCGTCTCGAGCGCTTGGCCCTCGAGGTGCGGCGGCGCGCGCGCGGCGGCAGCTTCGCGGACACCTCCGGGCTCCTCCCCCTCGTTGCTTGCCGCAAGGAGGACCTGAGCGAGGTCCTCGCGGCCCTCGGCTACCGCAGGGTGGGCGACAACGGCGAGGAGCGCTTTGTGCGCCAGGGCCGCGGCAAGGCGCAGAGCCGGGCGGCGCGGCGGCGGAAGCGCGCAAAGGCGGGCGAGCGCGTGCCCGAACCAACGGACTCGCCCTTCGCCGTGCTCAAGGAGCTGCGCCTTGGCCGCTGACGACGCGCCGCAGCTGCCCGTGGAGCAAGAAGAAACCAATGCCGGTGGCGCCGCCGCCTCGCTCAGGCTCGACAAATGGCTCTGGTACGCCCGCTTCTTCAGAAGCCGCACCCGCGCGGCCGAGCTCTGTGCCGCCGGCAAGATCCGGCGCAACAGGATCCCGGTCGAGAAGGCCCATCAGGCGGTCAAGCCGGGCGACGTCCTGACCTTTCCCCAGGGGGCCGTCATCAGGGTGGTGCGCATCATGGCCCTCGCGGTTCGGCGCGGGCCCGCCAGCGAGGCGCGGCTCCTCTATGAGGACCTGATCCCGCCGGCAGCCCCCCGCGGAGACGACGGGGGAGAATGCCCAGCAGCCGCCCGGGCACCCGGGAGCGGGCGTCCCACCAAGCGCGAGCGGCGCGCGCTCGACCGGCTCAAGGAGGAGGGATGAGCCGGGAAAAGGTGCCGCAATCGCGCTTGCCCCGGCGGGCACCTTCGGCTTATCTAGCAAGCGCACTCGAGGGCAGGGCCCGGCGGGGAGAGAGGCTCGGCTCAATGCCTCGGCGGCGGCGGGGTGCCGGACCCGCCGCGAAAATCAGGAGAGGGCGATGACTTACGTCGTGAACGAAGCCTGCATCAAATGCAAGTACATGGATTGCGTCGAGGTCTGCCCGGTCGACTGCTTCTACGAGGGCGAGAACATGCTCGTCATCCACCCCGACGAGTGCATCGACTGCGGCGTGTGCGAGCCCGAATGCCCGGTCGAGGCGATCAAGCCCGATACCGACGGCGACCTCGAGAAATGGGTCGAGATCAACCGCCAATACGCGCAGAGCTGGCCCAACATCACGCGCCGCGGCGAGGTGCCGCCCGACGCCGACGCCTACAAGACCGTCGAGGGCAAATTCGAGAAATTCTTCAGCGCCAACCCCGGAAAACGCTGAGCCGGGAGCCCGTGGGCGAAGCGCCGGCCCAGGCGGCGGCCGAGGCCTCTCCATAACCTCTTAAGCCGAATTAACTGGTTAAATTCCCGCTCTGCGGCGGCTTGCCGCAGCGGGTCGGGGCTACCATTTTGCCGCTTTTTATGTTACACATAACGCGTTCCGATCCTGAGACCCCCGCACCGGGGTTGTCCGTCCCGTGGGGCTTTTGACACCCACAACGGCCCGACAAGAGAAGCAAATTCAATAGCGGAGCGCCGGCGAGCCGCGGGTGCTCCGCGGCGGTGGTTCGATGCTTAGTCCCCAGAGGCGCCCATGAGCAATCAAAAGCAAAGAATGGCCAACGAGCACGGATTTACCAAAGGCGACTTCGTCGTCTATCCGACGCACGGCGTCGGCCGCATCTCGGGGGTCGAGACCCAGGAGATCGCGGGCAGCGCATTGCAGCTCTTCGTGATCCAGTTCGACAAAGAGAAGATGACGCTGCGCATCCCGATCGCCAAGGTCCGCCACGCCGGCCTCAGGCGCCTCTCGACGCGCAAGGTCATGGAGTCGGCCTTGAAGACGCTCAAGGGCCGCAGCCGCGCCAAGCGCACGATGTGGAGCCGGCGCGCCCAGGAGTACGAGGCGAAGATCAACTCGGGCGATCCGGTCTCGATCGCCGAGGTGGTGCGCGATCTCCATCGCGGCTCCGACCAGCCCGACCAGTCCTATAGCGAGCGCCAAATCTACCAGGCCGCCCTCGATCGTTTGGCGCGCGAGCTTGCCGCGGTCGAGAAGCTCGACGAGAAGCAGGCGATCAAGCGCCTCGAGCACATCCTCAAGGCGGCCTGAGCAGCGCGGCAACGCCCGCGCGCGACCCGCCGCCAAGGCAGGCCCCGGCGCATCCGCCGGGGCTTTTGCTTTTGTCTGCAGCACCCGCTGCCGAGGCACGCGCGTGGTGCTTGCTCCGCAAGGTGTATAGTCAGAGGCACCTCTCAGCTTCCGCGAGGAGGAGCATGACCGACCAGCCGCCCGCGAGCCGTCCCGATCCAGGGGCGGTGCTGAACCAGCCGCCCCCTTTCGAGAACGTGAACCTCTACCGCACGGACGCGGCCTTGCGCGCGGCCGTCGAGCGCCATGGTGCCGCCTTCGCGGAAGCGCGGCTCGCCGCCCTCGGTCAAGTCGTCGGCAGTGCCGAGGTGATTTGGCTCGCCGATCTCGCCAACCGCTTTCCGCCCGAGCTCAAGAGCCACGATCGCTTCGGTCACCGGCTCGACGCGGTCGAGTTCCATCCGGCCTGGCACGAGCTCATGGCGCTCGCCATGCACCATCGCGTGCCGAGCCTGGCTTGGGCGGAGAAACGCTCCGGTGCGCACGTCGCGCGTGCCGCCCTCGCCTTCCTCTGGACGCAAGGCGAGGCGGGGGTGAGCTGCCCGATGGCGATGACCTTTGCCGGCGTGCCGGTGCTGCGCCACCTGCCCGCGCTTGGCGCCGAGTGGGAGCCTCGCTTCATGAGCGAGCGCTACGATCCGCGCCTCGTTCCGGCGGCCGAGAAGACGGGGGCGACCTTCGGCATGGCGCTGACCGAGCGCCAGGGCGGGTCGGATGTGCGCGCCAACACCACGCGGGCGGAGCCGGAGGCAAGGCGGGGGCCGGGCGAGGCCTATCGCTTGAGCGGCCACAAATGGTTCTGCTCGGCGCCCATGTCGGACGCCTTCTTGACCCTCGCCTATGCCGAGGGCGGGCTCTCCTGCTTCTTCGTGCCGCGCTTCCTGCCCGACGGCGAGAAGAATCGCATCTTCCTCGAGCGCCTCAAGGCCAAGCTCGGCAATCGTTCCAACGCCTCCGCCGAGATCGAGTACCACGGCACCTGGGGACGTCTCGTCGGCGAGGAGGGGCGCGGGGTCGCCACCATCATCGAGATGGTGCAGGGCACGCGGCTCGAATGCGCGCTCGGCTCGGCCGGCCTCATGCGCCAGGCCCTCGTGCAGGCGCTCCACCATTGCTCGCACCGCACCGCCTTCCAGCGCCGCCTCATCGACCAGCCGCTCATGCAGAACCTGCTCGCCGACCTCGCCCTCGAGTCCGAGGCGGCGACCGCCCTTGCCATGCGTGTGGCCGCCGCCTTCGACGAGGCGGCGCGTGAGCCCGGCGCGCGCACCTTCGCCCGCATCGCGACCGCGATCGCCAAATACTGGATCTGCAAGCGCGCCCCCGCGCTGATCGGCGAGGCGCTCGAATGCCATGGCGGGAACGGCTACGTCGAGGAGAGCATGATGCCGCGGCTCTATCGCGAGGCTCCCGTCAACGGCATCTGGGAGGGCTCGGGCAACGTCATCTGCCTCGACGTATTGCGGGCACTTCGGCGCGAGCCCGAGAGCGCCGAGGCCCTCCTTGCCGAGCTCAACACGGCCCGCGGCGGCGATCGGCGCTACGACCGCTTCGTCGCTCGCCTCGAGAAGCAGCTCGCCGAGCGGGAGGGCCTGGAAGCGCGTGCGCGCCGCCTCGTCGAGGACGCGGCTCTGGCACTTCAGGCCTCGCTCCTCCTGCGCCACGCGCCGGCAGCACTGGCCGACGCCTTCTGTGCCGCCCGCCTCGACGACGATCCCGGCCTCGCCTACGGCACCTTGCCCGCCGGGCTCGATCTCGCCGCGATCATCGCGCGGGCCATGCCGGTCGAGCGCTGAGGCAGAGCCCCCGTCTACCCAGCTACCGCCTCCATCACTTCCTTCGGCCGGCGCTGAATGGCCAGGAGATAGGCAGCCGCGGGCGCGTCGGGGATCCGTCTTCCCTGCTCCCAATTCTTGAGCGTCGAGAGCGGAATCCGATAGGACACCGCGAAGCGATGTTGCGACATATGCAGCGCACGGCGGATCGCCTTTACATCCGGCAGTGCCACCACAGTCACGCGTATGCCGGGCACTTTATGGCCGCGGGCGTGTGCGGCCGCTTGTCGCATGCTTTCGATTAGCTCTTTCCCGAATTTGCCCATCGTAACCACCTTGAGTGCTATGCCACGCTTCGCCGTTTGCCTCTGAGTGTCGCTGCGATTTCGCGCACCTTGCGTTTCTCGTCAGGCGTC
>DATJAC010000364.1:0-3833 GCA_035516655.1 Alphaproteobacteria bacterium | reverse complement strand
TGATGGCGAGGAGCGCTTCGCCCGAGCGGCGCAGATTGTCGAGCAGGCGCGACTGCCGCTCGTCGAGGCGGGTGTCGGCGAGCAGGTTGGCCATGCCGAGCACGCCGTTCATCGGGGTGCGGATCTCGTGGCTCATGGTGGCGAGGAAGTGGGACTTGGCGCGGTTGGCGGCCTCGGCCTGGTCCTTGGCGACGCGCAGCTCCTCGATCACGCTCGCGAGCTCCTCGTTCTTCTTGCGCAGCACCTCGTCGCGCTGCTGGATCTGCTCGAGCACGCCGTTGAAGCCGTCGACCAGCACGCCGATCTCGTCGTCTCCCGATTTTTCCGCGCGCAGCGAATAGTTCTGGTCCTTCGAGATCGAGGCCATGGTGAGCGCGAACGAGCGGATCGGCAGCGAGATGATGCGCTGAAGCCCGACGCAGAGGACGTAGGCGACGGCCAAGGAGACGAAGAGGATGATCAGCACCACGCTCTGCGAGCGCGCCGTGCTGTCGAGCAGCGCCTCGGAGCTCGCCTCCAGGCGGATCGTGCCGAGCATGACGCCGTTATGGACGATGGGCTGGCGCAGGCGGAGCGAGCCCTCGACGATCGAGAGATCCTCGGCCTGGGGGGTCGCCGACTGGACCGGCGGCTGCGCCGCGATCACGCGGTGGTAGCTCGCGAATACCTTGCCGTCGGGATTGTAGATCACCGCGGCGAGGATCTGCGGCTTGGCGGCCAGGCTCCCGAGCGTGACCTCGGCCGCGGCACGGTCGCGGGCCGTGATCGCGGAGGCGGTGGTCGAGCCGATCACGGTCGCGAGCGTCTCAAGCTCGGAGTTGGCGGCATCCCTGAGATAGTGGGTCTCGTCCCGGAAGAAGACGAGCGAGTCGACCTCGAGGACGGAAGCCGTCGTCAGCATGACGATCATGATCAGCTTCCGCCGGATCGACATGTTGCGGATGAAGTCGGCCAGCGTCTTCAACATTTCAGCTCATCCGTTCCTGATCGGTGATTGTTGCCAGGCTCGAGGATCCCGCCCGCCGTCCGGGTGCCGGCGGCAGGCCGCAGAAGCGCCGCATCGCGCTCGTCAGAGGCACGCTCGTGGCCCCGAGACGCCGCGGGGCGATGTCGCAAATTCGGCCACCAGGCTCTTTCCACGCCCAGTCGCATGCCCTCGAAGCGATGGCGTCGGCGTCTTGCCACGATCACAAATACGCTCGAAAAATTAAGATTAGATAACGTGAATTAATCACAAAATCCAATGGTTTCGTGCGACTCGGGGCGGCCCGGGGGCGACTTTGGCGCTAGCCTCCGCGGCCGGGCCGAGGCTCAGCTCCCGCCCTCGGCGGCGGCGAACGGGTAAGGCCCGGCGAAGCTGCCGATATAGCTCGTGTGGGAGACGATGCCTTGGGCGGGGTCGAAGACGTGGAGCTGGCAGGCGGGCGGCTCGAGGTTGAAGGTGCCCGCCGCCGCGGGGCTGAGATCGAGGACGACCTGGTGTGCCGTGCTGGGTGCTGTCGAGGCGAGGGTCCCGTGCCAGCGCATCTGGATGGGGCGATGGAGATGCCCGCAGACGATGCGCTCGATCTCCGGGTGGCGCGCGACGATGCGGGCAAAGGCGTCCGCCCCCTCGAGCCCGATCTCGTCCATGTGCCCGATTCCGGTGGCAAAGGGGGGGTGGTGCATGAAGACGAGCGTGGGCCGCGCCTCGGCCTCGTCGAGCCGGCGCTCGAACCAGGCGAGCCGTGCCGCGCACATGCGCCCGCCCGCCTCGCCCGGGATGACCGTGTCGAGCCCCACGAGGCGCACCGGATAGTCCTCGACCACGTAATGGAGGAAGCCGCCGTCGCGGGGCAGATAGGCGTGCTCGGGGAAGCTGCTGGCGAGTGCCTCGCGCTCGTCGTGATTGCCCGGGATGAGGAAGACCGGCATCGCAAGCGGGGCGAGGAGCTCACGCAAAGCCGCGTACTCCTCCTTGCCGCCCTCGTGGCAGAGATCGCCCGTCGCGATCACCACGTCCGGGCGCGGCACGAGCGTGCCGAGATGGCGCACGGCGGCTCTGAGCATGTCGTTGGTCGCGACCCGGCCGTAGGCCTCGACGCCCGCGGCGCAAACATGCGTGTCGGTGAGCTGAGCGATGATCATGGCTCCGCCATCGGTTATCGGGGCGCAATCAGGCCAAGGTGAATCGCCTTCCCATTCCTTATTCGTCACGCTCGCGAAAGCGGGCATCCATGGACCCCCGCTTGCGCGGGGGTGACGGAAAGGAACGCGCTTGGCCGGTTCACGCTCTCGTGCCGACTTTCGCGAGTTTTGCGGCTGCGGTCAATCGCGAGGCTCGGCGCTCATGGGCTCACGCTCGCGGTGATCTTCGCGGTGAGCGGCTTCATGATTTCGTCCGCGGCCTTCTGGGCCGCCTTGACCGCGTCCGCCGGCTCCTCCTTGCCCGCGAGGACGGCCTGCACCTGATCCTCCATCGCCTTGCGCACCGCGACCGTATCGTAGACCGCAAGCCAGGGACCCGCGTACTCGAGCTGCCGGAGCGCCGTGAGCGCATCGGGGTGCTCGGCGATGAAGGCCTTCATCTCCGGCAGGTCGTAGGAGCTCTTGCGCGGCGAGAAATAGCCGGTGAAGCGGCTCCAATGGCCGAGCGCCTCGGGCGAGGTCATGTAGCTCATGAAGCGCCAGGCCGCCTTGCGCTGCTCCGGCGAGAGCCCGGCAAAGGCGATGAGCGAACCGCCGCCGATCGGCACTGCGTTGCGCAGGTTGCGCGGCATGAAGGCCACCTTGTAGGGGAATTTGGCGCCATTGCGGATGAAGGTGAGCGAGCCGGTCGAGAGCACGACCATGGAGGCCTTGCCGGAGAAGAAGTCGGCGGACACCTGGTTGGGGTCGATCACCCCCTGCGGCATCACCTTGTACTTGAAGGCGAGGTCCTTCCAAAGTTGGAGGGCGCCGAGGGTCGAGGGCTGGTCGTAGTAGACCTCGCCGCCGTAGGAGGGGTTATAGAAGAGCCCGCCGTTCGCCATGGTGAAGGACTGGATGAGCCAGCCGCAATAATCGTAGGTCGACGGCATGGTGAGGCCCCAGCGCGTCACCTGGTCGCCCTCGCGCCTGGTGAGCTTCTCGGCGTCGCTCACGAGGTCGGTCCAGGTCGCGGGCGGCTTGTCGGGATCGAGGCCCGCCGCGCGGAAGTGGTCGGCATTGAGATAGAGGAGCGGGGTCGAATTCTGGTAGGGGATCGCATAGATCTTGCCGTCGATCGTCGCATTCGGCCGCACCGCCGGCCAGAAATCGTCGAGAAAGGTCTTGGGATCGAGCTTGTTCTCGACGAGATAATCGTCGATCGGCTCGATCTGCTTGTTGAGCACGAACTCGAGCACGACGTTGGCCGACATGAGCGCCACCCCCGGCGGTTTGCCGGCCGCGACCGCGGCCTGCGCCTTGACGCGCGTGTCGTCATAGCTCCCGGTATAGACGGCGACCACCTCGATGTCGGGATTCTTGTCGTTGAATTCCTTCACGATGCGCGTGAGCTCGCGCGCGAGCGGGCCCTGGACCGGGGTCGGGAAATAGAAATCGATCGAGGTGGCGGCCTCGGCGGCGGCACCTGCGAGCCCGCTCGCGAGCACGCTCGCGAGGATCAAGCTCCTCGTCCGGTCGGTGAGAAAACGCGACATGGTCATGATCCTTTCCCCTTGCTGCTTACTTCAAACCCGAAGACATGAAGCTGTTCACGAAATGCCGCTGGAAGGCGATGAATGCGAGGATGAGCGGCAGGGTGACGAGAAGCGTGCCGGCGGCGATGAGGCCCCACTCCGCCGCCCCCTCGCTCGCCTGGGTGAAGCTCG
>DATJAC010000363.1:0-3542 GCA_035516655.1 Alphaproteobacteria bacterium | reverse complement strand
CGATCGCCGCGGCGGTACCTGAGGCATGCGAGCTGGTGGTAAGCGCCAACCCGCCCCCGGGGCGGCGCGCGACGGAGTTCGCGGCCCTCCTCGGGGATGCAGCGAGCGAGGCAGTGGAGCGCGCCTTCGCCGAGGTCGGGCCCGATAGCGTCGCCAAGATCCTCTTCACCTCGGGCTCGACGGGCCGGCCCAAGGGGGTCATCAACACCCAGCGCATGCTCGCCTCCAACCAGCAGGCGATCGCCCAGCTCTGGCCCTTCCTCGAGGAGCGCCCGCCCGTGCTCGTCGACTGGCTGCCGTGGAACCACACCTTCGGCGGCAATCACAATTTCAACATGGTGGTCCGGAACGGCGGCACGCTCTATATCGACGGCGGCAAGCCCGCCCCCGGCCTGATCGAGACCACGGTCAGGAACTTGAGCGAGGTGCCGGCCACCATCCACTTCAACGTGCCGCGCGGCTATGACATGCTGGTTCCCTATCTCGAGCGCGACGCCGAGCTGAGGCGGACCTTCTTCCGCGAGCTCGACGTGATCTTCTATGCCGCCGCGGCACTCCCCCAGCACCTCTGGGACCGGCTCGAGCGCCTTGCCATCGAGGCAACGGGACGGAGGGTCGTGATGCTGGCCGCCTGGGGCTCGACCGAGACCGCACCCGAGGCAACCGCGGTGCATTTCCTGATTGAGCACCCCGGCGTCATCGGCCTGCCCGCACCCGGGATCGAGATCAAGCTCGCCCCCGTGAGCGGCAAGCTCGAGCTGCGCGTGCGGGGTCCCAATCTGACCCCCGGCTATTGGCGCCGGCCCGAGCTCACGGCGGAGCTCTTCGACGAGGAGGGCTTTCTCAAGATGGGCGACGCCGGCAAGCTCGCCGACCCCGCCGATCCGGCCAAGGGTATCCTCTTCGACGGGCGCCTCGCCGAGAACTTCAAGCTCATGTCCGGAAGCTGGGTGCAGGTGGGAGAGCTCCGCACCGAGCTGATCACGGCCACGGCCCCCGTCGCCCAGGACATCGTGATCACCGGGCACGACCGCGAGACCGTCGGCCTCCTCGTCTTTGCCAATCCGGCGGGCTGCCGCGGACTCTGCCGCGACGCGGCCCACGATACGCCGCTCGAGACGCTCGTCGGCAGGAGCGAGGTGCGCGAGCGCTTGGCTCAGGGCCTCGCCGCGCACAATGCGGTCAATCCGGGCTCCAGCCGGCGCATAGCGGCTGCCCTCCTCATGGCCGAGCCGCCCTCGATCGATGCCGGCGAGATCACCGACAAGGGCTATATCAACCAGCGCGCCGTGCTCGAGCGGCGTGCGGCACTCGTCGAGCGGCTCTATCGCGAAAGCGCCGACCCCGAGGTGATCCGGCCGACTCCTCTGCCGGCCGAGGTGCTACCATAAGAACGAAAAAGGAGTCCTCCCGATGCAGAGCTATCAGCTCAAGGCCTTCGGCACGCCGCTCGAAGCCGTCGCCTCGCCCGCCCCGGCACCCAAGGGCAGCGAGGTTCTGCTGAGGGTCACCGCCTGCGGCGTGTGCCACAGCGATCTGCATCTGCGGGACGGCTATTTCGCGCTCGGCGGGGAGAAGAAGCTCGATCTTTCGCGCGGGCTCCCCCTCCCCCATGTGCTCGGCCATGAGATCGCCGGCGAGGTCGCGGGCCTGGGGCCCGAGGCCAAGGGCGTGAGACTGGGCGAGTGCTACGTCGTCTATCCCTGGATCGGCTGCGGCGAGTGTGCCGTTTGCCGGCGCGGGCATGAGGAGCTCTGCGCACGGCCGCGCCAGCTCGGCATCAACGTGGCGGGCGGCTATGCCGATCACGTGCTGGTCCCGCACCCGCGCTATCTCTTCGACTTCGGCGCGGTCCCCGACGAGCTCGCCTGCACCTATGCCTGCTCCGGCCTCACCGCCTATG
The DNA here is from genome assembly GCA_035516655.1 of Alphaproteobacteria bacterium. Lineage (GTDB taxonomy): Bacteria > Pseudomonadota > Alphaproteobacteria > JACZXZ01 > JACZXZ01 > DASPPM01. Next base: position 1,639 of record DATJAC010000363.1, on the reverse strand, counting down.
GTGCTCTCAAGAAGGCAGCCCCCCTCGGCGAGGGCGACCCCCTCGTCATCATCGGTGCGGGCGGGGTAGGTCTTGCCGGCGTGCGGCTCGCCAAGCGCGTGACCGGGGCCGCCCCCATCGTCGTCGACATCGACGAGGCGAAGCGTGCGGCCGCCTTCTCGGCCGGTGCCGAGGCGACGGTCGATCCCGCCGCCCCCGACGCCGCGCGCAACCTGATCAAGGCGACGGGCGGAGGGGCGGCAGCTGCGATCGACTTCGTCGGTGCCGAGGCCACGACCAAGTTCGGCTTCGACGTGCTGCGCAAGGGCGGGGTGCTCGTCGTGGTCGGGCTCTTCGGCGGCGCTTTCGCCGCCCCCATCCCGATGTTCCCGCTCCGCGCCGTCGCCGTGGTCGGCTCCTACGTTGGCAGCTTCGCCGAGATGGGCGAGCTCATGGCGCTCGCGCGCGCGGGTGCGATTGCCCCCATCCCGCTGAGCCCGCGCCCGCTCGCCGACGCCGAGGCGACGCTGCAAGAGCTCAAGGGCGGGCGCATCGTCGGGCGGGCGATCCTCAAGCCTTGAAATGCGCCGGCCATGACGGCTTGCGCTCGGGGGCAATTCCGGCTTGACTGCCCGCCATGGAGCGCAAGGGTGCCGCCATGACCGCTGTCCTAGAGCCGACTCGTCCCGCCGCTTCCAGCGCTGAAGAGATCGCCCAGATCCGCGCTGCCGTGCGCGCCCTCTGCGCCAATTATCCCGGCGAATATTGGCGCAAGCTCGACCGCGAGCGCGCCTATCCCGCGGAGTTCGTGGGCGCTCTCACCAAGGCGGGTTTCCTCGCCGCCCTCATCCCGGAGGAATACGGCGGGAGCGGGCTCTCCATGACGGCGGCCGCGGCGATCATGGAGGAGATCCAGCGCAGCGGCTGCAGCGGTGCGCCCTGCCACGCCCAGATGTACACCATGGGCACCATCCTCCGGCACGGCAGTGCCGCCCAGAAGGCGCGCTGGCTGCCTTCGATCGCCAAGGGCGAGCTGCGGCTCCAGGCCTTCGGCGTGACCGAGCCGACCTCGGGCACCGACACGCTCTCGCTGCGCACGACGGCCGTGCGTGCGGGCGAGCACTATGTCGTCAACGGCCAGAAGCTGTGGACTTCGCGCGCCGAGCATTCGGACCTGATGCTGCTGCTCGCGCGGACGACGCCCAAGGACCAGGTCAAGAAGCGCACCGAGGGGCTTTCGGTCCTCGTCGTCGACATGCGCGAGGCCAAGGGCAAGGGCCTCACCATCCGGCCCATCCGCACGATGATGAACCACGCCACGACCGAGGTGTTCTTCGACGCGCTGAAGGTCCCGGCCGAGAACCTGATCGGCGAGGAGGGCCGCGGCTTCCGCTACATCCTCGACGGCATGAACGCCGAGCGCATCCTGATCTCGGGCGAGTGCATCGGCGATGCGCGTTGGTTCATCGACAAGGCGACGGCGTACGCGCGCGAGCGCAACGTGTTCGGCCGCCCGATCGGCCAGAACCAGGGCATCCAGTTCCCCATCGCCCAGGCCTATGCGGGGAGCGAGGCCGCGGCCCTCCTCGCCGATCAGGTTCTCGGCCGGGACCTTCAGCGCGTCGAAGAACACCTCGGTCGTGGCGTGGTTCATCATCGT
>DATJAC010000362.1:0-10873 GCA_035516655.1 Alphaproteobacteria bacterium | reverse complement strand
CAACTCTCGCTCGCGACATTTTGGATCGCGGTCGCGCTCGTCGCGTTCCATCGCGAGCCGAGAGTTGCGCTCATGGCCGCACTCGCTCCCCTGGCCGGCGTCCTCCTGGTGCGCGCGGACCAGCACCTGGCCCCGCGCAAGGCGACCCTCGGCGATCAGTTGAGCGTGATTGCGGCTTTCCTTTTCATGCTGGCGATCTGGTCGGTCAGCCTGGTGTTGTGGCGGCGGGCGGGCGGCTTCTTCGGCATCCACGATACGGGCGAGTCGGTGGGCATCTTCCTCTCGAGCGACCACGTGCGGGGCCTCGTCTCCTTCTTCCTGCAGGACCATGCGGCGAGCTCGGATCCGGCGGCGCTCGGCTACTACTACATCCATCACCCGAACTTCGTCTCGCGGCTCTTCGCCATGATCGGCATCGCCATCGGCATGTCGCAGGAGGCGCTCATTCTCGCCTGCCTCATGCTTTCGGCCCTTTCGCTGCTGCTCGGCTTCCTCGCGCTGCGCAGGCTGTTCGGACCGGTCGCCGCTCTCGGCACGGTGGCGTTTTTCGGCACCTCCTACGGCGTCTACTTCGCCCAGGCCGGCGATCTCCTGCGCGGGCCGCACATGGTCATGTGGTGGGCGCTCGTCTATGTGATGGCCCTCGAGTGGGATGGGTCGCCGCATCGAGCGCGCGGCCGCAACCTCGCACTCGCCCTCCTCTTCGTTCTCATCGCCTCCTCGGATTGGGCCTTCTTCCTCTTCGCTTTGGCGGCCTACGCCATGTGGCATGCCTATGCACGCCGAAGCATCGACGCGCGCCATCTTTTGCTCTGGGTGCTGCTGCCGTCCGCCGCGACTTTTCTCGTCTATTTTGGCGTGATCATCGCCCATACGGGCATCAAGTTCTTCGCGACCGATCTCCTGGTTACCTATTTCGGGCGCATGGGAAACGTGCTCGCCGGGCCCCTTCTCGGCGAGGTCTGGGATCCGCAAAAATTTCTCGATCTCTATCGTGCGAAGCACATCGTCATGTGGGACGCGAACCCGGCCCCGGTGCATCTGCGCGACGTCGTCACCGCCTATTGGCAGGTCATGCTCGCGGGCAATGGCTGGGTTGCACGCCTTTTGGCCGCCGCGTTCCTCGGCTGCGCCGCCGCGACGCTTCTCAGCGTCTCGCGGCTCCGCGTGGTACGCGTCGCAGCCCTGGGTCTGCTCGGAGCCTTGGCGGTCGGCTACGCATTGGAAGAATTGACATTGGTCCTGGTCGTTTATCTTCTCATCGGACTGCCGCGGCTGCGGCAAGCGGGAGAGACCGCACCGGGCTTGGATGGCGACGGGCGGCAGAGCCAGCACCTCCTCGATCTCGCGGCCTGGATTACGATCGTGCTTGCGGCCACGGCCATCCTCGCGATGGCGCTGCCGGACTACGTCACATGGCTTTGGGGCAGGGGGGTGTCGCCGGTGGGGATCGCGGACGCGGCGGCGTTCGGCCTCATCTGCCACCTCCTTGTCCACGCGCCGGACTATGCGCGAGAGCATGCGTGGTTGCAGCCGCACGCGGCCGCGGCGAGGGAGGCATTCGCGCGACTCCGCAGCTTGCTGGCCCTGCCGGAGGGCGCTGGAGCACGGGCCCGGCCCGCCGATCCGAACCATGGCGCGCTTGCGCCGCCGCACCCCGCGCGGCGGCCTCATGCCTGGGGGGCCGCTGCGGCGATCGGCGTCGTGGCCCTCTTGCACCTTTACAGCAACCTCCAGCTTTATCGGCAGTTTCCCCCTCTCGGGCCGCCCTTTGCCGCGGCCCTGCGCCAGCCGACTTTTCACGGCAAGCTCTTCGTCTCCAATGTCTTCGATTCGCTGGTATGGTATTTCACGCGCGGGCCCAGCCTGGTGACGACGGTCGTGCCGCCGGACGCCGACAGCACGAAGCGTTTCAGGCATTTGAGCGACGGAGACGATGCGGCCAAATATTCCCATCCCGACTACCTGCTGTGCGACAACGACCCCTATTTCGCCTTCACGCGCGTGGCGCGGATCGACGGCAAGCTCTGCCAGATGCCGACGGAGTGCACATGCCGCGACGTGATGGCGGCGATGGAGAAGGAGGGCGATACCCCGGCCCTCGTCGGGCCCGATTTCGTGATCATGAAATACGGCGGCGCCAAATGACGCAGACCTCGAGGCGCGTCGTGCGGCGCATGCTCTCCATTCGTCCATAGTCGCCTGCCGCGATGGCGCAGATCGGCACGACCCGACGCCTCGACCGCTGGATGCAAGCGCTCGCCTCGGATCGGCATTCTTTTGCGGTCGCCTTTCTGTCGGTGTTGACTTTCGATCTCTATTGGTATGGCGCCTTCCTCTCCTTTCCGCTGCTGGGAGAAGACGCCGCGGCGCTTTATTCGACACTCCTAGAGACGATCAGGGACGGTCATCTCGCGACGGTCGGGTTTCCGCTGGTTTGGCCCGTCGGGCTCGGGCAGCCCAATCTCTTCGTCACCTTCACCTTCGATCCGTTCGCCTGGATGATGCTTTTGCCGATCGAGCCGCCGGATGCGTTCCGTCTCTCGATGGCGTTGCGCGCGAGCGTCGGCTGGCTCACGAGCTATTGGTTCGTCCTCGTGCTCTTCCGCGGCCGGCGATCCATCGCCCTCCTCGCCGCGACGCTTTACCTTCTGATCAACTTCATCCTGACGAGCGCCTGGGGCATTCCGGCATTTGCCGGTATTTACAATGCCACCCATGCAGCTCTCTTTCCCTTGCTCCCCACGCTGGCGCTCCGCGTCATGCGCAGCCGCCGCTGGCTCGGGGTCGCCGATTTCGGCCTCCTTGTCTCGCTGATTTTCTTTCTGCTGGATTATCCGGTCGGGTCGTTGATCGGGACGCCCGTGTTTCTTCTGTTCGCGTGCGTTGCCATGCTGTCGGGACGCCCGGCCGAGCGGCGGACGGCGCTATGGGGCTTTGCCAAGATCGCGGTCTTGATGACACTCGTCCTATCGGCGCCGCCGCTCCACGTCCTGGCATCGTGGTCGGCGTTGCTTCAAGGTTCGGCGCGGGTCGTCTTCTCCGACGAGCTCTTCGCCTATGGGAACGCGCACCTGCCGCCGCTCATGTGGACGCGGACGCCGACCGCTCTGCGGCTATGCATTCTCGTCGCGCTATCGGTGCTGCTCTTCAATCGCCGCTGGCCGCGTTCGCTGAGGACGGCAGCGGCAACTCTGGCCCTCGTGGTCGGCGGCGTCCAATTTGCCGCCCTCGTCAAGTATCTCGGGCTCGATGCCGGGCTGGTCGATCGCTTGCCGCGGCTGCACTATTTCGAGTTTTACACGCCGCTCTTCTACGCCGCCTGCGGGGGATTTGCGCTCTATGGCTGGCGCGATCTGCTGTTTCCCTGCCTCGCGGGCGGGCGGCGCCTGCTCTCGTGGCTACGGGGTGCCGTCCTCTTCTTCCCGATGGCGTTCGTGGTGTTGCCGGTGGGAGCGGTTGTCGTCGGCATTTATGCGCTCTTCGCCGTCATCGCCCGTGCCAAGGGCGAGCCGGCGCATTCCGGCTGGATTTCATTGCCGCCGCGCCGCCGTCTCGCCGCCAGGGCGGCCGTCGTGGCGCTCGTCCTTCTCGCGATCGCAACCTGGCTCCCTCCGGGCGCCGCGATCCTTCCGATTTTCACTGCCTATGCTCGCTGCGAGAGCGGCATATTGTGGTGCCGCGATCCGGCCGGGCTCACGATGGGCGCTGCCGACAACCCGCTCACCCGCTATCTGCGGCAAGCGCTCGGGCGGGGTGGGCCGTTCGCGGGTCGGGCGGAGACGCTCGTGCGGCCGCCCGTGCGGTTCGGCATTCCGGCCAATGCGGATTTGAGCTGGACGCCTACGCTCTTCGAGCGCATGCACGCCTGGTATGCGCGCGCCTATGAGGCACTCGCCATCAAGACCGCACCGGACGGCGCGCTCTTTCCGTGGCCCCCGCGCGAAATGAATTGGGATCGGCGCCCTTATCTCCGCGACGCGCTTGCCGAGTTCGTTCACGGCGACTTGCCCTACTACGGACCGATGCAGGAGGATCTCATCCTCGAGATCCACCAATGGATCGAGGAGCACGGTCGGGAATTCCATCTGCATGCGACCGATCTCGACGATCCTTGGTATGCGGTCCCCTCCGCCCAAGCGCTCGGCGAGGAGCGCATGGCCGCATTCTTTGCGACGGGCAACGGCCTCCTCCTGCGCGCACTGCCGTTCGAGGGCATTCCCGTGGCCTCCGCCTACGAGCAGGCGCTCGGCTACCTCTATTACCTGCTCTGGACGCGCTACGTCGACGCGGGTGTTGCGGCCACCAAGACCATCAACACGACCACGCTCGAAGTGCTTCACCCCGAGCGCTTGGCGCTTCTCGGCGTGCGCTATCTCGTGGCGCGCGACAGCGCGACCTATGAGGCCCCGCCGCTCGAGCGGCTCACGGGATGGCACGGCTATTCGATCTACGCCGTGCGTGCGCCCAATCTCGCGGGCTACGCGGTAAAGGGGCTCGCGTTCGGCGCCACGCTCGCGCAGGAGCTGCGGCTCATGCGCGAGCACGGCTTCCATCCGAGGGACACGGCCGTCCTGCCCGCGAGCGAGAAGAGCGCCTTCGCGTCCGCCGCAGCGCATGAGCTGGGAACGCTCGCGACCTCCTCGCTCAACCTGGCACCGAACGAGCTCACCTTCTCGGCCAGGAGTGCCGGCGGGGCGAGCCTTGTCGTGCTGCCGTTCAACTGGTCCCATTGCTGGAATGCCGAGTGGCGCAAGGGAGCGGGGCGGCTCGTCCGTGCCGACATCGGCCTCATCGGGGTTGCCTTCGCGGGCGAGATCGAGCTGCATCTGCGCTGGACGGCAGGCTATGGCGCCGGCCGCGGCTGTCTCGTCGAGGATCGGGCGCTGATCGCGGAGGCAAAGCAGGCTGCGGCCGACGTCGGCTTCGCCCGCGGTTACGAGCCGCTCGGCAAGGACTTCCCCCCCTTCGCCACGGCACGGCCGCGCTTCGCCGCCGATGCCGTGGACGAGCTGGCCCTCGAGAAGGGTTCCGTCTACAGCAGCGGCGACGAGGTGGTGCTGCCCAAGCGCGCGGCAACGCTCATGTCCGCGGACGAGCTTCACGGCCGAGCATGGTCACCCCTTGCGTCCTCGGCACTGCGCCGGAGCGACGAGGGATACGAGCTCGCCGCGAGCAACGGTGGCGGAGCGAGCCTTGTCGTCCTGCCTTTGCCCTACTCGTCTTGTTGGCAGGCCGATTGGCAGGGCGCTGCCGGCGCCCTCGTGCGGGTCGACGCCGATCGACTTGGCGTATTGTTCCGCGCGGCGGCGTCCCTGCGCTTGCGTCGTCCCCGCGAGGACGCGCAGTCGAACTGTGCGCTTCGTGATCGGGCGCGGACAGCCGTCTACGAATTTCTGGGCGGGGACTCCGGCAAATTCGCAGCGGCCCGCTATCGTCTGGGCGATGTCATCGCGTTCGGTGCGGGCGGCAACGTCGAGCCCTTCCTCGCCCAGGGCTGGGACCAGGCGGAGCCCTGGGGCCGCTGGTCGCTTGGCTCGAATGCCGCCCTCGCCCTCAGGGTCGAGCTGCCGCCCGTGGGCGATCTCGTGCTCGACGCCTCGGTCGGAGCCCTCCTTGCCGGCAGCCGGCACTTTGCGCGCGCCAAGGTCGCCGTCAATGGCGTGGACGTAGCCGAATGGCAATTTCGGCCGGAGGACACGCCCGGCCGCCGCCAGGCGGTCGTGCCGCGCGAGCTGGTGGCGGACACGGGCATGATGGTCGTCGAGTTCAAGGTCGACGAGCCGCTCTCGCCGGCCGAGCTTGGCGTCTCGCTCGACGTGCGCCACCTCGGATTGAGCATGCAAAGCCTGAGCGTGCGCCCCGCGGGGGCCGGCTGAGCCGCGTCCGCCCGGTTGCTGCGTCGGCGGCGCTTGACTTTGCCGGGGCGGGATACGAAGGATATCCGGCCGTTTGGGCAGCCCGACCCCCCGCGAGCGCGAGCATTTACCGCTGCGAATGAACCTGATATTGCGACAGGCCGGCACGCTCAAGTCTTTCGAGAGATGGGCCCGAGTGGCGGCCTCGGATCGGCGCTCTTTTGCGGTCGCCTTTCTGCTGGTGCTGGTCTTCGATTTCTATTGGTACGGCGCCTTCCTCTCCTTCCCGCTTTTCGGAGAGGACGCTGGCGCGCTCTACTCCAGCCTCCTCGAGACGATCAAGGACGGCCACCTCGCGACCCTGCACTTCCCCCTCAAATGGCTCGAGGGCCTGGGGCAGCCCAACCTCTTCGTCAGCTTCACCTTCGATCCCTTCGCCTGGGCGATGCTGCTGCCGCTCGAGCCGGCGGACGGGTTCCGCCTCTCGATGGCGCTGCGCGCGAGCGCCGGCTGGCTCGCGAGCTATTGGTTCGTCCTCGTGCTCTTCCGCGGGCGGCGGGCCGTAGCGCTCCTCGCGGCGACGCTCTATCTCCTCATGAACTTCACGCTCATGAACGCGTGGGGCATTCATACCTTCGCGGGCATGTACAACGCGACGCACGCGGCCCTCTTCCCGCTGCTCGCCGCCCTTGGCCTCCTCGTCATGCGCGAGAGGCGCTGGCTTGGCCCCGCGGATTTGGCGCTGTTCGTGACGCTCCTCTTCTTTCTGCTCGATTACCCGATCGGCTCGCTCATCGGCACCGCGGTATTCTTCGTCTATACGGTCGTGGCGCTCGTGCTCGCGCGGCCGGCCGAGCGGCCGGCGGCCCTGCGGGGCTTGGCGAAGATCGCGGCGATGACCGCCGTGCTGCTGCTCGCCCCGCCATTCCACGTGCTCTCTTCATGGCTGGCCCTCGCCCACGATTCGGCGCGGACCGTGTTCTCGGACGAGCTTTTCGCCTACGGTTACAGCTACGTGCCGCCGGTGATGTGGAGCTGGACCTCGGCGGCGCTGCGCGCCGCTGTGCTCGTTTGCCTCTCGGTATTGCTCTTCAACCGGCGCTGGCCGCGGCCCTTGCGCCTGGCGGCGATCACCCTTCTCCTCGTGGTCGGCGGCGTCCAGCTCACGGCCTTCGTCAAGTATCTCGGGTGGTATCCAGCCCTCGTCGACCGTCTGCCGCGCTTCCAGTTCTTCGAGTTCTATGCCACCCCCTGCTATGCCGCCTGCGGCGGCTTCGCGCTCTATTACTGGCGCGATCTCCTGTTCCCGTGCCTCGTGGGCCGCCAGCACCTGCTGTCGTGGCTGCGCGGTGCGGTCCTCTTCTTCCCGCTCGCGTTCATCGTGTTGCCGGTGGGGGCGGTTGCCGTCGCCATCTATGCGCTCTTCGCCATCGTCGCGCGCGCCAAGGGCGAGCCGGCGCCGGCCGGCTGGATGTCATTGCCGCCGTGGCGCCGCCTGGTCCCGCGGGCGGCCCTCGGAGCCCTCGTCCTTCTGGCCCTCGGGGCCTGGCTGCCGCCGACGGGCGAGATTTATCCCATCTTCTATCTCCACGGCCGCTGCCAGGAGGGTGCGCTCTGGTGCCGCGACCCGGCAGGGCCCACGATGGGCATGGGCGACAATCCGCTCACCCGCTTTTTGCGCCAAGCGCTGGCACCAGGGGGGCCGTTCGCGGGTCGGGCGGAGACGCTCGTGCGGCCGCCCGTGCGGTTCGAACGCGTGCCGGCGGGCCGCATCAAATGGACGCCCGAGCTCTACGACCAGCTCCATGCGTGGTACGAGCGGGCCTATGATGCCTTGGCCGTCAAATACTCTCCGCACGACAATCCCGACTGGATCCCGCCCCAGGAGATGACCTGGGAAGCGCGCGGGCCCCTACTCGTGGCCCTCGACAAGCTCGGGCATAACGACACGCCGTTCGACGGCCCCTCCCAAGAGGACCTCGTCCTGGAGATGCACACGTGGTACGGCAAGGAGGGCCGCAAGCTCGGCCTTTTGGCGCGGGACTTCGTGGACCCGTGGGAGGGCATGCTCTCGGTGACCGCCGTCGTCGACGAGCGCAACGCGGCATATTTCGCGACCGGCAACGGTCTCATGATGCGGGCCTTGCCGTTCCAGGGGGTTGCGGTCGCCTCCTCCTACGAGCAGAGCCTGGGCTTTCTTTATTACCTCTTGTGGACGCGCTACGTCAGCGCCGGCGAGCCCGCGAAAAAATCGATCAACATGACCAGTCTGGAAGCACTCCATCCGGAGCGGCTGGCACTTCTCGGCGTGCGCTACCTCCTCGCGCGCGACAGCAAGGTCTACGAGCCGCCCCCGCTCAGGCGCGTCATGAGCTGGCACGGCTACTCGGTCTACGAGGTGCCGCACGCGAATCTTGCCGGCTACGCGGTCAGCACGCTCGCCTTCGGCGCCACGCTCACGGAGGAGCTGCGGCTCATGCGGGAGCACGGCTTCCATCCGCGGGACACGGTCGTCCTGCCCGCGAGTGCCGGCGGCACATTCGCCAGCATGGGGAGTGCTCCGCTTGCAGGGCTCACGCGCGCGTCGCTCAGCCTGGCACCCGACGCGCTCACGTTCTCGGCGGCGAGTGCGGGTGGCACGAGTGTAGTCGTTCTGCCGGTCAACTGGTCGCATTGCTGGCACGCCGAGTGGCGCAAGGGGTCGGGGCGGCTCGTCCGCGCGGATGTCGATCTCGTCGGCGTCGCGTTCACGGGTGAGATCGAGCTCGCTCTCAGCTGGCGTGCCGGCTACGGCGATGCCGCCGCCTGCCTCGGCGAGGATGCCGAGCTCATCGCCCAAGCCAAAGACGCGGCATCGGAGGTCGGATTCGCCGAGGCCTACGGGCCGATCGACGGGCAGGCGCCCTTTGCCGCCGTCCGGCCGCGCTTTGCCGCGGACATGGTCGAGGCGACGGTGCTGGAGCAAAAGCCCATGTACCAAAGCGGGGACGAGGTGGTTGTGCCGAGTGCCGTGAGGCAAGCGCTCTCCCCGGACGAGCTCGACGGCAGCGCCTGGTCGACGGCGGTCGCGATCGACTTTCGCCGGACCGCGGGTGGCTATCACGTCGCCTTGCGCAACGACGGCGGGGCGAGCCTGGTGGTCCTGCCGCTCAGATATTCCGCCTGCTGGCAGGCCTCATGGCAGGGGGCTGCGGGCAGCCTTGTCGCGGCGGATACGAGTTGGCTCGCGGTGTTTTTCCGCGGGCAGGCCTCCCTCGAGCTCCGCCGCGCGGACGAGTCCGGGGCGAGCGATTGCGCCGCGGAGGATGCGGCACGGGAGCGGATCGCAGCCCTCCTCAGGAGCGACGTCGGCAACATCGTCGGCGCCAGCTACAAGCTCGGCGACACGATCTCGTTCGGCGTCGACGGCGACGCGGAATCCTATACGACGCGGGGCTGGGCGGAGCCCGAGTCGTGGGGCCGTTGGTCGGTCGGCGACCAGGCGCGGCTGGTCCTGCGGCTTGCCGCGGCCCCCGAGCGCGATCTCGAGATCGTCGCCGATGTCGGAGCCTTGATCTTGCCCGTCCGGCCGGAGGTGAGCGCCGAGGTGAGCGTGAACGGGACGCCGCTCGGCACCTGGCGGTTCGGGGCCGGCGACACGTCGCGCCGGCGCACGTTCACGGTGCCGCGCGATCTCGTGGCGGGCGCACGGATGATCGTAATCGACTTCAAGCTCGATCACGTGGTCTCTCCCCTCGAGCTCGGCGCCTCGAGCGATTCGCGGCGGCTGGCGCTCAGCTTCCGTCGGCTGACCGTGCGTGAAGCGGGCGGGAGCTAGGGTTCCTACTCCGGCGGTTCAGTTTCAAACCGTCGAAGTCGGAGCACCTGCGAAGATGGAGCCAAGTTCGCAGCTTTGGCGACCTGCGGCCCCGACCGAAATCGATCCAGCTGACTGACAAGCGCGAAATGGGGGCACCAATTTGTGTCTCAGACGCTCGCCTAAATATCGTCTAAACTTGATAAAACGCAGACTTTCACCCATTCGAAAGCCGGGCGCATGTTACGCAGAATTCGCAAGGCAGGCTTGATTCTCATAGTCAATCTGGCCGTACTCATGGCGTGTCTCGAGGCGGCGGGCTTGGCATATTTCGCGCTGCGCGACGGCCACTTCTATTACCTGGCTCGCGACGACATCATGGCGGCACGTGTCGCCGAATTTGGAATGGCGATAAACCGTACGGACGCCGCCCGGTTGCGTCACAAGCTCGAGGAAGGGTCATTGCAGATCAAATTTCGCCTCAATTCCTACTACGGCTATCAACACACTGCGAATGGCCGGCTGGCAGTCGATACGTTACCCATACCTCCTGGCACGGCCGAGGGCGACTGCAAATATCGGGTGAACGTACTTTGCGAAAACGGCAAGGCGTATTTTGTCACGAACAATTATGGTTTCGACACAGTGCTGGACTATCCGTACCGGAAGCAGAGCGATGACGAGTTCGTGATAGGGGTCTTCGGCGAATCCGTTGCGGCGGGTTTCGTCGTCTCGGCGATACGGCAGATGTTCGAGGACGTCTTCGCGCATGCACCACAGCTGCGTGGGAAAAAGGTCGTCCTCTTGCCATTCGCGATGGAGGGCTTCAAGCAACCGCAGGAGCTCGAGACTCTCGCCTATTTCCTATCGCGCGGACAACGCTTTGATCTCGTCGTCAACCTTGACGGCGTCAATCCGCTCCTGCAGGCGATGGTCAATCACAACGCAAGCATCGATGAGTCGATGCCGTCATGGGGGCAGCTCAGCGCCCTGGTAGGCTTGATCGACGCAGGGCTAAAGCAGGCAGGCAACCAGGCGTCTCTCGATCGCTATTTTTGGCAAGGTGTCCAAGAGAGAATTTTGCGGCGCATGGCGCCGCTTCCCCTCGCCGGTCCGGCGTCCCTGCTCGATCTCGGCTTCAGGCTTGCGGGCCGCTTCGAGGCGCGGGCCTTGAACGCCGCTCTCGAGGGAAAGAGCAGGCCCATGCTCGACCATCCAT
>DATJAC010000361.1:0-27929 GCA_035516655.1 Alphaproteobacteria bacterium | reverse complement strand
CAACAGGCAATCGCCGTCGCGTAGCGCCGCCCTTGACAGAACTACGCAAATTGCGTAGACTGCCGGCACATGTAAAAGGCGGCGGACGTTGGCATCGTCGTTGACGACGACCTTAGCGACGACCCTGTCGTGACGGCCAATATCACCACACCGGCCGGCCGCTTAAGCGTGATGGCCGCGGTCTCGTTTGAAGGTCGGACGCTTATTCTTGCCGGCCTCCATATGCATGGGGACGACATTGGTCCCGGGGAGTTCGGCACGGCCAATCTCAGGAGACTGGCCGATGCCGTCATGGAGGTTTTGGAGTGCGATGAAATCGTCGTTGAAGGCGCAACTCGGACATCGGGTGCGAATCCGGGACGTTTCCCCAAAAGGCTCCGGTTCAAGCGTCGCTTACGTTCTTGAGGCCCGACCGGAGGCCTTTTCTAAGACGGTCACCGCCGCGCAGGCGCTGGTCCGCAGCGGCGTCGGCGCCTCCAAGGCAAGGACGACGGTGGAGCGGCTGCTTGCCGGCGAGAAGGTAGCGCTCGTGGTACCCCAAGTGCAATCCACCGCGGCTTTCGCACGGAAGCTCAATTCGGTCGGCGTTCGCGCGCATCGACGCGCAATACCGGCGCACGTGGACGTGGCGGCGATCCGTCAGCGCCTTCGTCTGACGCAAGAGGAATTCGCAGCCCGTTTCGCACTGAGCGTTGCCACCGTGCGGAATTGGGAACAGAACCGCTCGGTGCCCGATGATGCCTCGCGGGCATTTCTTGCCGTCATCGCGCGCGCTCCCGAGGTCGCCGAGGAAGCGGTTTCCGAATGAGGGCGGCGGGTCAGGCCGTCGCCGCCCTGTCCTCGAGTGCCCCCCTGATCGCCGCATTGAAATCCCTGACCGCCGCGGCCGGCCCTTGCGGGTAGTCCCACACGCCGCTCACCACGGCGAGGAAATCCGCACCTGCCGCGACGAGGGGCGCGCAATTCTCGACCGTGATGCCGCCGATGGCGACCGAGGGCACCGTCATGATCTCGCTCCACCAGCTGAGGAGCTCGAGGTCGGCGTGCGTGCTCGCGTGCTTGGTCGCAGTCGGAAAAAAGGCGCCGAAGGCGACGTAGTCGGCCCCCGCCTCCGCCGCCGCGATGGCGAGATCGCGCGAGGCATGGCAGGTGACGCCGACGATGCGCTCGGGGCCGAGGAGGGCCCGCGCCTCCGCGTAGGATGCATCCTCCTGGCCCACATGCACGCCGTCCGCCTCCGCCTTGGCCGCGAGATCGGGGCGGTCGTTGACGAGAAAGGCCACCTCGCGGTGCCGGCAAATGGGGGCGAGCAGGGCCGCCGCCGCAAGCACGTCCGCGTCCGAGACTTCCTTGAGCCTGAGCTGAAGGCAGGCGACGTCGCCGGCCGCGAGGGCCTCGGCGAGCACGGACGCGAACGCGCGCGCGTCCAGCCGCGGCGGGGTCACGAGATAGAGCCGGCAGGAAAGGGGATCGCTCAGTCCTTGCTCTTATAGATGCCGATGACCGTCTCAAGCAGTCGAAGGGCTTCTTCGCGCGGGCGCTGGAAACTGTTGCGGCCGATGATCGAGCCCGTACCCCCGCCGTCGCGGATGGCGCGCACCTCCTCGAGCAGGCCCGCCTCCTCCTTGGCCTCTCCGCCCGAGAAGACGACGAGCCGGCGGCCCTGGAAGGCGGCCTCGACCACGTGGCGGATGCGTGCCGAGGCACTCGCGATGTCGATCTTGCGGCTCTCGTACACTTTCTTCGCGGCCTCGAGCTCGAGATGCGCCGTCGGCGGCTTGACCTTGATGATGTGGGCGCCGAGGAGGGCCGCCATGTGTGCCGCGTAGGCGCAGATGTCGATCGCCGTCTCGCCCGCCTTGGAGAGATTGCCGCCGCGCGGATAGGACCAGATGACGACGGCGAGGCCCTTGCGCTTGGCCTCCTCGGCCAGGGCCCGCACCTCCTCCATCATGGCGTAGGCGGCATCGGAGCCGGGATAGATGGTGAAGCCGATCGCCGAGGCGCCGAGGCGGAGGGCATCGTCGACCGACCCTGTCACCGCCTGGTCGGGGGCCTCCTTGGCGCGTGCCAAGCTGTTGGCGCTGTTGAGCTTGAGGATGAGCGGGATCTGGCCGGCGAAGCTCGCGGCCCCCGCCTCGATCATGCCGAGGGGGGCGGCATAGGCCGAGAGCCCGGCGTCGATCGCGAGCTGGAAATGGTAGTGCGGGTCGTAGGCCGGCGGGTTGGGAGCGAAGCTGCGCGCGGGCCCGTGCTCGAAGCCCTGATCGACCGGCAGGATGACGAGCCGGCCGCTGCCGCCGAGCTTGCCTTGCATGAGGATGCGGGCGAGGTTGGCCTTGGTCCCCGGACAGTCGCTCTCGTAGTTGTCGAGGATGCGCTTGACGCGCGGCGTGATCTTCATTGCGGCAACCTCGTTGAAAATGCCCGGCCCGGCGCCAAGCGTTCCCTCTCCCGCCCGAGCAATAGCCGAGCGCCCGGAGTTTTTCAACGCCGGGCGCGGGTGGGGCTCGGGCGGCGCTGCTCGCCCGCGAGCCAGTCGCTGCAGGCGGCGTAGGGATCGGACGAGCCCGCGAGATCGAGCGCCCGGCGCGGCCGCCGGCGCAGGAGACGGCTGCCCTGGACCTCCGCGACCTGGGCGAGCTTGGCCGCGACCTTCGCACTACCGCTGAAGCAGACGGCCTCGAGGCCCGTGCGGAAGGCGCCAAGCGCGTAACCGGGCATGTCGGCGCAGTCGAGCACGGCGCTGAAGCGCACCCCCGGTACCGCGCGCCGTGCCGCCTCCACCACCGCCTTGAACCAGCCCGCCCCTGCGGACGCGGCCGCCCCTTCCGCGCTCCAGAGCTCGAGCGTAACGCCTGCGCTCGCGGCGGCGGCAAGAGCGGCGCGCGCCTGCGCGAGCGAAGTGATGACGACGGCGTGCCGCACTTTCGCGCGTGCGGGCGATCGAGGGCGGACTCGGGGTAGCGTTGCCATGGTGCCAAGACTTAGCACGGCGAAGCAGGCTTTTTCTTCGTCATTCCCGCGCAAGCGGGAATCCGGGGTCTCGGACCCCCGCGTGCGCGGGGGGTGACGACCGGGGTTCTCAATGTGACCGGTTCTGGGGCAGACGGCTACTTGAGCCGCCCCATCAGCGCCGCCACGTCGGCCATGCGGTTGGCGAAGCCCCACTCGTTGTCGTACCAGGCGAGCACGCGCGCGAGCTTGCCGTCGACGAGCTGGGTCTGGGTGAGATCGAAGGTGGCACTCGCGGGGTTGTGGTTGAAGTCCGTGGAGACGAGCTCCTCGTCGGTCGTCTCGAGGATGCCTTTCAGGCGGTTGCTCTTGGACGCCGCGACGACGGCCGCGTTGATCGCCTCGACGGTCGCCGGCCGCTTCGGCACGAACTTGAAGTCGATCAGCGAGACGTTGGGGGTGGGGATGCGGATGGCCGTCCCGTCGAGCTTGCCCGCGAGCTCGGGCAGCACGAGACCGACCGCGCGTGCCGCCCCCGTCGTGGTGGGGATCGCGGAGAGGGCGGCGGCACGTGCGCGGCGCGCATCCTTGTGGAGGGTGTCGACCAGGCGCTGGTCGCCCGTGTAGGAGTGCACCGTCGTCATGTAGCCGCGCTCGATGCCGAAAGCGTCGTGCAGCACCGCGGCCACGGGGGCGAGGCAGTTGGTCGTGCAGGAGGCGTTCGAGACCACGCGGTGCCCGCGCTCGAGCTTGTCCTCGTTGACGCCATAGACGACGGTGAGCTCGGCACCCGTCGCGGGAGCCGAGATCAGCACCCTCGCGGCACCCGCGGCGAGATGCTTCTCCGCCGCCTCCCGGCTCGTGAAGATGCCGGTGCATTCGAGGACCACGTCGATCTTGAGCTCGCGCCAGGGCAGTTTGGTCGGGTCGCGCTCGGCCAGCACCTTGATGGCGCCTCGGCCGAGGTCGATCGCGTTCTTCAAGACCTTGAGCTTGCCGGGAAAGGGCCCGTGCACCGAATCGTGCTTGAGCATCTGGGCGTTCATCTCGACCGAGCCGAGATCGTTGATCGCCACGAACTGCAGATCCTTGCGCCCGGCCTCGTGGGCGGCGCGCAGCACGTGACGGCCGATGCGGCCGAAGCCATTGATCGCAACCCGAACGGCCATTGCGGTTCCCTCCTTGGGTCGAATCCCCAATTCGTCGTTGCGAGGAGGCAAAGCCGACGAAGCAACCCGGGATCGCGTGAAAGACCTGGATTGCTTCGCCTTCGGCTCGCAATGACGTCTTCAGTTCACAGCCGCGCCTTGGCGGCCGCGGCGATTGCCTCCGCGGTGATGCCGAAATGGCGGTAGAGATCGCCATAGGGTGCCGAAGCGCCGAAGCCGCGCATGCCGATGAAGATGCCGTCCGGACCGAGATGGCGCTCCCAGCCCCATTCCACGCCCGCCTCGATGCCGATCCTGAGCACCCCGCGGCCGAGCACCTCCTCGCGGTAGGCTGGCGGGGTTTCGGCGAAGAGCTCCCAGCAGGGGAGCGAGACGACCGCGGCGGCGATGCCTTCGCCTGCGAGCAGCGCTTGTGCCGCGAGAGCGATTTCGACCTCAGAGCCGGTCGCGATCAGGCTCACGCGCCGCTTGCCCTCGGCCGCGGACAGGATGTAGCCGCCCTTGGCCGAGAGGTTCTCCTCGCCCGCCGCGAGGCGCACCGGCGAGACCGCCTGGCGCGTGAGCGAGAGCACGGAGGGCCGCTTCGCCTCGGCCAGGGCGAGGGCCCAGCATTCGGCGGTCTCGACCCCGTCGGCCGGGCGAAAGACGCGCAGGCCCGGGATCGCGCGCAGGCTCGCGAGCTGCTCGACCGGCTGATGGGTCGGGCCGTCCTCGCCGAGGCCGATCGAATCATGGGTCATCACGAAGATGACCCGCTGGCGCATGATCGCGGCGAGCCGGATCGCGGGCCGGCAGTAGTCGGTGAAGATGAGGAAGCTGCCGCCATAAGGGATGATGCCGCGGTGGAGCGCCATCCCGTTCATGGCCGCGGCCATGGCATGCTCGCGCACGCCGTAATGGATATAGCGGCCGGAGAAGTCGCGGGCACTGATCACCGCTGCCGCATCGGCCTGGGTCGCGTTCGAGCCGGTCAGATCGGCCGAGCCGCCGATGAGCTCCGGGATGACCGGAACCAGACGGTCGAGGACGAGCTTGGAGGCCTGCCGCGTGGCGATCTTGGGCTTCTTCTCGAGGAAGTGGCGCTTGGCGGCAAGGGCGGCGGCTTGCCACCCTGGGGGCAGGCTGCCGGCAGTGACGCGCTCGAATTCCGCGCGCTGCTTGGGCTCGAGCCGGCCGAGGGCGGCACACCAGGTCTGGTAAGGGAGAGCCCCGCGCGCGCCGACCGCACGCCACGCGGCGGCGACGGCGGGCGGAATCTCGAAAGGGGCCGCGTGCCAGCCGAGTGCCTTGCGTGCGCCCTCGATCTCCGCAGACCCGAGGGGAGCTCCGTGGGCCGCAGCGGTACCCGCCTTGGTCGGAGCGCCGAACCCGATCGTCGTGCGGCAGGCGATGAAGGAGGGCGTCTTGGTGGCCTGCGCGCGCGCGAGTGCGCCGTAGATTTCGCCGGGATTGCGGCCGTCCACCCGCTCGACGTCCCAGCCCGAGGCGCGGAAGCGCGCGAGCTGGTCGTCGGAGACCGCGAGTGAGGTCGGACCGTCGATCGAGACGCTGTTGTCGTCCCACAGCACGATGAGCTTGCCGAGCCGGAGATGGCCGGCGAGCGAGATCGCCTCGTGGCTGATCCCCTCCATGAGGCAGCCGTCGCCCACGACGGCGTAGGTATAATGGTCGACCACCTCCTCGCCGAAGCGGGTGCTCAAGATGCGCTCCGCGAGCGCCATGCCGACGGCGTTCGCGAGCCCCTGGCCGAGCGGACCCGTGGTCGTCTCGATCCCCCCGGCGAGGCCGTATTCGGGATGGCCCGCAGTACGGCTCTCGAGCTGACGGAAGTTCTTGAGCTCCTCCACCGTCATGTCGGCGTAGCCGGTCAAATGAAGAAGTGCATAGAGCAGCATCGAGCCGTGCCCGGCCGAGAGCACGAAGCGGTCGCGGTCCGCCCAGTCCGGATGGGCGGGATCGAATTTGAGGAAGCTCGCGAACAGCACCGTGGCCACGTCGGCCATGCCCATCGGCATGCCCGGATGGCCCGACTTGGCCCGCTCGACCGCATCCATGGCAAGCGCACGGATGGCATTCGCCATCTCGCCGTGGCGCGCTTGGGAAGGGTGAAGCGCGGCGGTGTCGTCCATCGTCTTGGAACCCGTCATGGCGGCCGGAGGTGTTAGGCGATGGGGCGGCATTGCGCGGCCCGCGTGCGAGGCGAACATGCCGTTAGCGCCATGCGCCGTCAACCGGCTTCTCTCTTCTGCGGCCGCGCGACGCATGCAGCACGGCCGCGGGCGGTTGACGCTCCGGCTCGGTCGAGGGTATGCTCGCGGGCCCGGGGCGATGGGCTAAGTCTTTCTAAGAGCGCGGAATTTCCATGTCACGGCTCGACCTTGCGCGGCGGCGATTGGAATTGGCGGTGGCGCGCCTGGAGCGTGCCGCGCAAAGAAGCCATGCGCGGCTGGCCGAGCGCGCCGAGCTCGCCGCAGCGCTTGAGGCCGCACGCGCCGAGGGCAAGGACCTGCGCGAGCTCGGCTCGGCGCTCACGACGCGACTCGACAAGGTGATCGGCCGGCTCAAGCAAGCGATCGAGGCTTGAGGGAGGGGCCATGGCCCAGATCACCGTCACCATCAACGGCCGCGGCTACCAGATCGCCTGCGACGACGGGCAGGAGGAGCACCTCGTCAAGCTGGCCGCCTACGTCGACAAGCGCGTGAGCGAGCTCACCGCTGCGATGGGCCAGATCGGCGACACGCGCCTCCTCGTCATGGCCTGCCTCCTGATCGCGGACGAGCTCTCGGACGCTTACACGGCCCTCGAGAGCGAGCGCAAGCGGCCGCCGGGGATGACCCCCGAGGCCGAAGCCGCGATGGCGCAGGGTATCGATGCGCTCGCCGCCCGCCTCGAGGAGATTGCAGCGCGCCTCGAAGCCGCTTAGATTCGCCTCGAACGGGGCTGCGCGGCGCGTCAGGCCACTTAGTGCCCTGGGGCCAATGTCTTCAGTCCGGGAGCTGTCCCTACCGTGACCCTGGTCACGGCATATGGCGCCCACCTGCGTGAGCAGGCCACAGAGGACAAGGAACGGCCAACGGCCGAGGCGGCTCCGTTCGCTCCTCTCTCCTCGGGCTCGCCAAGGACTTCCGATGACCCTGCTCGATGCGAAGAAGGCGGCACGGGCGGCGGCGGTGCGCCGTCGCGATGCCGCCCATGCCGCCCTCGCGGCCACGGCGCCGCAGCGCGTGGCGGCCAATTTCGCGGCGGCTTTCCCGCTCGCGGATGCGGCCGTGGTCTCGGGCTATTGGCCGGGGCGCAGCGAGCTCGACATCCGCCCGCTCATGACAGCTCTCCACCACTGCCATCATGCGCTCTGCCTCCCGGTCGTGGTCGGGCGCGGCCGCCCGCTCGTCTTTCGCCGCTGGCGGCCGGGGGATGCGCTCGAGGCGAAGCCCTTCGGCTTGAGCGAGCCCTTTGCCGAAGCAGGCGAGCTCGTGCCCGACGTGCTGCTCGTCCCCTTCCTCGCCTTCGATCGCGAGGGCTATCGGATCGGCTACGGTGCCGGCTACTATGACATGACCCTGGCAGCACTGCGCGCGCGCGGTACCGTGCTCGCGGTCGGCGTCGGCTATGCCGCCCAGGCGGTCGAGCGGCTGCCGCGCGCAGCACACGACGAGCGGCTCGACGGGGTGGTGACCGAGGAGAGTGCGATGCACTTTCCGCGCGGCAGCGTGGGTTTGGGCGGGAAGACGGGCAGGGTGTCGTGAAGCTCCTCATGTGCGGCGACGTGGTCGGCCGCGCCGGCCGCAAGGCGGTGACGAAGCACGTCCCGCTCTTGCGCAAGGCGCTCGAGCTCGATTTCGTCGTGGTCAACGGCGAGAACGCCGCCGGCGGCTTCGGCATCACCGGCGACATCTGCCAGGAGTTCTACGCCGCCGGCGTGGATGCGATCACCACCGGCAACCACGTCTGGGACCAGCGCGAGACGCTCGCCTACATCCAGCGCGATCCCAAGCTTCTGCGGCCCCACAACTTCCCCCTCAACACCCCGGGCCGCGGGGTCGGCGTGTTCGCGGCCAAGAGCGGGAAGCGCGTCGTGGTGCTCCACGTCATGGCGCGGCTCTTCATGGATGCGCTCGATTGCCCCTTCGTCTGCCTCGATCAGCAGCTCGACGTGCACAAGCTCGGCAAGAACGCGGACTTCATCCTGGTCGACATCCACGGCGAGGCGACGAGCGAGAAGATGTCCGTCGGGCATTTCTGCGACGCGCGCGTCTCGGCCGTCATCGGCACGCACTCGCACGTGCCGACCGCGGACTGCCAGATCCTCAAGGGCGGTACCGCCTATCAGACCGACCTCGGCATGTGCGGCGATTATGATTCGGTGATCGGCATGCAGAAGGAGGAGGCGGTCGCGCGCTTCGTCACCAAGCTCAGGGGCGAGCGCCTGAGTGCCGCCGACGGCGAGGCGACCCTCTGTGCCGCCTACGTGGAGAGCGACGACAGGACCGGCCTTGCCACCCACATCGCCCCCCTCCGCCTGGGCGGGCGGCTCAGGCCGCACTGGCCGCTTCCGGCCCCTGCCGGCGCGCTCAAGCTGCCGGAGCTCTAAGGGCTCCTGCGAGCTGTTTCGGGCTAGGAGGCGGCAGCACCGCCGCGAGTGGCGTTGCGGTCTTTCGCGAAATAGAGCACGACGGAAACGATCAGCCAGGCGCCGAGCACCACATACCAGGGGATGGTGTTGGTGAAAGCGACGACCACCGAGAGGGCGAGGGCGTAGAAGTAAAGGAGCGCGACGGCGAAGGTGCTGACGCCGACGAAGAGATTCCTGATATTCGGTTCCATCACTTCCCCCTTGCTCCGACGTGCATGATCGTTCCTTCGCCGATCTTCGCAGACCGTCCGTTCGGGCGCTCGACCGAGCGGGTTTTCCCGACTCGGCCTGAAGTCTAGCAGAAAATATCGCGGATTGGCGCCCCTTTAAGTTTGCTCCGAGTCGCGGAGACGCGACTTTTCCGGCGGCCTTCGACGAGAAGCAGCTCCGCCAAACTCGCGCGGTCGCGAGACCGGCGCGCCGGGGCGGTGCGCGGCCGACGTCGCTTTCCAGGGCAGGCGCCGCGGCGTCCTGAGGAAGGGAGCGGGGGAAGTCTTCGCACCGAGTTGGCCGGAGCGCCGGCACCCCTCGCTCGCGACGCGCGCGCGCCGGAGGGCGACGCGGAGCGAAGTGCGGGAGACAATCCGTTCGACCGGCGCCGAGTGCGCTTCGTCGGGACGCGCAAGCGCGCGACACCTCGCCTCGGCGCCGCAAAATTGCCATATTGCTCTGTCATTTGAGGCACCTGTCGTCGGTGCGCTTACCCACAAGATATGGTATAGAGTCGCAGCTCGCCTGCAGAAGATTGATTCGCGGACCTTATGGCCGGCCATTCGCAGTTCAAGAACATCATGTACCGCAAAGGGGCCCAGGACGCGAAGCGCGCCCGCCTCTTTGCCAAGCTCATCCGCGAGATCATGGTGGCGGCACGCGCGGGCCTCGCGGATCCGAGTGCGAACCCGCGTCTGCGCGCGGCGATCGCGGCGGCGCGCGACGCCAACATGCCGCGCGACACGGTCGAGCGCGCGATCAAGCGTGCGACCGGGGGCGAGGAGGGGGCGGTCTATGACGAGGTGCGCTACGAGGGCTACGGTCCGGGCGGGGTTGCCATCATCGTCGAGGCCGTGACCGACAACCGCAAGCGTACCGCTTCGGACGTGCGCACCGCCTTCTCCAAGCACGGCGGCGCGCTCGGCGAGACCAACAGCGTGAGCTTCCAATTCAAGCGGGTCGGGCAGATCCTCTACGGCCCCGAGGCCGCGAGTGCGGACGCCATGTTCGAGGCGGCTCTCGATGCCGGGGCCGAGAACGTGGACTCCGACGCGAGCGGACACGAGGTCACCTGCCTGCCCGAGGATTTCGCGCACCTGCGCGAAGCCCTCGAGGCCAAGTTCGGCCCGCCGCGGCGCGCGGGCCTGGTGTGGAAGCCCCAGGCGACGGTCGCGATGGCCGATGAGGAGCGCGCGCGCGGGCTCCTCAAGCTCCTCGACCAGCTCGAGGAGAATGACGACGTCCAGTCGGTGTCGGCGAACTTCGAGATTCCCGACGCTCTCCTGGCGAAGCTCGCGGACTGAGCGGGAACTGAGCCGGTCAGCTGCCGGCACCGAGGGGGCATGCGCCTATTGGGACTCGATCCGGGGCTGCGCAAGACGGGCTGGGGCATCATCGAGGCCGCGGACGGTCGTCTCCGCCATATCGCCAACGGCACGCTCGGCTCCGACGGCGCCCTCGCCGTACCCGCGCGCCTTGCTCAGCTCTATGAAGGGGTGCTCGGCGTGATCGAGCGCTACGCGCCCGAGGAAGCCGCGGTCGAGGAGAGCTTCGTCAACAAGAACGCGAGCTCGACCCTGAAGCTCGGTCTTGCGCGCGGCGTGGTGCTGCTCGCCCCTGCGCGCGCCGGTCTCAAGGTGTCGGAGTATCCGACCAACCTCGTGAAGAAATCCGTGGTCGGCGCGGGGCACGCGGAGAAGGGACAGATCCAGGCGATGGTGCGCTACCTTCTGCCCAAGGCCGAGATCGACGGGCCCGACGCGGCGGATGCGCTCGCGGTCGCCATCTGCCACGCCCATCACGCCGCGACCTTCGCGCGCTGGCACGCTTACGAGCGTGCTGCGGGCATCGTGCGGCCATGATCGCCAAGCTCTCCGGTCTCCTCGACTCCGCGGGGGAAAGCTCGGCCGTGATCGACGTGGAGGGGGTCGGCTATCTCGTCTTCTGCTCGGGCCGCACGCTCGCGGCCCTGCCGGCACCGGGGGAGCGCGCGAGCCTCCTCATCGAGACGCAGGTGAGCCAGGACCACATTCATCTCTATGGCTTCGCGGACGCGGCGGAGCGCAGCTGGTTCCGCCTCCTCAATACGGTGCAAGGGGTGGGTGCCAAGGTCGCCCTCGCCATCCTCTCGGTGCTCGAGCCGGGCGAGCTCGCGCGCGCGATCGCAGCGCAGGACAAGGCGGCGGTGACACGCGCCCAAGGGGTCGGCCCCAAGCTCGCCGGGCGCATCGTCTCCGAGCTCAAGGACAAGGCGGGTGGCATTACCCTCGGCCCGGGGGCACTCATGGCCGGTGCCGCAGCGGCGGCCCGCCTCGAGGGTGCGGCCGCGGATGCGGTCTCCGCTCTCGTCAATCTCGGCTATCGCCGCAGCGACGCCTTCGGCGTGGTGGCAGCACTCCAGCACCGCCTGGGCGCCGCCGCCGGCTTCGATGCCCTGGTCAAGGCCGGGCTCAGGGAGCTCAGCTCGTGACGGCACCCGTTCCCGCCGAGGAGCGCATGGTCGAGGGCCGCTTCGCGGTCGCCGACCTGGCGGAGGCGACCCTCAGGCCGCAAGCGCTCGCCGAGTTCGTGGGCCAGGCCCAGGTGCGCGCCAACCTGCGCGTCTTCGTCGACGCCGCCCGCGCGCGGCGCGAAGCCCTCGACCACGTGCTGCTCTCCGGCCCGCCGGGCCTCGGCAAGACCACGCTCGCCCAGATCATCGCGCGCGAGCTCGGCGTGGGCTTTCGCGCCACCTCCGGCCCGGTCATCGCGCGGGCGGGCGACTTGGCCGCCCTCTTGACCAACCTGCAGCTGCACGACGTGCTCTTCATCGACGAGATCCACCGCCTGAACCCGGCCGTCGAGGAGATCCTCTATCCCGCCATGGAGGACTTCCAGCTCGACCTCATCATCGGCGAAGGGCCGGCGGCGCGCTCGGTCAGGATCGATCTGCAGCCCTTCACGCTCATAGGGGCCACGACGCGCTCGGGCCGCATCACCACGCCGCTGCGCGAGCGCTTCGGCATTCCGCTCAGACTGGCGTTCTATACCGAGGCCGAGCTGGTCGAGATCGTGGCGCGCGGCGCGCGCGTCCTCGGCATAGCACTCAGTGCCGAGGGCGCGAGCGAAATCGCGCGCCGCGCGCGCGGCACGCCGCGCATCGCGGGGCGCCTCCTGCGCCGGGTGCGCGACTTCGCCGCGGTCGAGGGCTTGGCCGAGATCGACCGTGCTGCGGCGGATGCGTCCTTGACGCGCCTCGAGGTCGACGCGAGCGGGCTCGACGCCATGGACCGGCGCTACCTGCGCTGCTTGGCCGAGGCCTACGGCGGGGGTCCGGCGGGGATCGAGACTCTGTCGGCGGCCCTCGGCGAGCAGCGCGACGTGCTCGAGGAGGTGGTCGAGCCCTATCTCATCCAGCAGGGTCTCGTGCAACGCACGCCGCGCGGGCGCCTGCTCGCAGGCCCGGGCTACCGCCATCTCGGCCTGGTCCCGCCCGCGGCATCGCCCGCCCAGCTCGGCCTCGAGATCGGGGCTCCGGAGGACGAGGATGGCTGAGGCGGCGGCGAGCGGGATAAGTGCCGCGGGGAGCCTCGCTGGGAGCCATGTCTTTCCGGTGCGCGTTTATTACGAGGACACGGATGCCGCCGGCATCGTCTACCACGCGAACTATCTGCGCTTCGCCGAGCGCGCGCGGACCGAGATGATGCGGTTGCTCGGCATCGAAAGCTCGAAGCTGATGCAGAACGAGGGGCTCAATTTCGCGGTCGCGCGCTGTGCTGTCGACTATCTCAAGCCCGCCCGCCTCGACGACGCGCTCGAGGTGCACACGCGGGTGCTCGAGGTCGGCCGGGCGAGCCTCTCGGCCGAGCAGCTCGTCAAGCGCGGCGGGGCACTCCTTGTGCGCATCGTACTCCGCCTCGCCGTGCTCGATCGGGTCGGCCGGCCCGTCCGCCTGCCGTCCGTCATCCGCACGACGCTCATAAATTTGTCGCAATCTCGGGAGAAATAGTGGGTGCCATGCAGCAAACCGCAGTCGACGTCATGAATCTCGGCGGCGCGATGCCGTCGACCGATCTCTCGATCCTGGGCCTGTTCTTCCGGGCGGATATCATCGTGAAGGCGGTCCTCCTCCTCCTCCTTCTGGCCTCGTTCTGGAGCTGGTCGATCATCTTCGAGAAGATGCTGCGCATGCGCAAACTGACGCGGCACACCAGCACCTTCGAGGACGCCTTCTGGTCGGGCGGCTCGCTCGAGGAGCTCTACGACCGCATCGACGGCAAGCCGCAGGACCCGATGGCGGCCATGTTCTCGGCCGCGATGCGCGAATGGCGGCGCTCGATCAGCAAGGGCGTCAACGTGAAGGAGGTGCGCGGCGGCCTCCAGGACCGCATCGAGCGCGTCATGCAGGTGACCCTCGGGCGCGAGATGGATCGCCTCGAGCGCTATCTCTCCTTCCTCGCCTCGGTCGGCTCGGTCGCCCCCTTCGTCGGCCTCTTCGGCACGGTGTGGGGCATCATGGACAGCTTCCAGTCGATCGCGCTGACCCGCAATACCACGCTCGCCGTGGTGGCCCCGGGCATCGCCGAGGCGCTCTTCGCCACAGCCCTCGGCCTCGTCGCCGCCATCCCCGCGGTCGTCGCCTACAACAAGATCAACAACGACCTGGGGCGCTTCACGAGCCGGCTCGAGGCGTTCGCGGCCGAGTTCTCGGCCATCCTCTCGCGTCAGCTCGAGGAGCGGGCATAGGCCATGGCGATCATCCTCAGGCCGGCCAAGGCGGGCCGCGGCGGGCGCTTGAAGCGGCCCCCCATGAGCGAGATCAACGTGACCCCCATGGTCGACGTGATGCTCGTGCTCCTCGTCATCTTCATGGTGACGGCACCCCTCCTCAACGTCGGCGTGCCGGTCGATCTGCCGAAGACGACGGCAGCCCCCATCACGGGCCAGGACGAGCCCCTCGTCGTCTCGGTGAACGCCCAGGGCAACGTCTATCTGCAGGAGACCGAGATCCCCATCGACAATCTCGCGGCCCGCCTGCAGGCGATCACCCAGAACAAGCCCGACACGCGCATCTTCGTGCGCGGGGACCGCAGCATCAGCTACGGCCGCATCATGGAGGTGATGGGCGTCCTCAACCAGGCGGGCTTCAAGCACCTGGCCCTCGTCGCCGAGCTGCCCACGGCCCCACCCAAGGAGCAGAAGGGAGCGCACTGAGGCCATGCGGCGAGGGATGCTCTTCTCCAGTACCTTGCACGTGGCGATCATCCTTCTCGCCGTCTTCGGGCTGCCGCATCTGACCAACCCGCCGGTAACGATCGAGGAGCCGATCCCGGTCGAGTTGGCCACCCTCGCCGACAAGACCAACGTGCCGCAACAGGCCCCCAAGCCGGAGCCCAAGCCCGAGCCGCCCAAGGCGGCACCGCCGGTACCTCCGGCACCGCCGCTCCCGCCCCCGCCCAAGGCCGAGACCCCGCCCCCACCCGCACCCAAGCCGCCGCAGGTTGCCGCCTTGCCGCCCCCGCCCGAGCCCGCCCCCGAGCCCTTGCCCACGCCGCAGGCCGAGAAGAAGCCGGAGCCCAAGCCGGAGCCGCAGGCGCAAGCACCCCCGCCGCCGCTGCCGCCCCCGCCGGTGGTCAAGCCCAAGCAGCAGCCGGAGAATACGATCGAGAAGATCCTGAGGAGCGTGGAGCAGAGCAAGCCGCAGCCTCAGCCCGACCAGGTCCAGAAGGTGATCAAGCAGCTTGCCCAGACGAACCCGCGTCCCTCCGCCTCGCTCGACAACAAGATGACGATGAGCGAGATCGATGCGGTGCGCCAGCAGATCGAGCGGTGCTGGAACGTGCCCGCCGGGGCCAAGGACGCCAAGGATCTGGTCGTCGATATCCACGTCACGCTCAATCAGGACGGCTCGGTACGCGAGGCGCGCATCGTCGACCAGTCGCGCCTGCAGAGCGACACCTTCTTCCGTGCCGCGGCGGAGAGCGCGTACCGTGCGATATTCCTCTGCCAGCCGCTCAAGCTGCCGCCCGAGAAGTATTCGCTCTGGCAAGACATGACGTTGAGCTTCAATCCCAGCCAAATCCTGTGAAGGGCGTGCAATGACATCAGCAAAGACGACCGGCCTCCGCCTCTCGCTCGTGGCGACGGCGTTCCTCTTAGCCCTCGCCGCGCTGGCGCTGGGCTCGACCCCTGCCGCCGCCGAGCTGCACATCGACATCACGCGCGGGCAGATGCAGCCGATCCCGATCGCCATCACCCCCTTCCTCGGACAGAACCCCGACGACAGCCAGCTCGGACAAAGCCTCACCGGCGTGGTCTCGGCCGACCTCGAGCGCTCGGGCCTGTTCAAGCCGATCGATCCCAAGGCCTTCATCCAGACGCCCGACTCGCTGCGCGTGGCGCCGCATTTCAACGAGTGGCGCACGATCAACGCCCAGGCGCTGGTGAGCGGGGGCATCGACCGCCAGCCCGACGGCCGCCTCAAGGTCGAGTTCCGCCTGTGGGACGTCTACGCCGAGCAGCAGATGATCGGCCTCGCCTATTTCACCACGCCGGCCAATTGGCGGCGCATCAGCCACATCATCGCCGATGCGATCTACAAGCGCTTGACGGGGGAGCAGGGCTACTTCGATTCGCGGATCGTCTATGTCTCGGAGACCGGGCCGCTGCAGAACCGCACCAAGCGCCTGGCCATCATGGACCAGGACGGGGCCAACCATAAATTTCTCACCAATGCGGGAACGCTCGTGCTGACGCCGCGTTTCTCCCCGACAACGCAGGAGATCACCTATCTCTCCTATTATCAGAACCGCCCGCGGGTCTATCTCTACAATATCGACACCGGCCAGCAGGAAGTGGTGGGCGACTTCCCCGGCATGACCTTCGCACCCCGCTTCTCGCCCGACGGCAACGCCCTCGTCATGAGCCTGGCGGAAGGGGGTACCTCGAGCATCTACAGCTTCGACGTGCGCACGCGCCGGCAGGCCCAGATCACGCGCTCGCCCTCGATCGACACCTCGCCCTGCTACTCGCCCGACGGCAAGCAGATCGCCTTCGCCTCCGACCGCGGCGGCTCCCAGCAGATCTACGTCATGACCGCGGAGGGGGCTAACATCCACCGCATCAGCTTCGGACAGGGGCGCTACGCGACCCCCGTGTGGTCGCCGCGCGGCGACCTCATCGCCTTCACGCGCTATCAGGGCAATACCTTCTATATCGGCGTCATGGCCCCGGACGGCACGGGCGAGCGCGAGCTCACGCAGGGGTTCCTGGTGGAGGGACCGACTTGGGCGCCCAACGGAAGGGTGCTGATGTTCTTCAAGCAAACCCCGTCCGGACCCCGCGGCGAAGGCTTTACAAGCCGGCTTTACACGATAGATTTGACCGGCTATAACGAGCGCGAGGTCGTCACCCCGCTGGACGCTTCGGACCCGGCATGGTCGCCTTTGAATCCTTGAGCCCAGAGGGCAGCGTCGCGCACAACGTCGACGGACCGGAGATCGCGAGAATCACTCGGAATCGGACGTGCTCTTCCGCGACGGAACGCGTCGGCTTGTTTCGTCGTTAATAACCCAGTCAGCCGCTACAAGGGGTCTCTGAAATGCGATTGAACATCGTTCTTAGTATCGCCGCCGCTGTGGTTCTGCTTGCCGCCTGCTCGTCCGAACAGAACCCCGTGAAGCCGGCGGCACCCTCCGGCATGCAGCAGACCCAGCCCGCCCCTGTGACGGGGGCCCAGATCGTACCGGGCAGCCAGGCCGACCTCGTCGCCAACGTGGGCGACCGCCTCTTCTTCGACTTCGACAAGTCCGACTTGCGGCCCGACGCCCGCGCCCAGGTCGAGAAGTGGGCCCAGTGGCTGAAGAAGTACCCGCAGAACACCGTGACCATCGAGGGCCATTGCGACGAGCGCGGCACGCGCGAGTACAACCTGGCGCTCGGCGAGCGCCGTGCTGCGGCCGCCAAGAAGTATCTGGCCGCCCTCGGCATCGAGGCGCGCCGCGTCGCCACCATCAGCTACGGGAAAGAGCGACCGGCGGTCGTCGGCTCGAACGAGGCCGCATGGGCGCAGAACCGGCGCGACGTGATGGTGGTCAACTGATCTGACGCCGGCTGCAACGGCGGGCTTACCGGTCATCGGCGCCTGCCTGTCTCGCGGCTCCGGCCGCCAGGGATGGGCAGGCGCCATTATTTTGCCTAGAATGCGCGGCATGCTGCGCTCCGGCTGCGGGCCGCACCGCTCTCGTTTCGTGCCCGCGGCAGCGCCAGGGAACCAGCCGAGAGTGCGACCATGACGGGTTTGCGATTTGCCGTGCGAGCGCCGACCGCGAGGAGCCCGGCACCTCTGTTCGCGGCATGCCTCGCCGCCGTCGCGGCGGCACTCCTTGCTCCGCCCGCCTCGGCGCAGGAGATCGACAGCCGCGCCCTGCTCCAGCGCAGCGAGCGGCTGGAGAGCGACGTCACCATCCTCCAGCGTCAGCTTTATCTCGGCTCTACCGGGACGACCGCGGCGCGGCCGGCCGCCGCGGGCGGGCAGGTGGCACCCACGGTCGCGGCAGCACTCGAGGTGCGCGTCTCCCAGCTCGAGGATCAGCTGCAGAGTTTGACGGGCCGGATGGAGGAAGTTGGCCACAACGTCGATCAGGTCCGCGCCCAGCTCGACAAGCTCTCGAAGGACGTCGACTTCCGCCTCTCGGCCCTCGAGCACGGCGGCAGCGTCCCCGCCCCCGCGGCCGCCGAGGCCGAAGCCCCGCAGCCGCTCGGCCGCCCGGCCTCGATCGCCCCGGCCCCTGCGGCACCGGCCCCGGCTGCAGCAGGACCGGCGACGGCCGCCGTCGCGGCACCGCCGCAAAAGGCGGTGATCGGCGGCGGGCAGGTGCTGCCGCTCGGCACGCCGCAACAGCAGTATGATTACGCGCGCGCCTTGCTGGTGCAGCAGGATTACGCCTCCGCCGAGCGCTCGTTCGCGGCCTTCGTGAACACCCATCCCGACGATCCGCTGGCAGGGGCTGCGCAATATTGGCTCGGCGAGACCTTCTATCTGCGCGCCAATTACGATGCGGCGGCTCGAGCCTTCGCGGAGGGCTACCAGAAATATCCCAAGGGCTCCAAGGCGCCCGATTCGCTGCTCAAGCTCGGCATGTCGCTGGTCCAGCTCAATCGCAAGAAGGATGCCTGCACGCTCTTCAACGAGCTCGACCAGAAATATCCCAACGCGGCGACGAACGTGAAGCAGGCCGTACAGCGCGAGCGTCAGCGCGCAGGCTGCGCCTGACGTCCGTGGGCGCTGCGCGGGCACGCGCGGTGGGGGCCGCGGAATTTGCCCGCCTCATGCGCGCGCTCGCACCCTTCGAGGCGAAGCCGCGGATCGCGGTGGCGGTCTCGGGCGGGGCCGACAGCATGGCGCTCGTCCTCCTCGCCGCACGCTGGGCCGCGCGCCGCGGCGGCTCGGTCATGGCGCTCAGCGTCGATCATGGGCTGCGCCCCGAGGCGAAAGCGGAAGTCCGGAGGGTCAAACGCTGGCTCGCGGCCCGCGGCATCGCGCAGCGCATCCTGCGGTGGCGCGGCGCCAAGCCGAAGGCCAACCTTCAGGCCGAGGCCCGTGCCGCGCGCTATCGCCTGCTCGAGGATTGGTGCCGCAAGGCGGGGGTCCTGCATCTCCTCGTGGCGCATCAATGCGAGGACCAGGCCGAGACTTTCCTCCTCCGGCTCGCCCGCGGGAGCGGGGTCGAAGGCCTCGCCGCGATGGCGCCGCTGGGCGAGCGCGCCGGGCTTCGCCTGCTGCGTCCGCTGCTCGCGCTCTCCCGCGCGCGGCTCCGCGCCACGCTTGCGGCCTGCAAGCAGGACTGGATCGAGGACCCGAGCAACGAGGACGACAAGCATGCCCGCGTGCGGCTCCGCGCCCTCCTGCCTGCACTCGAGCGCGTCGGGCTCGAGCCGGCACGGCTCGCCGCGACCGCGCGCCGACTCGGGCGCGCGCGCGAGGCCCTCGAAGGCGAGACCGCCCGCCTGCTCGCCGCCGCGGTCGAGCTCTCGCCGGCCGGCTATGCGCTCCTCGATCCAGCGCTCCTCGCCGCCGCCGCCGAGGAAATCGGCCTGCGCGCCTTGGCACGCATCATTCAAACCCTTGGTGGGGGCGGCTATGCCCCCCGACTCGAGCGGCTGGCGCGGCTCTATCGCGCGATCGTGGAGCAGGGCTTGCCCGCGCCCCGCACGCTCGGCGGCTGCCGCATTCTCCAGGCCCCCGGCCGCCTCCGCGGCCGCCTCTTGGTCTGCCGCGAATGGCGCCAAGTCGAGGCGGAAATCGCCCTCCGGCCCGGCCAAAGTGCGACTTGGGACGGGCGCTTCCGGCTCAGCCTCGGGCAGCGCCTGCCGCACGCCTCGGGCCCGCTCCGGGTGGGTGCCTTGGGCGAGGCGGGCTCGGCCCTGCTCGCGGCCCGGACGGCGGCATTGCGCGCAAATCCGCTGCCTGCGGCGGTGCGGCCCTCGCTTCCGGCCCTGCGCGACCTTGACGGGCTCCTCGCGGTTCCCCACTTGCACTATGGACGGGGGTCGGAGGAAGCTGCTAGCTTGTATGTTCGCACTTTGATCTTTCATCCGGCACGCGCGCTTGCGGGCGCCGCCGGTGCGGTTGCTTAACGGGCGTTGCGACCTAGTTAGTTTTCTTATGAGGAGTGAGCCCGACGGGCGGCGGGCAGGGCCGCCGGCTGAGGGCGGCGGAGCGGAGAGCGGAAGGCGCGCGCGTTGAACAATTTCGGCAAGAACATCTTCCTCTGGGTCGTCATCGGCCTGCTTCTCGTCGCGCTTTTCAATCTCTTCCAGGGCTCGTCGAACCGGCAGGCCCAGACCCAGATGGCCTATTCGGACTTCATCACGCACGTCAATCAGAACGAGGTGCGCGAGGTCACGATCCAGGGCCACAACATCCTCGGCCAGCTCTCGGACGGCCGCAGCTTCTCGACCTATGCGCCGCAAGACACCAATCTCGTGAGCCGGCTGACCGACCATAACGTGCGCGTGCGCGCCATGCCCGAGGACGACAACGTACCGTCCCTCTTCGGCATCCTCGTCTCCTGGTTCCCCTTCCTGGTCCTGATCGGCGTCTGGGTCTTCTTCATGCGCCAGATGCAGTCGGGCGGGGGCCGCGCCATGGGCTTCGGCAAGTCGCGCGCGCGGCTTTTGACCGAGAAGTCCGGGCGCGTGACCTTCGACGACGTGGCCGGCATCGACGAGGCCAAGCAGGAGCTCGAGGAGATCGTCGATTTCCTCAAGGACCCGCAGAAGTTCCAGCGCCTGGGCGGCAAGATCCCCAAGGGCTGCCTTCTGGTGGGCCCGCCCGGAACCGGCAAGACCCTGCTTGCGCGCGCGATCGCGGGCGAGGCGAACGTGCCGTTCTTCACCATCTCCGGCTCGGACTTCGTCGAGATGTTCGTGGGCGTGGGTGCTAGCCGCGTGCGCGACATGTTCGAGCAGGCCAAGAAGCACGCGCCCTGCATCATCTTCATCGATGAGATCGACGCGGTCGGACGCCACCGGGGTGCCGGGCTAGGCGGGGGCAACGACGAGCGCGAGCAGACCCTCAACCAGCTCCTTGTCGAGATGGACGGCTTCGAGACCAACGAGGGCGTCATCCTGATCGCCGCCACCAACCGTCCCGACGTGCTCGACCCGGCCCTCCTGCGCCCGGGCCGCTTCGACCGTCAGGTCGTGGTGCCGAACCCCGACATCCTCGGGCGCGAGAAAATCCTCAAGGTGCATCTGCGCAAGGTGCCGACGGCCCCCGACGTCGATGCCAAGATCATCGCGCGCGGCACGCCGGGTTTCTCCGGGGCCGATCTCGCCAACCTCGTGAACGAGGCGGCCCTCATCGCCGCCCGCCGCGGCAAGCGCCTCGTCACCATGAGCGAGCTCGAGCACGCCAAGGACAAGGTCCTCATGGGAGCCGAGCGGCGTTCCATGGTGATGACCGACAAGGAGAAGGAGACCACCGCCTATCACGAGGCGGGCCACGCCCTCGTCGCCCTCTATTCGCCGGGCCACGATCCGCTCCACAAGGTCACCATCATCCCGCGCGGCCGCGCCCTCGGCGTCACCATGTCGCTTCCCGAGCGCGACCGTTACGGCTTCGCCAAGCGCGAGCTCGAGGCGCGCATCGCCATGATGTTCGGCGGCCGGGTCGCGGAGGAGATCATCTACGGCAAGGACAACGTCACCACGGGCGCCGGCGACGACATCCGCCAGGCGACCGAGCTCGCGCGCCGCATGGTGACCGAATTCGGCTTCAGCGACCTGCTTGGACCCTTGCGCTACTCCGAGAACGAGCAGGAGGTCTTCCTCGGCCACTCGGTGACGCAGCGCAAGAACGTCTCCGAGGCGACCGCCAAGATCATCGACGAGGAGATCCGCCGCGTCGTCGAGGAAGGCGAAGCGAATGCCCGGCGCATCCTGGGTGCCCATACCGAGGAGCTCCATAGCCTCGCCAAGGGCCTGCTCGAGTACGAGACCCTTTCGGGCGAGGAGATCCAGTCGCTCATCAAGGGCAATCCGATCGTGCGGCAGGACAAGGACGCCCAGCCCGAGCCGCCCAAGCCGCGCTCCTCGGTGCCGACCAGCAAGCCGGCCGGGCAGCGTGAAACCAAGGGCGGGGGCTTGGAGCCGGAGCCCCAACCGGGTGCCTGACGGCAAGACCCGGCTGCCTTTCGTGCGAAGCCCCGGCCTCGACCGGGGCTTTGCCTTGTTGGATGGTCGGGCGGAGCGGCTCTATCTCTCGCCGGTGAGCCTGCTCCACGGGGGAGCCGCCGCCGCCGCCCTGGAGGCAGGCGAGGCACGTCCGCTCGCCGGCGGCCCCTTCGCCTTTCGCCACTGCGAGGTGCTCGTGCGCGAGCCCGGACGCGTGGTCGGCACCTACGCCGCACTCGCCGAGCTCGCGGCCTGGGCCGGCAGGCAAGGGGCGGCCGTCGCCGCGCGCGTCGCCGCTCTCCTCGACCGCCTCTCGAGCGCGCGTGCCGATTTCGCCGGGTTGGCGCTCGACCGCCCGCGCCTCATGGGCATCGTGAACGTGACTCCAGACAGCTTTTCCGACGGCGGCGATCATCTCGCGGCCGAGCGTGCCGTGGCCCATGCCCTCGGCCTCGCCGAGGCGGGGGCGGACATCGTCGACGTGGGGGGCGAGTCGACGCGGCCGGGGGCGACACCGCTCTCGGTCGAGGAGGAGCTGGCGCGCGTCGTCCCCGTGCTCGACGGCTGTGCCGGCGCCGGACTGGGGGCGCTCCTCTCGATCGACAGCCGCCGGGCCGCGGTGATGAAGGCGGCCCTCGACGCCGGGGCCGCGATCATCAACGACGTGACCGCACTCGCGGGCGATCCCTTGAGCCTGCCGCTCGCCGCCGAGCGCCGCGCCGCGGTCGTGCTCGTGCACATGGCGGGCGAGCCCGAGACGATGAACATCGCACCGGACTACGGCTTCGCCCCGCTCGACGTCTATGACGCCCTCGCCGCCCGCGTCGAGGCAGCGGTCGCCGCCGGCATCCCGCGCGCGCGCATCGCGATCGATCCCGGCCTCGGCTTCGGCAAGCGCACCTCGCACAATGTGCAGCTCCTCGAGCGCCTGGCCCTCTTCCACGGACTCGGTTGCGCCGTCATGGTCGGCGCCTCGCGCAAGCTCCTGATCGGGGCCGCGAAGAAGGAGACGCCACCCAAGGCGCGGCTCGGCGCCTCCCTCGCGGCCGCCCTCGCCGCCCTCGACCGCGGCGCGCAGCTCCTCCGCGTCCACGACGTCGCGGAGACGCTGCAGGCGGTCAATCTGTGGCGGGCATTGAGGGGAACTTACTGAGCGTCGTCGCCGTCCGCGGGGTAGCTGCCGTCCTCGCGATGCCGCTCGCGGCCGCTCAAGGGCGGGGTGAAGACGCAGACGAGGCGCAAATCCCCGCGGGTTGCGCGCACCAGGTGCTCGTCGTGTTGGTCGAGCGCATAGAGCGTGCCGGGGACGATCTTGTGCACCTGCCCGCTCTTCACGTCCACCACTTCGCCCTCGCCGGAGATGCAGTAGTTGCTCTCGAAATGATGCTTGTACTGCAGATGCAGCTCGGTCCCCTCCTTGACGACGGTGTCGTGGAGCGAATGCCCCATGCCATCGCGCTTCAAGATGATGCGGCGGCTTTCCCAGCCCGGGCCGCGGGCGTGGCGCTCGGCATCGCCGATGATTTCCGCGAGCGTTCTCACGATCATGGTTCGCTCCGCATTGGCCGCCGCTCGGGGGCCGCAAATTCGCCGCCTTGGCCCTTGAGCAGGCTGAGGCCGGTCTGGCGCTGGAAGACCAGGAGGTCGAAGGACGGCGCCTCGCCGCGGAGCCTGGTCAGGAGCGCATGCGCCTGTCCGCGGTGATGGGTCTGGTGATTGAAGAAATGCAGCAGAAGGGGGGCGAGGTACTGCTCGATCTCGGCCGGGCTGCGGGTGGAGCGATAGCGGACCGTGCCGGCAAGCGCTGGCTCGCCGAGCGAGGCGATATAGGCGACGATGCGCGCGTCCTCGGCGCGGCGCGCCTCGCGGAGGGCCGCGCGATCCTCATAAAGGATGGCGGCGAGCTCCGCGGGCTCCTCGCCTTCGCCGGTGAAACGACGCATCCAGATGCGGTCGCCCACGAGGAGGTGGTTGAGCGTGCCGTGGAGCGAGTGGAAGAAGGCGCCGTGGTCGGCACGGTAGTCCTCGTCGGGGATTTCGGCGGCGGCCGCGTAGAGCCGCTCGTTGACCCAGGCGTTATAGGCGGCGAGCATCTCGAAGGAAGCTTTCATGGCGACGACTCCGGCAAGCAGGGCCGGAGAGTAGCATAGCGGGCGTGACGGACGCAGTCCCCGTTGCTGTATCCCCTCGGCACTTCTGCTATAAGGTGCCGGAACAGCCGGAGGAATGCAGGTGACGCGCAAGCTTTTCGGCACCGACGGTGTGCGCGGCACGGCCAACGCCGAGCCGATGACGGCCGAGACGGTGCTCAAGCTCGCGATGGCGGCGGGCGAGCGCTTCACGCGCGGGCCCCATCGCCACCGCGTGGTGATCGGCAAGGATACCCGGCTCTCGGGCTATCTCATCGAGCCGGCGCTGACGGCGGGCTTCATCTCGGTCGGCATGGACGTGGTGCTGCTCGGCCCGCTGCCCACCCCGGCGGTCGCCATGCTCACGCGTAGCTTGCGCGCGGATCTGGGCGTGGTCATCTCCGCCTCGCACAATCCTTACCAGGACAATGGGGTCAAGCTTTTCGGCCCCGACGGCTACAAGCTCTCCGACGAGGTCGAGCTCGACATCGAGCGCCGCATCGACAACGGCACCGGCACGTCGCGCGTCGCGAGCGACAAGCTCGGCCGCGCCATGCGCCTCGACGACGCCCTCGGGCGCTACATCGAATTCGTCAAGGCGAGCTTCCCGCGCGGCCGGCGGCTCGACGGACTCAAGATCGTCATCGATTGCGCCCATGGGGCGGCCTATCGCGCCGCCCCGGCGGTGCTCTACGAGCTCGGTGCCGAGGTGGTCGCGATCGGCGTGGAGCCCGACGGCTTCAACATCAATCGGGGATGCGGGGCGACCAATACCGCTCTCCTCGAGCAGCGCGTGCTCGCGGAGAAGGCCGACCTCGGCATAGCGCTCGACGGCGACGCCGACCGCGTCGTCATGGTCGACGAGCGCGGGGCCAAGCTTGACGGCGATCAGCTCATGGCGCTCGTCGCGAGCAGCTGGCACGCCGCGGGCCGGCTCCGAGGTGCGGGCGTCGTCGCCACCGTGATGTCGAACCTCGGGCTCGAGCGCTACCTGGCAAGCCTCGGGCTCAAGCTCGTGCGCACGCAAGTGGGCGACCGCTATGTGCTCGAGGCCATGCGCGAGGGCGGCTACAACGTGGGCGGGGAGCAGTCGGGGCACATCATTCTGCCCGACTATACGACGACGGGGGACGGGCTCATCTCGGCCCTTCAGGTGCTCGCGGCGTTGCTCGGGGAGAGCCGCCCGGCGAGCGAGGCGATGCGCCTCTTCGCCTCGTTGCCGCAGCTTTTGCGCAGCGCGCGTTTCAACGGCAGCACTCCGCTCGAGCGCGCGGGTGTGAAGGCCGCGATCCGCGAAGCCGAGGCGATGCTCGGCCGGCAGGGGCGCCTCCTCATCCGCAAATCGGGGACCGAGCCCGTCATCCGCGTCATGGCCGAAGGCGAGGACGGAGCCCTTGTCGGCCGCGCGGTCGAGGCGGTGGTGCATGCCATCGAGCACTCCGCCGGCTCCTAGTGCCGCCGCCGTGAAGGGCAGGGTCCTCGCCATCGCGGGATCGGATTCCGGCGGGGGTGCCGGCATCGAGGCGGACGTGAAGACGGTGACGGCACTCGGCGGCTACGCCATGACCGCGATCACCGCACTCACCGCCCAGGACACGCGCGGCGTTCACGCCATCGTCGCGACGGAGCCCGCCTTCGTGGCGCGGCAGATCGCCCTCGTGCTCGACGACATCGGCGCCGACGCGGTCAAGACCGGCATGCT
Source organism: Alphaproteobacteria bacterium (assembly GCA_035516655.1). Classification (GTDB taxonomy): domain Bacteria; phylum Pseudomonadota; class Alphaproteobacteria; order JACZXZ01; family JACZXZ01; genus DASPPM01. Next base: position 2,473 of record DATJAC010000361.1, on the reverse strand, counting down.
GGTCGATGCGGCCATGATCGACGCGGTCGCCGCGGCGCTCGCGGCAAGGGCGCTGCCGCTCGTCGTCGATCCGGTGATGGCGGCGACGGGTGGGGCGCGGCTCCTCGCGGAGAACGCCATCGACAGCTTGCGCCAACGGCTCTTCCCGCTCGCCACCCTCGTCACCCCTAATATTCCCGAGGCGGAAGCCCTCGCCGGCCTCAGCATCGCGAGCCGTGCCGACATGGCGGCGGCGGCCCGGCGGCTCCTCGCGCTTGGCTGCCGTGCCGTCCTCCTCAAGGGCGGCCATCTCGAGGGCTCGACTGTCGTCGATCTGCTCGCGAGCGCCAACGGGATCGAGGCCTTCGAAAATCCGCGCCTGGCGAGCAAGCACACCCACGGCACCGGCTGCACGCTTGCCTCGGCGATCGCCACGGGCTTGGCGCAAGGGCAGACGCTCAGCGCGGCGGTTGCCCGCGCGCGCGCCTATCTCCAGGAGGCGATCCGCACCGCCCCCGGCTTCGGCCATGGCCGGGGACCGCTCAATCACGCCCACACCGTGCGCCCGTTCGACGTTCAGTAATAGCCGGCGTAATGGGCGCGGTGGGCGGTCTGCTGGTAGAAATCGATCATGGTCAGGAAATCGAACACCGGCAGCCCGCTCGCCTCGCGCACGGCTTGCGCATAAGGCGGCAAAGCCGCACCCTCGAGCAGCAGGGCGCCCATCGCGGGCTGCTCCCGGATCATCGCCAACGCGGTCTTGACCAGGGCCGTCTCGACGAGGGCGGTGTCGAGAGCATCCCCGCCCTCGAGGATGGCACGGCGGAACGCCGCCTCGCCCTCCAAGCCGCGCACGACGAGCTGGGACTCCGCGGGCGCGCCGCTCAAGGTCGGCAGGCGGTTGCCGAGGGCGCGGGCGTCGCCGGTGATGATGCCGATCGCGCGCTTGCGGCCAAGCGACGCGGCGATGAAGGGCAGCTGCATGAGGCTCGAGAGGAACACCGGCACGCGCACGGCCTTGGTCACCGCGTCCTGATAGTTCGCGAAGAAGCTGCAGTTGCTGCTGATGCCCTTGACCCCCTCGGCCTCGAGCGCTTGCGCAGCACTTACCACCGCGGGCTCGAGCTGGGGATCGCCGGTCGCGAGGCGCTCGGCGCTCGCCCCCGCCACGCGCTTGTAGAGGACCGGGTAGCGGTAGCTGGTGGCGTTGGCGACGTCGCCCGGCGCGCGCGGCCCCGTCCCCTCGGCCAAGAGGATGCCGACCGCATAGCCGTAGACCTCCGCGCTCTTCCGCGTCTTATAGAGCGGCATCCTCAGGACCGGCCGCGAGGGCGCTCTCGCTCGACGGCCGATTGCAGGTAGTCGATCATGGTCACGAAGTCGTAGACCGGCAGATCGAGCGCATCCTGCACCGCCTTGGCATAGGGTGGGAGCATCGAGCATTCGAGAAGGACGGCACCGAGATCGGGATGCTCGGCCGCCACGCTCCGCACCACCTCGACGGTCTCCGCCGTGATGAGGTCGGAGTCGAGGGTCCCCTTCTCGTCGAACACGGCGGTCTTGAACTCGGGCTTGTCCTGCATGCCGCAGATCAGGATCGGGTTCTCGACCGCAAGGCCGGCGCGTGCGAGGAAGCCGGGGGTGAGATTGGCGGAGTCGGCGGTGACGATCGCGATCGGCCGCGAGCGCTCCAGGCTGCGCGCGACGAGCGGAAGCTGCAGGAGGCTCGAGAGGCAGACCGGGATCTCGACCGCTTCCCGCACGGCGTCCTGGAACTGGAGCATGAAGCCGCAATCGCTGCTGATGCCGCGCACGCCTTCGGCGGCGAGCGCGCGCGCGGCCGCGACCGCCGCCTTCTCGAATTCCGGGGCCCCCGCCAGGCACACCGCGGTCGAGAGGCCGGGTACGGTCTTGTAGACGACCGGATAGGAATAGGAGCTCGCGTTGCCGACGTCGCCCGGGATGAACGGCAGGCGGCAATCCAGCATCAGGATGCCGATGGCCTGACCGGCACTCGCGGCCGCGGATGGCTTGCGATAGACCGCCATGAGGCACCTCCGGCTCTGGACTGACGCGGGGATTCTCGGGGCAATCGGGCGCCGAGGCAAGGCCTTCGTTGCGGAGGTACTGCCGCGGCCTGAGGTTCCACTTGCGAGTCCGTTGGTGGCGTGACGAGGCTGTGCCCGATCGAGATATGGCGCTATGCTCACGTCGGCTCCCATTTGGCGGCGCAAGCGTGACCCTTCCTCCCTACGGCAATTCGACACTTCCTCGAGGCATCCGCTCCCGGATGGTCGACGGCATCAACGGGCTCGCGATGCACGTGCTGGAGGCGGGCTTCGAGGTCAAGGGCCGGCCCTGCCTCCTGCTTCTCCACGGCTTCCCCGAGCTTGCCTATAGCTGGCGAAAAATCATGCTGCCGTTGGCGGCGGCGGGCTATCACGTGGTGGCACCCGATCAACGGGGCTACGGGCGTACCACGGGCTGGGACGAC
>DATJAC010000360.1:0-3566 GCA_035516655.1 Alphaproteobacteria bacterium | reverse complement strand
GCGCACCGCGTCGCGCATCACGAGGAGATAGGGATCGTCGAGGAGAACGCCGACCCGGACGTCGTCCGCAGCAAGCCCGCTGCGGCGTCGGGCCTCCTGCACGGCCCGCTGGGTGGTGCTGATCTCCGCCTCGTCCGTGAGGATTTCGATGGCGGGCCCCGCAGGGGTCCCGAAGAGCTCGCCGCGCGCCGCGATGAGGCTGCGGTAGGCGGCGAGTGCTGGGTCGAGGCTCGGCTTTCCCATGTTCCCTCCCGGCCGCGGCACCGGCCCGTCTTTCGTCCTTACAGCAGGCCCTTGAGACGCGCACGTGTGTAAAGCGCCACCGAGACCGCATCGTTGACGACGTCCGTATCGATCAGCCGCTCGAGCTCCGCGACGGTCACGGCGCGCACCTCGGCTATGCCCTCGGCTTTGTTCACGGCACCGATGCCGCCGAGCTCGGCGAAGAAAAGCCGCAGATGCGTCGCCATCAGGTTGTTCTGGGGGAAGAGGAGACCGAGCGGGACGAGCGAGAGCGCGTCGGCACCAAGCTCCTCACGCAACTCGCCGCGGGCCAGTGCTTCGGCCGACTGTCCGGCCTCCCCGCCGCCGCGCGGAAACTCGAGCGCCCAATCGCGCAGGCCGTGGCGAAAATGCCGCAGCAGGACGAGCCGCCCCTCGAAGCGGGGCAGGATTCCGACGCCCTCCGGCCCACCCTTATGGATGATCCGGTGGTGGGTGCCGAGGCTTCCGCCCGGAAAGCGTACGACATCGCGCAGGACATAGATCCAGTCGTCCTCGTAGAAGACCCCGGCCCGCGCCCACTCGGGCGGCCGGCCTGCGCGGGCGAGCCGGCTGGCGATTTCGCTTTCGGCACGCGGCAACTCCTCGGGCCCGCTCAGGATGACGAGCCCGTCGCGATCCGGGTTGACGAAATGGCCGGGCAGGTCCGCGACCAAGCGCCGGTAGCGCCGGGCGGCCGCGGCGGCGGGATCTTCAGTCGTGGCCATCGGCGTCTCCCGCGGGTCCGGGCGCCGCGGCGGCGCGCAGCAAATATGCCTCGGTCTCGGCCAGGCCCGCCGGCGAGCCGATCTCGTAGAAGCGTTGCGTCACCTCGTAGCCGGCAAGCCGCTCGGTCTCGACCAGGCTTGCGTAGACGTCGGCGAGATCGAAGGGCTGATCGGCAGGGTATCGCCTCAGCACCTCGGCCTTGAGGATGCCGAGCCCGTAATCTATATGGCGCATGTCCGGGCGCTTGACCTTTTTGCTGTAGAAAAGGATGCGCCCGGCCTCGAAGACGACGTTGCTCGCGTCCCAAGCGCCTTCGTTGCGGTAGACGGTCATGAGCCCGTCGAGGCCGCTGGCGCGGAAGGCCTCGAGCACGGGTGCGAAGGCGAAGTCGAGATAGCTGTCGCCGTAGAGCACGACAAAAGGCGACCCGAGGAGCGGCAGCGCCCGGCGCAGAGCACCCCCGGTGCCGAGCAGGCGCTCGCCCTCCCGGGAGTAACGGACTGCGAGGCCGTAACGGCCGCCGTCGCCGACGAAGGCTTCGACCTGCTCGCCGAGATAGCCCAGGCACAGGACCACCTCGGCCGCACCCTCGCGCCGGAGAAGGCGGAGCTGGTGGGCGATGAAGGGCTCGCCCGCGACCTCGAGCAAGGCCTTGGGCCGGCTCTCGGTGAGCGGCCGCATGCGACGGGCGAGGCCGCCCGCGAGAACAGCGACGGTGGGCAGTGCTCGTTTCACGTCGATCCTCGTGACCCTCAAAGCGTCGGCCGGCGGGCGGACAATCGCATCGGCTACTGCACCACGATCTTCGTACCTTCGAAATCGAAGCGGAAACGCACTTCGCGCAGGCCCGCGGCCAGCATGGCGTGACGCAGCCGCGCCTTCTCCTCGGTGTAGAACATGAGGAAGCCGCCCCCGCCGGCACCGATGAGCTTCCCCCCGATGGCGCCATTCGCCGTTGCCAGCGCGTACCATTTGTCGATGTCGGGGTTCGACATGCCGCCCGAGCGGCGCTTCTTGTGCAGCCAGTGCTCGTGCATCAAGCGCCCGAATTGGGCGAGATCCCCTGCTTCGAGCACCTCCTTGCTGCGCAAGCCGAGGGTCTTCACGTAATGAAGGTTCTCGATCATCGCCTTGTCGGACTCCTTCGTCCGCCGGTCCTGATCCTCGAGGATGGCGGCCGCACTTCGCGAGTAGCCGGTGAAGAAGAGCAGCAGGTTGTCCTCGAGATTGAAGCGCGTCTCGTCGGAGATCTTGAGCGGCTCGGCTTCGACCCGGCCGCTGCGATCGAAGGTCAAGCACATGATCCCGCCGTAGGCGGCGATATATTGGTCCTGCTTGCCGATGGGCTCGCCCAAGAGCTCGATCTCGATATGGCAGGCCTGCTCCGCGAGTTCCTGCGGCGGCACGAAGTTCTTGCGGTTGGCGTGGAGCGCTTTGAGGAGGGCCGTCGTGAAGCTGCCCGACGAGCCGAGGCCGGTGCCGGCCGGGATGTCGGCCATGCTGGTGAGCTCGAGATGCGCCTCTCCCTTCGCCCCTTGCACGAGCTTGATCGCTTCTCGGATGATGGGATGCTCGATGTGCTCGACGTCGGCGACCCGCTCCAGCTTCGAATATTTGATGAGGTACTCGGCCTGAAAGGTCTCGTGGAGCGTGATGTAGACGTACTTGTCGATGGCCGCCGCGACGAGGAAGCCGCCGTGCTCGCGGTAGTAGGACGGCAGATCGGTGCCCCCGCCGCCGAGCGACACGCGCAGCGGGCTTCGCGTGATGATCATCGCCCCACCCCTTCGTAAAGCTTGCCGACGATCTCGAGATTGGCCTTGGCGTCGCCGATGTTGCCAAGCGGCTCGCGGCCTTCCGCGATGGCGCTCGCGAGCTCGGCGAACTCCATCTGCCACGAGCGGTCGGGTGCCGGGAACTCCCATTGCTCCGTCTCCGGCGGTCCCATTTGCGGCAACATGCGATGGTAGGCGAGCCGCTCCACGCCGTAGCTGCCGCCGAGCCCCTCGATGTGGAGCTTGCCCGTCCGGCCATAGATTTCGAACGAGAACAGGTTCTTCCACTCGGTCCAGCTCGCCTGCAGCCAGGCGATCCGTCCCGCCGCGGTGCGCAAGGTCAGAAAGCAGTTGTCGTCGACCGGCATGTCCCAGAAATAGGTCGCGAGCATGCCTTGGACCTCTACGAAGTCGCCGAGGAACCAGCGCGCGAGATCGATGAGATGCGAGCCCTGGTCGAGCAGCTCGCCGCCGCCGGAGACGCGCGGATCGGCGCGCCATTCTTTCTCGTAGCCGATCCGGCCGCCGTGGCCGTAGCGGCCGCGCACAAAGAAGAGCGGCCCGACCCCGCCGCGATCGACGATCTCCCGCGCTTTGAGAAAGGCCGGGTGAAAGCGATGATTGAAGCCGACCTTGACCACGACTTTGTTGCGCGCCGCGGCGGCGATCACCGGCTCGAGCTCGGCTGCCCGGCGCCCGGCGGGCTTTTCCACGAGTACATGGCAGCCTGCCCCCGCCGCCGCGGCTGCGACCTCGGCCAGGCAGTCGTGCGTCGTCGCCACGACCACGATATCGGGACGG
>DATJAC010000359.1:0-4652 GCA_035516655.1 Alphaproteobacteria bacterium | reverse complement strand
GCGCCGGGCCGAGTTCGCAAAAATGAACGAAAAGCGCGCCGCCGCCGGCGAGCCTGTATTCGCCAATCCGCGCAACGCCGCGGCGGGCAGCGTGCGCCAGCTCGATCCCGAAATCACCGCCGGCCGCCCGCTGCACTTCTTCGCCTATGCGGCCGGCGAGATCAGCGACGAGAGGGACCTGGGCAAGAGCCAGTGGGATTTCCTCGAGCATCTCAAGGCGCGCGGCTTCACCACCAATCCGCTGGCCAGGCTCTGCCGCAACGTCGACGACGCGCTGGCCTTCCACGCCAGGATCCAGTCCCAGCGCGCCGATTTGCCCTACGATATCGACGGCGTCGTCTACAAGGTGAACCGCCGCGACTGGCAGGAACGCCTCGGCATGGTGAGCCGCGCGCCGCGCTGGGCGCTCGCGCACAAGTTCCCCGCCGAGCAGGCCGAAACGCGGCTGGAGAAGATCGTCGTCCAGGTCGGCCGCACCGGCGCCTTGACGCCGGTGGCCGAGCTCGCCCCGGTGAACGTGGGCGGCGTGATCGTCTCGCGCGCGACCCTGCATAACGAGGATGAGATCGCGCGCAAGGACGTGCGCGAAGGCGATACGGTAACGATCCAGCGCGCCGGGGACGTCATTCCCCAGATCGTCGGCGTCGTCCTCGCCAAACGGCCGAAGGGGGCCAAGCCCTATGTATTCCCGCACGTCTGCCCGGCCTGCGGCAGCCATGCGCTGCGCGAGCCGGGCGAGGTCGTGCGCCGCTGCGTGGGCGGGCTCGTCTGCCCCGCCCAGGCGGTCGAGCGGCTGCGCCATTTCGTCTCGCGCAACGCCTTCGACATCGAGGGGCTCGGGCGCAAGCACATCGAGGCCTTCTTCGCCGACGGCCTGCTCAAGAATCCGGTCGACATTTTCAAGCTGCATGTGCTACGCGCGGCGATCGAGGGCCGCGAGGGCTGGGGGCGCCAGTCGGTCGACAACCTCATGCGCGCCATCGACGAGCGCCGCCGCATCGCCCTCGAGCGTTTCATCAACGCGCTCGGCATCCCGCAGGTGGGCGAGGCGACCGCACGCCTCCTGGCCAAGACCTATCGCACGCTCGCCGGATGGCGGAGTGCGATGGCGGCGGCACAGGACCGCGAGAGCGAGGCTTACCAGGAGCTCATCGCGATCGAGGGCATCGGCCCCGCGGTCGCCGAGGACATCCTCGGCTTTTTCGCCGAGCGCCACAACCGAGAGGTGCTCGACGGGCTTGCGCGCGAGGTGGAGGTCGAGACCTTCGTCGCTCCCGCCCAAAGCTCGCCCATCGCCGGCAAGACCGTGGTCTTCACCGGGACCCTCGAGCGCATGACGCGGAACGAGGCCAAGGCGCGCGCCGAAGCGCTCGGCGCCAGCGTCGCGGGCTCGGTCTCGAAGAAGACCGACTACGTGGTAGTGGGGGCCGATGCGGGCTCGAAGGCAGCCAAGGCGCGGGAACTCGGCGTCGCCACCTTGAGCGAGGCGGAGTGGCTCAAGCTCATCGGCGGGTGAGTTTCGATGTACTGTCCATCGGCTATTTCATGCCGGCGAAAGCCGGCATTCATGGCCGGGCCCGCGCAAGGCCCCAGTCATGGACCCCGGCTTTCGCCGGGGTGACGAACGAGAGAATATGGGCAGCGCCTGGACACGATCACCGGGGACGGAGCGAGAATCACTCGCCCGCCGCCTTGTCGAGGACCGCTTGCGGGGTCGAGGAGACGATGCGGGCGTAGTCCGGCACGAATTTCCCGCCCTCGATCAGCGTGATGAACTCGGGCTTGAGCTTCTCGGCGAGGACTTTGCGGATCTGAGCGTGCACGTCGATGTCGCGCCACTCGCCGATGAGCCAGAAGCGGTCGGGATCCTTGACGTCGCGGCAGAGCACGCCGTCCTTCACCTGGGCGGCCGACTTGTGCATCGGGTTCGCGTCGGAATAGTCGAAGGCGTTGAAGAGGCGGATGAACTCGTCGCCCTTCCCCGCCTTCACGCGGAAATCGTAGATGTGGAAGAAATGGCCTTCCTGGGCCAGGGGTACCAACGCCATGGTTTCCTCCCGCGAGTGCTAAAACCGGAATTGCACAGTATGCTGATCATCTCGCCGGGGCAAGCCCGGCATCCCCCGGCACCGCCCTTCGCCGTTGCCTTCCCGCGAGATCATCAGTACACTGCCTATATGGCCGGGGTGCCGCGGCTGCGGCGAGGCCCCTCGGTGGGAGGCCGCCATGGTTCATGCGAGTGCAGGGAACAACGAGGCGAGGCGAGCCGGCTCCAACCGCCCGCCCGAGGACGGCTTCGTCTGGCCCGAGGAAGGGCTCACGCGCATCCCCGATTGGGTCTATACGAGCCGGGAGATCTACGAGCGCGAAGTCGAGCGCATCTTCCACGGGCGGACGTGGAACTACGTCGGGCTCGAGGCCGAGATTCCCAAACCCGGCGACTTCAAGCGCGGCTACGTGGGCCCCACGCCCGTGGTCGTCTCGCGCGCGGAGGACGGTTCCATCCACGTCTTCGAGAACCGCTGCGCCCACCGCGGTGCGGAGTTCTGCCGCCACCAGCACGGCCATGCCAAGGAGTTCGTCTGCCCCTACCACCAATGGACCTACGATCTCAAAGGCCGGCTGGTCGGCATCCCCTTTCGCCGCGGGCTCAAGCGCGAGGGCGGCATGCCGGCGGGCTTCGAGCCTGCCGAGCACAATCCGCAGGCGCTCCGTACAACCACCCATCGCGGCGTCGTCTTCGCCAGCTATGCCCCCGACATGGAAAGCCTCGAGGACTATTTGACCCCCGACATCCTCAAGGATTTCGAGGCGACCTTCGACGGCCGCAAGCTCAAGCTGCTCGGCTACTACCGCAACAGGCAGCCGGCCAATTGGAAGCTCTACCACGAGAACCTCAAGGACCCCTATCACGCGACCCTGCTGCACAGCTATCTCGTGAGCTTCGGGCTCCTGGTGGCGGGCAACCAATCGGCGATGATCGTCGATCCCAAAGGCCGGCCCGGCGTCATGGGCTCGGCCAAGCCCGAAGGGGCCCCGAAGGTCGACGCCGCGAACAAGCGCGAAATGCGCAGCTTCCAGGAGAACGTCAAGCTCCACGACCCGCGCATCCTCGACTACGTCCGCGAGTTCGCCTCGCCCTGGTCCGTGACCATGCTCACGATCTGGCCCAACCTCATCGTGCAGCGCGAGCTCAACACGCTGGGCACGCGCCAGATCGTGCCGAGCGGGCCGAATGAGTTCACCATGATCTGGACCATGTTCGGCTACGAGGGCGACGACGAGGCGATGACGCGCCACCGCCTGCGCCAGGGCAATCTCATGGGCCCGGCCGGCTTCCTCGGCCTCGAGGACAACGAGGCGATGAAGTTCGTGCAGGACGGCATCCGCAAGTCGGCCGAAGAGAAGGCGGGCCTCATCGAGCTCGGCGGCCGGGAGGAAGGGAGCTCCACCACGCTCATCACCGAGGCCGCCATCCGCTCGATGTACCGGCACTGGCGCGAGGTCATGGAGCTCTAGCGATGGGGGAGCGCTAGCGATGGAGACCGCCCCCGTCAGGGTGAAGGGCTTCCCCGTCGGCCCCGTGGCCCAGGCCCCCTTCCGCGAGCTGCGCCGGGAGATCGAGGAGTTCCACGCCGAGTATTGCTACGTCCTCGACAACAACGACATCGAACGCTGGCCGCGCTTCTTCGCCGAGGATGCGCTCTACCGCATCACCGCGCGCGAGAACGCGGAAGGCGACCTCCCGGTGGGCCTGGTCTATTGCGAAGGCCTCGCCATGATCAAGGACCGCGCCTTCGCGATCGCGCACACGGCGATGTTCGCACCCCGCTATCTCCAGCACATTGTGACGAACCTGCGCGTCACCGGCGCTGAAGCGGCGGGCACGATCTCGGCCGAGGCCAACTACCTCGTGCTGCAGACCCTGATCGACGAGGACACCCGCATCCTCCAGGCCGGACGCTACTTCGACCGCTTCGTGCGCGGCGGCGACCGCCTCCTCCTCAAGGAGCGCCACTGCGTCTACGACACCCTCCGGATCGACAACAGCCTGGTCTACCCGGTCTAAACAGCGCCGCCATTTGCCGCTTCATCGTCTTGCCCGCGCGCTGGGCCGCCAAGCGCGCGTTCGCCTGGATCGGCCCCGACCGGGCGCCGCCTTGCCGCAGGGCCCGAGAAAGTGCATCCTGATGCGTGCGGGGCCGATCTTTGGTGAATGCCGACTCAGGGGGAAACGCCATGGCGCACGAGCATGATGAGACAACCCAACCTGCGCAACATCTGCACGAGTGCGGCAGCCTGTTCGGATGCGGCGACGAGAAAGGCACGGGCGTGCTCCGCGAGGACATCAAGGACGCCGCGTTCGACAAGCGCGTCGCGGATCGCCTGCTGCATATGGACGAAGTGGACCAGGAGAGCGTCGACAGCTACTTGACCGCGCGCGGCCGTTCGCGCCGCAACTTGCTGCGTGCCAGCAGCTTCATGGGCCTGTTGGCGGCGGTCCAGCCGTGGTTCGGCAGGCTCGCCCATGCGGCGGCCGCACCCGAGCCCAAGGACGCGACCGGCAGCGGGCGCGGCGATCAGGGCCGCGTGCATGTCGTCCAATCCACCAAGGAGACCGTGCGCCTCGGGGTGTTCGACGCCAATCTCGC